>CAXTMW010000102.1:6599-13015 GCA_964245455.1 uncultured Acidobacteriaceae bacterium
CCGTGGCAGCGAGCCTCTCACCCCTGGCCGGGCGAGAAGGTTTCGGCCAGGCGGGCCGCCCGGGTGGGTTCGCGCAGCAGCGGCCGGGCAGCTTTGCTCCTGCCGGCCCGGGGTTTGCGGGCCGCAGCCAGCAGACGGCACAGCCGGGGTCAGCGCAGGGCGGCTTTCCGCCTGAAGGCAGATCGGCGCAGGGCGGAGCTATGCTCGACCGTCCGCGAGGGCCCTCGAACGCTCGACAGGAACTGCTCCCTCGGGGTGAAGGCAATCAGCCGCCCGTCATCATCAACGGAAACCGAGCCGCTGAAAGTCAGGCGCGCACGCCGGACACGCGCACGGGTGTGGCGCAGCAGGGGGAACAGGGGCGCGCCCAGCAGCTGGTGCAACAGCAGCAGCGGCAGGTACAGCAGCCGCGTCCGCAATCCACCCAGCAGCCGCGCATCATTGAAGACCAGGGAGGGTCGCAGAATCGCTCGGCAGGCCCGCAACGGGAGCCCTACCAGCCCCAGCAGCGGGCGCAGCCGCAGTTCGAGCAGCTGCGTCCGTCTCCTCCTCAGCAGGCGCAACAGCCGCGCATAGAGCAGCCAAGGGAGCAGCCACGGCAGCAGCCTCAGGCAGCCCCACCACAGGTGAGCCAGCCTCGGTCCGCGCCGGCCCCGCAGCAGCAGCCCCACGCGGAACCCGCACGGCCCGCAGGCGGAGGTGCCGGCGTGGGAGGCGGGGGCGGCCACGGCCCGCACTGATCGTCCGGGAGAGCAAAAGCGGGGCTTTTGGAGATCCCGCTTCCCTGCCCGGCACCTTCACCGCCGTGCCTCGGATTCTTCGCCGCAGGAAGCGGCCCCTACAACGCCGTGGAATGCGTACGCAGCAACTCCTTTGCACGCGCGGCAAAGTCAACCAGCGGCATCGACCCGCCGTCGCCTTTTCCGCGCGTCCGCACGCTCACCGCTCCCGCAGCAGCTTCTTTGTCGCCCATCACCAGGATGTACGGGACCTTCTGCAGCGTCAGCTCGCGGATCTTCGCGTTCATCTTCTCGTTCCGGCCGTCGAGCTCCACGCGCAAGCCCGCGAGTTCCAGCTGTGTCTTTACTTCCTGCGCGTACGGCAGGTGCCGTTCCGCGATCGGCACCAAGCCCACCTGCACCGGCGCGAGCCATAGCGGGAAAGCCCCCGCGAACTGCTCGATCAGCACGCCGAAAAACCGCTCGACTGAACCGAACAGCGCGCGATGCACCATCACCGGCTGGTGCCGCTCGCCGTCTTCCCCCACGTACTCAAGCTCGAAGCGCGCCGGCAGGTTGAAGTCAAACTGTACCGTCGATAGTTGCCATAGCCTACCCAGCACGTCGACCAGCTTGATGTCGATCTTCGGCCCATAAAACGCAGCCTCGCCGGGGATCGTCTGGTACGCAATGCCTTTGCGTTCGAGCGCGCGTTCGAGCGCCCCTGTTGCGAGCGCCCAGTTCTCGTCTGACCCCGCCCAGGCCGCGCGATCCTTCGGGTCCCAGGTCGACAACTCGACCTTGAAATCCGTAAAGCCGAAGGTCTGGAGCACCGCCTGCGCAAAGTCGATGCAGCCGACCACCTCGTCCTCGATCTGCGCGGGCGTGCAGAAGATGTGCGCGTCGTCCTGCGTAAAGCCGCGCACCCGCAGCAGTCCGTGCATCGTGCCCGCGCGCTCGTAGCGGTACACGTTGCCGAGCTCGGCGTAGCGCACGGGCAGGTTGCGGTAGCTTTTCGGCGAGTTCTTGTAGATGAGGATGTGGAACGGGCAGTTCATGGGCTTCATGCGGTAATCCGCGTCGTCGAGCTCCATGGGCGTAAACATGTTGGCCGCGTAAAAGCCCTCGTGGCCGCTGGTCTGCCACAGATTCACCTTTGCGACGTGCGGCGTGTACACCAATTCGTAACCGCGGCGGATACATTCATCCTTCATCCAGTCTTCCATCGTCTTGCGGATGATGGCGCCCTTGGGGTGCCAGAAGATGAGCCCAGCGCCCGCGATCTCCTGGATGGAAAACAGGTCGAGCTGCTTGCCCAGCACGCGGTGGTCGCGCTTGGCAATCTCCTCCAGGTGCTCGAAGTGCGCGTCGAGCGCTTTCTGCGAGAAAAACGCCGTGCCGTAAATGCGCTGCAGCTGGGGGTTGCGCTCGTCACCCAGCCAGTACGCGCCCGCAAGCGAGAGCAGCCGGAACGCCTTGACCCGCCCGGTCGAAGGCACATGCGGACCGCGGCAAAAGTCCGTGAACCCGCCGTTGCGGTAGAGCGAAATTTCCTCGCCCGGTTGTGTGAACCGCTCGATGAAGTGCACTTTCATAAACTCGCCGGCCTGCTCGTACTGGCTGAGCCCCTGCTCGCGCGGCTTCCACACGCGTACAAACGCGTCATCCCGCGCCGCGATCTCGGCCATGCGTCCTTCGATCAGCCGCAGGTCTTCTTCGCGCAAAGGCTGCTCGCGGTACACGTCGTAGAAGAAGCCGTTATCCGTGGCCGGGCCATGCCCCAGCTTAGTGTCCGGGTACAGCTCCAGCAGCGCCGTCGCCATCACGTGCGCGGCTGAGTGCCGCAGCACCCGCAGCGCGTCCGAGTCTGTCTCCTTCAGGAGCTCCAGCCGCACATCCTCGCGCAGCGGCTCGCGCAGGTCGACCAGATGCTCCGCGGCCGCGTCTGCCGCGCCGTACATGGCCGCCTCGGTCACGCCCGCTTCCGTTGCGGCGTCGCGCTCGGCCGCTTCCGCCACAACCCGCAGCGGCCGCACGCGCGCCACTACGACCGCCGCAGCCAGCCTCGGCGAAATCGCCGCCGCCACCTCCAGCGGCGTCGTCCCCACGGGAACCTCCCGCACCGCCCCGTCCGGCAGCTCTATTTTGATTGTTTCCTGCCCGTTTTCAACCTGTCGTTGCTCGCTCATATGCAAACTCAGCATACCGGGCCACGCTCGTGCCGCACACTCTTCAGGGCGCTGCGGCAGTTTTCCGCCAGAGTTGAGACGACTCTGCAGCTTTACACTCTCGGCAGGGAGGAACCGCCATGAAGTTTCACGTTTCTATACGTAGCATTGTGTTGATTGGACATTTCACTAGTCACTACAGCTCATGCAAGTTAATCGCCAACTGGAATGCTTAGTAAAGATCGGCAGCCGAAGCAGGGTAGGTTTTGGAGGGGGCGAAAAGCTCTTCCAACGACGTGCGCTTGAAGCACTTCCGTTGCTGGTTCGCCAAGCCAAGGCGAGTCAGTGGATTCACTACTCGGGCCTCGCCTCTGAGCTGAAAATGCCCAATCCCCGCAACCTAAACTATGTCTTAGGAGCGTTGGGCCGCGAACTGGAGCTACTGTCCAGCCGATGGGATAAGGTCCGATTTCTCCTCTTCAATGCATTGTGCTGAATCAGCAGGACCGAACCCCAGGTAAGGGCATCGGGTGGGTCGTTCCGGATCAAGAAGAGTTTAAGAAACTACCAATCCCTGAGAAGAACCAAGTTATTCGTGAGATGCTGACGTGCGTCTTCAGCTGTAGCTACTGGGACGCGGTACTGCAACAATACGGTCTTACACCGATACAGCTCGCTTCACCAGAAGCTTTAGCGGAAGAGGCTCGTGTGTCAACCTCCCGTCACGCTGATGGCAGTGAGAAGAAAGCACATCTGGCAACGAAGAAATTCGTAGCCTCGCATCCAGAACTGTTCGGCTTGCCTCGAAAACTAAGTGGTGAATGGAGCATGCTTTCGCCTCTGCCGATTGTCTTGATGTGCTTTTCAAGAATGGCTCTGAGTGGGTAGGAATTGAGGTTAAAGGGCCTATCTCGGATGAGGCAGACCTCAACCGCGGACTTTTTCAATGCGTCAAGTATCAGGCGCTGCTGGAAGCAGAGCAGAAGCTTCTTCAACAAGGAGTGAACTGCCGGATGATCTTGGCTACATGCCGACCCCCCTGCCAGCGTCTCTAAATTCGCGTCGCTTAGTGCTAAACGTCACTGTTCAGCAATTGCCTGTCGGCCTTTGAGAGTTGATTTAACATCGCGTTCTCCGTGGGCATACCCAGGTAGACCGTGTACAGCAACTAATCTTTTGTGTAAGCCCGCAAGCTTTCCTCGGCTCAGAAGAAGTGCAAAGCCGCTGGAAATGCTCGCTATCTTGTCGAGCGGCATCGCATTCGGGTCCGATGCTTGACGTGCCCCCATTAGCTCCGTATGCACGTACGGCAAAGTCAGCTCGACCACCTCGATCTTGTCCATGGCAGCTGGTAACGCAACGACTGCGTCCGGGAGTGCAGGCACTCTTTTGTTGCGCTCTGGCTTGGCGTCGGGGCCTTCGGCACAAACGCCACGCTTGAGGAGATCTGTTATACAGTCGCGCTCTGTTATTTTCGAGCAGCGGCGAGCCAGTGGAAGGCGCCTAGGAAGAGCTCGATGGCGACTCGGCCAGTCCAACCGCACCGGCAGTCCACGCCGCCACCACCCCGGCACTCACCCTCGTCTCTGCTTAGCGGCCGCTGGTCTACGACCGCGCCGCCGTCATCATGTCGTTGAACTTCTTAAACCGCACGTCGTACTCACCGCTCGCCGGTGCCGTTCGCAGAACCTTCACCCGCTCCACCTGGATCTCGCTGGGCGTTGGCTGCTGCCCCATCAGCTTGACCGACTCCGCGATGAACTCCGCCAGCGGCATCGCATTGGGGTCGTTCTTCTGCCGCTCGCCCTGCAGCTCGGTCTGCACATAGGGCGGTACCAGCTCCACCACCTCAATGCCGGTGCCCGCAAGCTGGTAGCGCAGCGATTCGGTCCATGAATGGATCGCCGCCTTGGTCGCGCAGTAAGTCGGGTTCAGCGCGAGCGGCATGTACGCCAGGCCCGAGGTCACCGTCACCAGCGTCGCGCTCGGCTGCTTCAGCAGCAGCGGCATCAGCGCCGCCGTTAAACGGATCGGCCCCAGCAGGTTGGTGGTCACCATGGCTTCAGCCTGCGGCAGGGTGCTGCCCAGCTCCTTCACCTTCTCCTCGCTCATAATGCCGGCGTTGTGGATTACCACATTCAGCGCGGGAAACTTCTCTGTCAGCTCCTTGCCGAAGCGCTCGATGTCTTCGGCCGAGTTCATGTCGGCGGTCAGAAACTCCATTCCCGGATTTGCCTTTGTTGCTTCCTCCAGCACCTCGCGCCGCCGGCCGGAGATCACCACCTGATTGCCCTGCCCGTGAAATGCTTCCGCCAGGCCGCGCCCGATACCCGAGCCGCCTCCCGTGATCAACATCGTATTGCCAGTCGTTTTCATACCGTTCTCCTGCACAAAGCCTAGGCTCTAAGCTCCCTTTCGGGAAGTAGGCACTTTACGGTGCAATACTTACCTCAAGGAGAGTGAGCGAGATGCACCATCCCCAGAGTTATACCCCGATTGAAACGGCGAGCGTGCAGGCGGAACTCGCACGCTCCGTCCCACCTGCTGATACTGACCCGCACATTGAACAGCTTGTGCAGGAAATCATTGCCCGCGTTGCCGACCGATGGACCATGCTGGTGCTGGAAGTGCTTGAGGAGCACGGCACGGTGCGCTTCACCCGGCTTGGCGAGCTGGTCGGCGGGGTCAGCCAAAAGATGCTGACCAAGACCCTTCGCCAGATGGAGCGCGACGGCCTGCTCACCCGCACCGTGTATCCGGTCGTCCCGCCGCATGTGGACTACCGGCTGACCGAGCTGGGCCGCAGCCTGGGCGCGGCTTTTTGCGGCGTGTGGATGTGGGCCGAGAAGCACCACGACGCGGTGGAGCGCGCTCGCAAGGCATTCGGCACAGGGCCGGCCTGAGGCGCCGCCGTCGCCCCCTGCGCAATTTATCCCCACGCATGTTCGTCGAAATCGCTCGTCGCTGCGCCTCCAGCAAACGCTGTCACCGGAGACAATAGCCATATGGCACATGCAAGCAAAGACACACAGGACACCCCCGGCCTGCGTCTCGACAAGTGGCTCTGGGCGGCGCGCTTCTTTAAAACGCGCGAGCTGGCCGCGAAGAGTTGCGACATCGGCCGGGTAGAGGTGAACGGGCTCCGCGCGAAGCCCTCGCGCAACGTGCGCGCGGGCGATGCCTTGGTAGTTAAAAATGAAGGCGGCACCTTCGGCATCGAGGTGCTGGCGCTGAGCGAGGTGCGCGGGCCAGTTGCGACCGCGCAAACCCTTTACCGCGAAACAGAGGAAAGCCGCATCAATCGTGAGCGCGAAGCTGAGGTGCGCCGCAGCCTGCCGTTTGACGGCATGACCGCGGCGGGCAAGCCCTCCAAACACGCCCGCCAGGCCGGGGAACGCCTGCGCGGGCGCGGCTAGGGGCCGGTCTTCTTACCGATTGTCTGGATTCAGCTTATCCATTCGTGCCGTTTGGGCTGAAGTTGAGTGAGGGTAGGGCCGCGATGATCTCCTGGGTTTCGAGCGAAACGGTG
>CAXTMW010000103.1:0-1859 GCA_964245455.1 uncultured Acidobacteriaceae bacterium
ACCCTCCGCCCACCCCGTAAGCATGCCTGCTTCCCACGCAATACCCTGCGGGCCGCCGCCGCCCAGCACCAGTGCACATCGCTTCCCTGTCCCGGCCTCCATCTGCATGGCTGGTGGGATGCTAGTGCTGCAACACCGCCTCTGAGCCCGGTACAGGCTCGTGAACAGAGGTGCCGCGAACATGCGGTTTGGTGCCGCTGCCGCCTGCGCCCAGCAGCGTCTGCAGCACGACGTACAACACCGGGATGAAGAATAGATTGAGGATGGTGGACAGAAGCATGCCGCCCACGATGCTGGTGCCCACCGAGTGCCTGCCGTTTTCCCCTGCTCCGTGCGCGAAGACAAGCGGCATGACGCCGAGAATAAAAGCAAAGGAGGTCATCAGAATCGGCCGGAGCCGAAGCTCCGCAGCCTCGATCGCGGCGTCGGCGATGGACCTGCCCTGGCGCCGGAGTTGCTCCGCGAACTCGACGATCAGGATCGAGTTCTTGGCCGACAGGCCGATCAGCAGCACGAGGCCGATCTGGCAGTACACATCGTTGGGCAGCCCGCGCAGGCTTTGCGCGAGCAGCGCGCCGAGGATCGCCATGGGCACCGCAAGCAGGATGATGAACGGCAGCGCGAAGCTCTCGTACTGGGCCGACAGCGTGAGATAGACGACCAGGATGCCGAGCGCGAAGATGATGACCGTTTTGCCGGCCGACTCCACTTCTTCGAGTGCAAGACCGGTCCAGCTGTAGCTCATACCCTGCATCATGTTCTGCTTGGCCATGTTCTGCATCGCCAGCAGCCCTTCGCTTGAGCTCAGACCCGGCGCGGCAGAACCGTCAATCTCAGCTGAGCGAAACAGGTTGTAGTGCGAGATAACAGAAGGTGCGGAGGTTTGGTCGAGCGACACAAAGTTGTCGAGCGAGATCATCTGGTTGGTAGCCGAACGCACGTAGAACTGCCGTATGTCGGCGGAGGTGCGGCGGAACTGCTGGTCGGCCTGCGCGTACACGCGGTACGAGCGGTTATTAAAGTCGAAGTTGTTGATGTACTCCGAACCCATGTACACGCTCAACGCCGTGCTTACCTGCGAGAACGGAACGCCGAGCGACTTTGCTTTTTCGCGGTCGATCGAGACCAGCACCTGCGGGTCGTTCGAGGTGTAGGAGGTAAACAGGCCGACGAGCTTGCCGCTCGCATTGCCCTTCGCCGTGATGGTGTGCGCGACGCGATCCAGATCCTGCAGCGTGTTGCGCCCCAGGTCTTGCAGCTCAAACGCGAAGCCGCCGAAGTTCCCGAGACCCGAGATCGCGGGCGGCTCAAACGGGATCACCAGCGCGCCCGGGATCATGAGGCACTTGGGGCGGATGCGCAGGATAATATCGGAGGCCGCGTGACCCGCACCGAGCCGCTGGTTGATGTTCTGGAGCGGCGCAAACGTCAGTCCGTAATTCGGCGCATTGCCCGTAAAGGAGAAACCGGAAATCGAGAAAGTGCCGAAGATGTCCGGCTCGTGCGAAAGCACCTCGCCCAGCTTGTCCTGGATGGACTTGGTGTAGGCGAGCGAGGCGCCCTGTGGCGCCTGCGTCAGGATGATGAGGTAACCCTGATCCTCCTGCGGAACAAAGGCCGTGGGCACCGCGCGATACACGAGTACCGTCGCGGCGAGGCCGCCGACAAAGAGCACCAGCATGAGGTAGCGAAAGCGGATCACTCCATGGATCAGGCGCGCGTAGCCGCTGCTGACTTTGTGGATACCTGTGTCGATCGCACCCAGCAGACCGCGCTTGTGCTTCTCCTTACGCAGCAGCAGGGCAGCCAGCGCGGGCGAAAGCGTCAAGGCGTTGAAGGCCGAAATCGCGATCGAAAAC
>CAXTMW010000103.1:1869-3915 GCA_964245455.1 uncultured Acidobacteriaceae bacterium
ACGCAATGGTAAGTGAAAACTGCTTGTACAGCAGGCCGGTGGTGCCGGGGAAGAACGATACCGGGATGAACACGGAAATCAGCACGAGCGAAGTCGCAACGACGGCACTTGTGACCTCGCTCATCGCGATCGAGGTCGCCTCGTGCGCGTCCGCGATGCCTTCCGAGATATGGCGCTGCACATTCTCAATTACCACGATGGCGTCATCGACGACCAGGCCCGTTGCGAGCGTTATGCCGAACAAGGTGAGGGTGTTGATGGAAAAGCCGAAGATCTTGAGAAAGGCGAATGTCCCGATAAGCGAGACCGGGATCGTGATGGCCGGGATGATGACCGCGCGCCAGTCCTGAAGAAAGAAGTAGATGACCAGGATGACGATGACGATGGCCGCGAGCAGCGTCTTTACGACGTCCCGGATGCCTTCGGCGACCACGGTTGTGGTGTCAAACGCAATGACATACTTCAGGCCCGGCGGAAAGGTTTTCGCCAGCTCCTCGAGCACAGCCTTGCCCTGCCGGTCGACGTCCAGCGCATTCGCATTGCTGAGCTGCTGCACGCCGAAGCCGATGGCCGGGATGCCGGAGAACTTGAGGTCGGAACCGTAGGTCTGCGCGCCAAGCTCCGCGTGGCCGACATCGCTCACGCGAATCACGCCGTTCGGCGTGTTCTTGACGATAATGTCATCGAACTGCTGCGGCGTGGAAAGCCGGCCGATCGCGTTGACGGTGATCTGGAAAGCCTGCGTGCTGGTGTTCGGCGGCTGCCCCAGCTGGCCTGCCGGTACTTCGACGTTCTGCTCCTGGACAGCGGCAACCACGTCAGCCGCCGTTAACTGCCTGGCTGCAAGCCTCACCGGATCGACCCAGATACGCATCGCGTACTTGCGCTCGCCGAACAGCTGCACATCGCCGACACCGGGAATGCGTTTCAGCGCGTCCTTGACGTACACATCGATGTAATTCGAGATAAACAAGTTGCTGTAGCGGCCGTCGGGCGAAAAAACGCCGCCGGCAAAGACGAAGTTCGAATTCGCCTTGTTGACCGTGATGCCGGTCTGGTTCACCTCGGCCGGCAGCTGCCCGGTCGCCGACGAAATGCGGTTCTGCACGTCCACAGCTGCAATGTCGAGGTCATAGCCGGTCTCAAAGGTAGTGGTAATCGCGCTGGTGCCGTCGCTCGCGCTGGTGGACGCGATGTAGCGCATTCCCGGAACGCCGTTGATTGCCTCTTCAAGGGGCGTCGTCACCGCGGATTCGACAACCTGCGAGTTCGCGCCGACATAGTTGCTCGTCACCGTAACCTGCGGCGGCGCCAGGGTCGGGTACTGCGAGATCGGCAGCGTCGGGATGCAGACCGCGCCGGCCAGGATGATCAGCAGCGCGCACACCGAGGCAAAGACCGGACGCCGGATAAAAAAGTCGACCACGCAGATTCCTTTTCTCGCCCCTTAGGCGGCGACGCGCTTGCGGTAAGTGTGACAGGTCATTGAGCGGTGTTACAAACAGCTTAAGTGTGCATAAGTCCCGGTACAAATATGTCTTCGCAGGTGAGACGGCGCCGGGAAAGCCCCTGCTCAAAGTGATAACGCAGAAACGTGTCGACCGCTTTCCTGTTGCGGTTCATTCCGTAGGGCCACCAGTCTCGGCCCATCAGGCTGCGATCTTCATCAAGCAGGCTGCTGAGCCAGGGGATCATGGTCCCCATGTTGTTGAAGATCATGCCCTTGGTATACTGCTTTTCCACGGTCTTCTTCGCGTCGCAAAAGCCTTTGTACACAGCTTCAAGAAGCTCGGTCTCCGCGATTAGTTCCTTCCGGACGACCACCGTGTGCATGATGGGAAAGATCCCCGTCCGCTGGTAGTATGCGCGCTCGGTTGTCTGGACATCCGGGAAGAGCCGCGCCACCTTGGGTGACTTCTCCAGGAAGCATCTGGGTACATCGGCGGCAATCAGCGCATCGATTTCCCCGTCTTCAAGCATCCTGCCCAAATCCGTACCGGGCGGCGCAGTCGTTACTTCGGTGTCGGCAGGGTGGGGCTGGGGGAC
>CAXTMW010000103.1:3925-12982 GCA_964245455.1 uncultured Acidobacteriaceae bacterium
GGACAAAGTCGATCGGCTTCAGCGGCCAGTCGAGGCTGCCGACAATCCAGCGACACTGGTTGGGCGTCACGCCGTAGTCGTCCGACAGAATTCCTTTTGGCCACACGCCCGCGTCGTGACCATACATTGCAAATTCACCGATCGTCTTTCCCGCAAGATCCTCCGGCCGCCTGATCCCGCTGTCGACATGGATATAAATCGCGGAATGGCGGAAGCAGCGGTTCGGGAACACCGGGATCGCGAGGAAGGGCGGCTCGTCGAAATCCATCGTCCGCAGGAAATACGACATACCGAGTTCAGACACGTCGTAAGCGCGATCCCGAATCATGCCGGCAAAGAACTCCGTCACGATAGGATCGCTGTGAAAGCTCGCATCGACCCCAGCGATTTTGACCATTCCGTCGGCCAGAGCACGAGTCCGGTCATACTCCCCGAATGCAATCTGAAGCTTCGGATTACTCATGCAGCCGGTCTCCCTTCCTCGTTCTGCCGCTAAACTCAGTTGCACCGCATGCAGTCGGCTGTCTTACGAGCCGAGCGGGTGTACGGGGAAGCCTTCCTGCAGGATCTGCAGGCCGGACAGGATGACTTTTTCGCCTGGGTTAAGCCCGCTCTCGACCGCATAGGTGTTGCCGACCGTGTCGCCGACCTGAATCGGCTTTTGATGGGCGATGTACTTGCCCGGGCCGACGGCCTGCGCCACATATACGAAACTCTGGCCGCCCAGGCGCGTCACCGCCAGCACGGGCACGGTCGCCATCGGCTTGTCGGACCACACCACGCGCGCCTTGACCAGCTGCGCATTGCGCAGGCGGTCGCCGGTGGTGGACTGAACGGGGGCTTTGAGCAGAATGCCTTGCAGGCCGTTATCCACCTGCGGCGACAGGAAATCGACCTTGGTGGTTTCAAGCGTTTCGCCGGCAGGTCCGAGTATCTCAACCGGTAGCCCCAGGTGCAGCTCGCCCGCCCGCTCGGTCGGCACATAGATGTACGCCTCCAGATCCGAGTTCGTGTCGACCGTGGTCAACAGCGTCGTGGGGGACACGTAGTCGCCGACATGGACCGGTACGTCGCCAACGATGCCGTCAAAGGGAGCGGTGATGCGGTAGTAGCCGAGCTCCCGGCGCTGCGTGCTGGTCGTCGCCACCGAGGACTCATAATCGGCTTTGGAGTTGCGAAAGCTTTGCAGCGCCTGGTCGTAGGCGTCGCGGCTGGTGATGCCCGCCTCGAAGAGCTTGCGCTGGCGCTCCACCTCCGACTGGTTGTACTGGTACACGGCCAGCTTCTGCGCTTCGGTCGCCGCGGCGGAGTCCGAGGTAGCCTGCTGCTTGATGGGGTCGATGTCCATCAGGCGCTGCCCTTTGGTGACGTGCTGCCCGGAGACGACCGCAATCGAGATCAGGTTGCCATCCACCTGCGGGTTCATGGTTGCCGAACGCCGCGACTTGATCGTGGACACGTAGGTGTCGCCCTGCGGAACGGCCGACGAGGTGACCGTCAGCGTTTGTACCGGCAGGCCGCCCGGCGGCAGCGCAAAACCGCCTCCGGCGGCAGCAGCGCTTTTGGCTTTGCAGGCGGCAAGCGGCGCAAGTGACAGGAGAAGCAGGGCAGCGGCACACCGGGAACGCACGGTTCCAATTGTTCTGATCACAAACAGTCCTCATCCCTCGTCGATCGATCCGCGGGCGCGCGGCGCCTTGTTCTTCTATGCGGAACGCTCAATTGGATGTACGGGGCGCGTTTCGGCTGCAGAAGTTTCGCGGCGGTTACTGAAAGTTAGACCTGCACGCGCGCCCTAAAGACTCGTCGATGGGCGGAGCAGTTCGGAGCAATGGACTGGGCGCGGAGAAGCATTTGCATGGCAGGTAAGTATGGAGACTGCATGCTCCTTGTTCCGGATGCGGCGGATTTGCGGCTACAGAAACGCCACCGAATTCACCCCGGCTACATCGAAGCGCTTTCGGCAGCGGATGTTCTTGCACGCCGCTTTGTCGTCGCGGAGGATCATGTACGACGCTGCCTTGGCAAAGCGTGCCCGGTCGCGCTCATCGGCGCCGCGCCCGAGCTGCGCCTTTTTTCGCCGCACCAGCCAGCCCAGCTGGTACTCGTCGGCCTTGCCGCAGTGCGGGCAGGTGAGCGTGTGGGTTCGCTGCTCCGGCTTTTCATCGAAAAAATCGCGCTCTTCCATCGGTCCTCGCCCTTCTGTAATCCTTGCTGCCAAGCAGCCTGAGTATGGAACATCATTATGGAACATCCCGGACCGCGATGCGCGGGCAGCGGGCGCGTTCCGGTGAGGAGAGGTGGAGGGTGCCGTGGGAAAGCGGAGCAGGAACAGGAAGCGGCCAGGGCGCTTCAGCGTGGTTTCGGCAGTGAAGCGCAGTGCCCGGGAGCAGCTGGGGCAGCCGCCCCCGTCGCGGGTGCTCGCGGTGAAAACACCCGAGCGCGCTCAGGAAAAGCACAAGCCGACTCTGGCCGACCTGCTTGCGGCTGAGGAAAGCGCGGCTGACGCCCCCCAAAGGTAACCTCAACGAAAGACGCGGTTTGCAGCGGAGGGCGTAGGATGAGACCAGGGTGAACGCTCGGGCAGATCGGCACCCTGCCCGGCTTCAACTCGGAAAACAGGAGATTCATGCGCTCACAGCTCGTCTATGCAGCCGGACTTAAAATGGAGAACCGCTACCTTCTCTCCACCGTCACGATGCTTGCCGTCCGCAAGCTCCACATTGTCTCCACTCGGACCGAAGATACCGCGAACCATGTTTTTTCTGAGCTCGCTGCCGGGCGCGCCCTCGACGTGACCATGCCTGAGTTGAAGCCCTTGCTGCCGATAGAACCTACGCTGGCGCCGGTCGGCTAGGCTTTTGCTTCTTGCCCGAAAGGGTGCATTCCTCCGTGGTCTCAAGCAGCATTCGGGTGATCCAAGCGGGAAGGGGCGGCTCCGCCGCTTTCCGCGGACCGCCTGTGAAGGTTGACTCCTGCCTCTAGATTGCCTAATCTATAACTCTTGCGCGATCCCGCGTCGCTTCTTCTGGACGCACGGCTCTTCTCAGGGTCCGGGACATCCGGAACGCGCCTACCCACCGAGTTCACTTCCTCTGGGTTTTCCTGCGCGGTTCAGCGGAGCCGAAGGAACAGGGGCGCGGTTTTGGAGCTTGGATTTAGAAGCTTTCGCGGAAGCAGCAGATTCTTGCCGCAGCAGGGTTCCGCGGAGCAGCATAGGAGAAGTACACGATGTCGACGTTTATTCCGAGCGCCCTGGAGATTGAGCGCAAGTGGTTCGTGACCGATGCCACGGGTAAGACACTGGGCCGCCTTGCGACCGAGGTCGCGAGCATCCTGGCCGGCAAGCGCAGCCCCAAATACACCCCATATATCGATATGGGCGACCACGTCATCGTGGTCAATGCGGAGAAGGTCAAGCTGACGGGCTTGAAGTCCGAGAAGAAGGTCTACCGCCGCTACACCGGGTTCCCCGGCGGTCTGCGCGAGGAGTCATTTCTCCGCCTGCTGAAGCGCCGTCCGGAAAAGATTATTGAGGAAGCGGTCGAGGGCATGCTGCCCAAAACGAAGATGGGCCGCCAGATGGCGACCAAGCTCCAGGTCTATCGCGGCGACCAGCACCCGCACCAGGCGCAGCAGCCGCAGGTTCTCGAAGTCAACACGAAGCTAGGCAAGCACAGGGGTTATCAAGGCTAACTATGGCAGATCTGGTGCAGTACTACGGAACAGGGCGCCGCAAGTCGGCGATCGCACGTGTTTTTCTGCGTCCCGGCACGGGCAACTTCACGGTGAACAAGAAGGCGCACGATGTGTACTTTGTGACTGAGCAGCAGCGCATCTCGGCCAAGCGCCCGCTGGCGCTCACCGAGCTCGCCGGCAACTTCGACGTGGTCACGACGGTACGCGGCGGCGGCGTCAGCGGCCAGGCCGATGCGGTCAAGATGGGCATTGCCCGCGCGCTGCTCGCGTTCAACGTGGAGCTGCGTCGCACGCTCAAGGCCGACGGCCTGCTGACCCGGGATGCGCGCATCAAGGAGCGCAAGAAGTACGGGCAGAAGGGCGCTCGCGCTCGCTTCCAGTTCTCCAAGCGCTAAATAGCTATGGCGCGCATCAATTTTGTCGAGCTGCCCGCGCAGGAGATTGCCGAGGCGAAGCACTTCTACGAGCAGGTGTTCGGCTGGGATACAGTGAGCTTCGGTCCGACGTACGCCTGCACGATGTCCGGGGATGTCGACCTCGGACTTCAGGCGGATGCAAGTGAGGCAACCAAGGCTCCACTGGCTGTAATCGTGGTGGATCGCCTTGAGGATGCTCATGGTAAGGTCCTCGCCGCGGGTGGATCCATCACAAGGGAAGTGTTCAGCTTCCCAGGCGGTCGCCGCTTTCATTTTCTGGATCCGAGCGGGAACGAGCTGGCCGTTATGCAGCAAGACATGCAGGCAGATCCAGCGTAGTGCACCACCCGTCGTAAGGCGGCAATCAAGGAAGTGATTCTCCCACTAATGGGAATCAATCCCGGTTTTCGAGCCGGGATGCACCTTACATAAGGAGGCTGTTTGGCATCCATCACCATGAAAGAGCTGCTTGAGGCCGGCGTCCACTTCGGACACCAGACCAAGCGTTGGGATCCGCGCATGAAGGAGTACATCTTCGGCGAGCGCAACGGCATCTACATCATCGACCTGCAGAAAACCTTGAAGATGTTCAAGGAAGCGTCGAAGTACGTCACCGACCTGACCGCGACCGGCAAGGTCATCCTGTTTGTCGGCACCAAGCGCCAGGCGCAGGATGCTGTGGCCGAGGAAGCGAACCGCTGCGGGATGTTCTACATCAACCAGCGCTGGCTGGGCGGTTTGCTGACTAACTGGGTTACGGTGCAGAAGTCGGTAAAGCGGCTCCAGGAACTGGACGAGATGGCCACCGACGGCCGCTATGACCTTCTGACGAAGAAGGAAGTCATCAAGCTTGAGCGCGAGCGTAAGCACTTGCAGGCCAACCTGGCCGGCATCAAGAATATGAAGCGTCTGCCCGACGCCCTGTTCATCGTCGACTCGAACGCCGAGGCGATTGCCGTCAAGGAAGCCCGCAAACTCGGCATCCCGGTCGTCGCGGTTGTCGACACCAACTGCGATCCGACCGTGGTCGATTATGTCATCCCCGGCAACGACGACGCGCTGCGTGCGATTCGCCTGTTTACCTCGAAGATCTCGGATTCCGTGATCGAGGGCGTGCAGATGGCGACCGACAAGCAGTTTATGGACGTGGCCGGCGTCGCACCGGAAGCGCAGTTTACCGCGGCAACCTTCGAGGACGGCAGCCTGGAAGCCGGTGCCGACCCTGCGCCGACCGAGGACGCAGCCGAAACCGAGGTGGTCGATCTGGAGTCGGCACTGGGCGGGGGCATCCGGAAGGCGCCGATCGGCGTCCACGTGATCACCGAGCCTGAGATCGCCGAAGGCACCGTCTAGGCTCCGCAGGCAGTTTGCAGGGTGGGCGTGGCTCGGTTCTCCGGCGCCGCGCTTTCTCTGTGTAAGGACCTGAAACACGCACATAGCGCCGCGGATGCGGCCGAGAGGGAACCAGGGTGGCAGCAGTGAGTGAAAAAGCCGTAACTGAGAAAATCGACGCAAAGCTGGTCAAGGAGCTCCGTGAAAAATCCGGAGCCCCGATGGGCGACTGCCTGAAGAGTCTCCAGGAAGCCAAGGGCGACATGGAAGCTGCCTTCGTCATCCTGCGCAAGCGCGGCATGGCTTCAGCCGCCAAAAAGGCTTCTCGCGGCACGAACGAGGGCGCGGTCGGCACCTATATCCATGCCGGCGGCAAGATCGGCGTGCTCGTCGAAATCAACTGCGAGTCCGACTTCGTCGCGCGCACGGAAGACTTTCAGGACTTGATGAAGGACATCGCCATGCACATCGCCGCGACCGACCCGCGCTACGTCCGTCGGGAAGACGTGACGGCATCCGACCTGGCGCGCGAGCAGGAGATCTACCGCGCCCAGGCCGCCGAGACCGGCAAGCCCGCCCCGGTGATCGAAAAGATCGTCGAAGGAAAAATGACCAAGTTTTATGAGGAATTTTGTCTGCTGGAGCAGCCGTTCATCAAGGAGCAGTCGCTCTCCATCAAGGAAATGATCGCGCAAAAAGTTGGCAAGCTGGGCGAAAACATCACCATTCGCCGCTTCGCGCGCTTCAAAGTCGGCGACCCGGTCTGGACCGTCGCCCAGGTGAAAGCCGAGGACATGCCGTCTGCCGTTGCTGAGTAGACGCTGGTAAACAACACAAGGCCCGGCCAAAAGCCGGGCCTTGTGTTGTTCAGAAGAGCTCGACGAGCAAGACCGCCTGCGCGGCTTGCGGCCACTTAGTGGGAGGTTCTCGTGGTGTGTGCTGCGCGCACGCCGTGGGCCTCGCGATGCTCGGCACGAGTTTTCTTAACGGCGATCCTGACCAGCGGGAGGACCACGGCGGCTGTTACCCGAGCAACAACAAGAACCCGCCACGAAGTGGCCGCCTCCCGCGCAGGGGGTCTTCCCCCGCATCTCAAGAAGTATGGCTGCCGTGCTCCGCGCCGCTTTCGGCTATTTCTTCCTGGTGTTCATGATCCGCATTGTGGGTCGCCGACCCGGCAAGCAGATGAATCCCTTTGAATTTGTGCTGATTTTCTTTATCGGCGGGCTGGCACTTACCTTTATCGTGGCCGACGATCGTTCGCTTACTAACGCGCTGACGCAGATCATCACCATGGGCCTGGCACACCTGCTTCTCGTGATTGTTCGTCAGCGATCCAGCCGGATTGCACGTCTTCTGGACGGTACACCCCTGGTTCTGCTCGCAAACGGGCAATGGCACGATGAAATTATGCAAGGCATGTTGATTGAAGCGGATGATGTGATGACCGCCGCGCGCGATCACGGCATCCCTTCTCTGGATCGCATTGCGTACGCAGTCCTTGAGCGAAACGGCGAGATCACCATCTCCGCAGTAGAGGAGTAAAGGGTATGGCAGTTGAGACAGCCACGAAGCCGGTCGAAGATTCCATAGGCAAAGTCGCTGACGAGATTGCTGTCGGCGAGGATCTCGAGTTTCAGCGCCGCTGGTGGAAGTTTGAGCGGGCCACCTGGATTTTCTTCGGCGTGATTGTGTCGCTCGACCTGGCCGGTGTTTTTGGACGTGGGCCAGCGGCCCAGGCACATAAGGCGACACCCGATGGCGCGATGAGCGTGAAATACGAGCGCGTGGAGCGATTCAGTACGCCCTCCATTTTGACGATCCAGTTCGGGCCGACTGCCGTGCGGGATGGAGCAATCAAGCTTTGGGTCAGCGAATCAGTCGTCAAGAAGCTGGGCAACCAGCGCATTATTCCAGAGCCGGCCAGCTCGCAAACCATGGAGGGCGGCATCCTGTACAGCTTTTCGTCCGGTCCCGGGCCAACTACGGTTGAGTTCGCACTGCAACCCGCTTCCCCCGGGCTTTCTCATTTCACGATTCGGCTGGTGCCGGGCGGCAATGTCGAGGCACCGATGGATTTCGTGCGGGCCGGCGTGTTTGTCATGCCATAACGCTATGTACACCATCGTTCACGCAATCGTCGGCTACTTTTTTCTGCTCTTCGTTGTGCGCATGCTCTCGCGCCGTCCGGGCGGGCAGCTTACGCCTTTCGAGTTTGTCATCGTGTTTCTCATAGGCGGGCTTATCATTGCGGCCACGGTAGGCGACGATCGGTCGGTGACCAACTGCATATGCGCCATTCTTACGATCGGCCTTATGCACCGCATTACCGCCCGTGTTCGCGCACGATCGTCCCGCATCGGCCACGCCATCGATGGCGTTCCCCTTGTTCTGCTGCAGAACGGGCAGTGGCAGACCGAAGCTATGCACGGCACGCGCATCGATGACGAGGACGTTATGGCGGCCGGTCGCAGCAAGGGCGTTCATGATCTTCAGAGCATAAAATATGCAATCGTCGAGCGCGTCGGCACCATCAGCATCATCGCAGCGGAGAAGCAGGAAGACCAGAGTGAAAAGGCTGAGGAGGCTGGGCGCGAGCACGGCTCCGAAGCTGCAAAGGGTAGATAAAGAGTATGTCGGCTGAACAAGGCGCTTCCATGCAGGTCGATGGAGTCGAGGAGCAAACGCTTGAAACCATGGTGCCGGCCCGCCTGGACCGCCTTCCATGGAGCCGTTGGCACGCTCGGATCATCCTCGCGCTCGGCACGTCATGGCTGCTGGACGGCCTCCAGGTCACGCTCGCTGGTTCGCTGGCCGGGATTCTGGAGGACCGGAACGGCCTCGGCCTCACGGCTCCGCAGGTGACCTCGGGGGCGACGACGTACCTGGCCGGCGCGGTGCTTGGCGCGCTCTTCTTCGGCTACCTCACCGATCGCCTCGGTCGGCGCAAGCTGTTCCTGGTTACGCTTGCCACCTACTCGCTCGCGACGTTGGCGACGGCACTCTCGTGGAACTTCGCCAGCTTCGCCATCTTTCGCGCCTGCACCGGTTTCGGCATCGGCGGCGAGTACGCGGCGATCAACTCGGCTGTGGACGAGCTGATTCCTAGCAAGATCCGCGGCACGGTGGACCTTGTCGTGAACGCAACATTCTGGCTGGGCGCCATCATCGGCTCGCTCGCGTCCTTTGAGCTGCTCACCGGTCACCTGCTGCCGCCGCACACCGGCTGGCGCGTGGCGTTCTCCATCGCAGCCGTTCTGGGCGGAGGCGTCCTGATTCTGCGCCTCGGCGTTCCGGAAAGCCCGCGATGGCTGATGCTGCGCGGCCGCGAAGACGAAGCGGAGAAGGTCGTGAGCGGGATCGAGGCAGCGGTCCGGCGGGAGAAGCCTCTGCCTGCGGCGGAGGGCGAGCCGCTGACGCTGGTCGTGCGCGACCATACGCCCCTCCGTGAGGTATTCGGCAATATGCTGGGGGCCAACCGGCTGCGCTCTTTGCTGGCGCTGGTGCTCATGGTGGCGCAGGCCTTTTTCTTCAACTCTATTTTCTTCACGTATGGCCTGATCGTGAAGCAGTTCTACGGTGTCAGCGATGCGCGCCTGCCGCTGCACCT
>CAXTMW010000104.1:0-12969 GCA_964245455.1 uncultured Acidobacteriaceae bacterium
CACCATGTTTATGCGCGTGGCGGCTCCTCGGGTTTCCCCGGTGGCACGGGGGCGGTAAGTGCCCAGGCGAGTACGGTTTCGCCGTTCGAGCCCGCGGCTTCGAGCTCGCGATCAAGCTCCTCCTCCAGCTCTTCGTGCGTCAGCATCATTTCCCCGGCCAGGATCTCCCCCTCGCTCGCTCCCTGGTAGCACAGCTCGCACACGCCTATGCCTCCATCGCTGCGAACGGGCGGGCCAAAGATGCGGCAGGTGAGCGGGCGCGCCGCATAGAGCTCGCAGCGGCCGGTTGCAGGGTCCAGCGCGGGGCAGGCTGCGTCGGCCTCCGGCAGGTCGGCAAAGCGGTCCCATTCCGGTGTTTCGCCCTCCGCGTCGGGAGGGAGCAGGCGCCCCGTATGCACATCGCCGGGGAAGTGCTGCGTCAGGGTCGCGACGGCAGCTTGCGCACGCCGGTTGATGGCTGCAGCGCGAACGGGGTCTTCCCAGGCAAGCTCCCGCAAAGCGAACCGCAGCCGCGCCGCATCGAGCGCCGAAATCCGGAATACGCCGTGGCAGCAAGGTGTGCAGCCCGGGCGGCAGGCCAGCCTTACCCCGCCGCGCTCCGAGGCGTCCGCCAGCGCCCGGTCTACAAGCTGCACAAGCTGCGTGTCGCGCGAGGGAAGGGAAAGGAGGGCCATCGTTGTATTCTCCCACCGAAACATCTAACGACGGCTGGTGTGCAGCCGGGTAGCATGGGGACAGATTGGTGAGTACCGGAGGGCCGGACGGTGACGGGCAGGAAGCTGGTGAAGGTCGCGATTCTGGGTTTCGGCACCGTGGGCTCTTCGGTGGCGCGCATTCTTCTGGAAGGCCCGGCGGCCGCCGAGCTCGCGCTGACGCACGTTTACAACCGCGATGTAGCGCGCAAACGGGTGGAATGGGTGAACGCCTCCGTTCACGGCCCAGTGCAGTGGACGCAAGATGTCAGCGAGATTCTCGCGTCCGACGTGGATGTGATCGTCGAGCTGGCCGGCGGCCTCCTACCCGCGGGTGACTGGGTGCGCGCCGCGCTTGAGGCGCGCAAAAGCGTTGTCACAGCCAATAAGAAGCTGATCGCCGCGCACGGGGTCGCCCTGCACGCGCTGGCGCGGCAAAACGGCGTCTATCTGTTCTACGGCGCCGCGGTTGCGGGCGGCATTCCCGTCATCCCGGGGCTGCAGCAGGGCCTGGCCGGCGAGCGCATCGAGCGGTTGGAAGGCATTCTGAACGGCACCTGCAACTACATCCTGAGCGGCATGGAGGATGGCCGGGAGTACGGCCCCATGCTTGCCGAAGCGCAGGCGCGCGGCTACGCCGAGGCCGACCCGACCGAGGACGTCGGCGGCCTGGATGCACGGGCAAAGCTGGTGATCCTGTCGCGGCTGGCTCTGCGGCTCGACATGCCGGTCGAGGCCGTGCGCTGCCGGCCTATCACCCGCCTGACCGCGGTCGACTTCGACTACGCGCGCCTGCTCCGTTGCACCATCCGGCAGGTTTCGCGCGCGGAGCTTGCACCGGGCGGAGGCGTGGTCGCCATGGTCGGCCCTATGCTCGTTCCGGAGCGCTCGCCGCTGGCCTGGTCGCGCGGGACCGAGAATATGGTCCTGGTCGGCGGAGCGTTCGGCGGCGACGTGGTGTTCTCAGGCCACGGTGCCGGAGGCCAGCCCACCGCGGTCGCAGTCGTGTCAGACCTGCTGGCGATCGCGCACGGCTCCGGCGCGGTTGAGCTCGCTAGTCGCGAGGCTTCCGTGTCGAGCGACCTTCACCTACGGCACTCGGTGCGCTTTGTCGTCAAGGATCGGCCCGGCATCGTGGCCGGGATCGCGTCTGCCCTGGCCCGGGAGGCCATCAACATCGACGCGCTGCTGCAGAAGCCGGGGCACGCGAAGGCCGCGCTGCCCTTTGTGGTTACCGTCGAGCCCTGCTCGGGCTCGGCGCTGCGGCGTGCCATGGCCGAGGTGGAGCAGATGGACTGCTTCCACGAGCCGCCGCTGGAGATGGAGATTCTGGAAAGCGAATAAACGCACTGCCGGCCCCAGCAATCCCGGGACCGGCAGCCGTGAGCAAGAGTCTCCCCGCTGCGCTGGTGGCCGCCCTACTGAGCCGGCAGCTGGCCGTTGACGACGAGCCCGAGCGTGTTGAGGTTGGCTAGTGCCGTCGAGAGCGGATAGCCCGGACCGGTGCTCGCTGTCAGGAACGGGGTAAGCACATGCAGGGCAGAGGAGGTGCCGTTGAAGAGCGAGGTAAGCCCGTCCGTTTGCTCGTACAGCACGTCGTCGCCCGGCTCCATGTCGCTGATAACCCGGCCCAGGATCCGGTGCTCGCACTCGACGCCCATGATGGAGGCTGCCACTTTCGAGGCGTAAAGCAGAGTCGCCGCGGAGTAGGTCGTCCCGTCTACGTCGGTGTAGCTGCCGCCCTGCCCGGCCGCCGCGGCCTTCTGGGCGAAAAGCTGGACGGCATTCAGGTAGGCCCCGATGAACGCGTTCTCCAGAGTGGCCAGCGTCTCGGCAAAGCTCAACAGCGTGTCGAAGGTGCCCGCCGGGAAGTAAAAGGTAAGGGAGCTGTCCGGCGTCGCGCCGTTGACGACCCCGCCCACCAGGCCGCGCAGCAGGCCGGCATGGGTCGCCTCCTCGTAAAAGGCGGAGCGCATGTATTTGACATTGCCGCGGATGCCGCCGGACGACGGATCGAGGGCGGTTCCTCCGGGGCCGGCGAGCTGGGGTACCTGGATGACCTGGCCGACTAGCACGTTGTAATAGAAAGTGGTCGCCAGATCTTCCGCGATCAGCAGGGTAGAGACAATCTCGAGCACGCTGTCCTGCGTGGTTGCAGCGGCGGCCTGCGCCACAGCGGGGCTGGCGGTGCCGAGGCCTAAGCTTGCGGCTCCCAGGCCTGCCATGCCGGCCTTGCCAAGAAAACGGCGCCTGTCGAGGGAAGCTTGATGACTTTGCACGGGGGCTGAGAGCGTTGTTGTGGCATCACTATTGATAAGTCTGGAACGCATGTGCGGGAACTCCTGTCGTGCCTGCCTTGTTGTCAAACCTGGAGACATGGCCTGCAAGACACCGTCCCGTGGACAGATTTTGCGGGCGCGCGAGCGTGATGGGGTGCGGATGCTCCACCTTGATAGGTCCTGAAGTGCCCCTAATGGGTCGTGAAGTGCCCATGGAAACAGCACGGTGCCAGGCACTAGGATAGGCGAGCGCCGCCGGTGGTTTTCCATACCCTGCAAAGAAGCCTGGAAAAAACGAACTGGACCCGTTGCCGCCCCACTCGCGCGACGGCGTAAGCGCTGCTTGCTCATATAGCATCGTAGGAGAAGCCATGGAACCGAACCTACGCACTGCCGCCGCGCAGCAACTCGCCTCGATCCACCCGGAAAACACTCGGGATCTTGCCCTGCCTGAATGCTCTATCACTGTGAACGGCAAGACGCAGCGAGCGCTTGCCGGCGAACTGCTGATCGATGCGCTGGAGCGCACGCTCGGCGGCACCAAGGGCGAAGTACCGCACGTGTGCTACCTGCCGCAGCTTGGCCCTATCCAGACCTGCGACACCTGCTTTGTTGAGGTCAACGGCCACCTGGTACGGGCGTGCGCCACGAAGGTCGAAGCCGGCACGTCCGTTGTTACAGAATCGAAGCGGGTCCGCGATGCGCAAAAGGAGGGGTTTGACCGCATCCTCGGCAACCATCTGCTGTACTGCACGGTCTGCGACAACAACAATGGCAACTGCACCGTGCACAACACAACAGCGCTGCTTGAAGTCGAGCACCAAACGCACCCCTACCTGACCAAGCCGTACGAGAAGGACGAGAGCAACCCGTTTTACCGCTACGACCCGGACCAGTGCATCCTGTGCGGGCGCTGCGTGCAGGCCTGCCAGAACTACCAGGTGAACGAAACGCTCTCGATCAACTGGGAAGATCCGCATCCGCGGGTCCAGTGGGACCACGGCCACGAGATCGCAGGCTCCTCGTGCGTGTCCTGCGGGCACTGCATTACCGTTTGCCCGTGCAATGCGCTGATGGAGAAGTCCATGCTGGGGCAAACGGGCTACCTGACGGACTGGCCCGTGCCGGCGCTTGAAAAAATGATCGACCTGGTGAAGGCGATCGAGCCGGAGATGGGCTACGGACCGATTCTTAAGGTGTCCGAGACCGAAGCCGCCATGCGCACGCAGCGCACCAAGGTGACCAAAACCGTGTGTACCTACTGCGGCGTTGGCTGCTCCTTCGATATCTGGACCAAGCCTGACTCGCGGCACATTCTAAAGGTGGAGCCGAGCAAGGGCGCGACCAATGACATCTCGACCTGCGTCAAGGGCAAGTTCGGCTGGGATTACGTGAACTCGCCCGAGCGCCTGCGCAAGCCGCTCATCCGTAACGACGACGGTGTGGATTTCCGCGAAGCGAGCTGGGAAGAAGCGCTGGAGCTGATCGGCCGCAAGTTCACGGCCATCAAGCAGGAGTCCGGGCCGGATGCGCTCGGCTTCATCTCTTCGTCGAAGACCACGAACGAAGAGAACTACCTGATGCAGAAGCTCGCACGTGCGGTGGTCGGCACCAACAACGTCGACAACTGCTCGCGCTACTGCCAGTCGCCCGCCACCCAGGGCTTGTTCCGCACAGTTGGCTACGGCGGCGACTCAGGCTCCATCCACGACATCGGCAAGGCTTCGTGCGTCCTCTGTATCGGCACCAACACGACCGAGAGCCACCCCGTGCTCGCGACCCGCGTGAAGCAGTCGCACAAGCTGCGCGGGCAAAAGCTCATCGTCGCTGACATTCGCGAGCACGAGATGGCGCGCCGCGCCGACATCTTCTTCCGGCCGACGCCCGGCTCGGACATTGTGTGGCTGACCGCGATGACCCGCTACATTCTTGAGAGCGGCCTTGGCCGCATGGACTTCGTCCACCAGTGGGTCAACGGGCTCGACGCATACCTTGAACAAAGCCAGTGGGCGACGATGGAGCTAGCCGAGCGCGAGTGCGGCATTGCCGCGAGCGAGTTGAAGCGCATCGCCGAAATCATCGCGAAGGAAGAGTCTGTGTGCGTCCTGTGGGCAATGGGCGTCACGCAGCATGTGATGGGTTCCGATACGTCGACAGCCATTTCTAACCTGCTGCTTGCCACCGGCAACTACATGCGGCCCGGCACCGGCGCGTACCCCTTGCGCGGCCACAACAACGTGCAGGGCGCGAGCGACTTCGGCTGCATGCCCAACATGTTCCCTGGTTACGAGAAAACAGACGACGAGGCGCCGCACGCTCGCTACGAGCAGGGCTGGGGCGTCAAGCTGCAGAAGGAAAAAGGCCTCGACAACCACCAGATGATCGCGTCGTTTTACGAGGGCAAGCTGCGCGGCGCGTATCTGTTCGGCGAGGACATGTACTCGGCGGACACAAATGCGAACCACGTCGGCGGCGGCTTCGCGAAGCTGGACTTTTTCGTCGTGCAGGACATTTTCTTCTCGGAAACGTGTCGATTTGCCGACGTCATCCTGCCGGCAAGCCCCAGCCTGGAGAAGGAAGGCACCTTCACCAACACCGAGCGCCGCATCCAGCGCTTGTACGAGGTGTTTGAGCCGCTCGGCGACTCACGTCCTGACTGGCGCATCATCCAGGACATCGCAAACCGGCTCGGTGCAAACTGGAACTACTCCCACCCGAGCCAGATCATGCACGAGGCGGCCTCGCTTGCGCCGATGTTCGCCGGCGTCACCTACGAGCGGCTGGAGGGTTACAAGACTCTCCAGTGGCCCGTTGCCATCGACGGCACCGACCAGCCGCTGCTGTACACCAAGGGCTTTCCTCTGAAGGACAACAAGGCGCAGTTTTATCCGCTGACGCACCGCGTGGTGTCCGAAAAGGAAGACGCCGAGTACGACCTGCACCTGAACAATGGCCGCTTGCTCGAACACTTCCACGAGGGCAATATGACAGGACGCGTTCCGGGCATCAATCGCGAAACGCCCGAGCGCTGGGTCGAAGTTTCGCCCGAGCTCGCACGCGCTCAGAACCTGGTCAGCGGCCAGTGGGTCGATATCTCCTCACGCCGAGACACGCTCCGGCTGCAGGTGCTGGTGACGGACCGCGTGCGCGGCAACCAAATGTTTGTGCCGCTCAACACCTCGGAGGGAACACGACCGGTAAACCTGCTGACCAGCGCGGACGTGGACAACGTGACGCATACGCCGGCCTACAAAGAGCTCAGCGTCAAGATGAAGGTGCTGCCCTTCCGCGGCGAGAACCCGCTGCGAACCGAGAACTTCCGCAACGGCCATCCCCATCCGCAGCACGGCGTAGAGGTGGAGCGCAAGTGGGCCCGCGAGGACTATCGGCAGCCCGGTTTGCCACCGCAGCTGGTACAGATCAACACGAGCATCAGCAACGGCCACATAAGCAAGAACGGCAAGCATTAGGAGCGAGCATGGCTAAGGCAATCGAAATACGTCCGAGCCAGACACCGGCGCCGGCCGACCTGCGGGAAGACCGGTCGCGAAAGCTGGATGCCGCGCGGCTGGAGCACGCGGAAGCGCTTCTGGACTCGCTGCGCACGCTGCAAACGCTCAGTGATACACACACCCTCGAGTTCATCCGCGGCCTGCTCGGCGCGGGTGACGAGGTGCTGAACCAGGTGGTCAGCGTCATCACCTCGCCTCAGTCGACGCGCACCCTGCGCAATCTGCTGATCCTGTCGGAGGTGCTCGGATCTGTCAACCCGGACGCGCTGCACAAGATCGCTGATAATGTGACGCCGCTCGTGGCCGCACAGACCTCGGAGCCTCCATCACTCTTTGCGATCAGCAAACGGCTCTTCTCAAAAGATTCCCGGCGCGCACTCGGCACTGGTGTGGCCGTGCTGGAGGCCATCGGGCGTTCGCTCGATACCGGTGCCGACGTCAAGCGCTCGATCTAGCTGCTCCCAGCATCGCCGGTGGGCAGAGCGGGTCGGACCCGGTCCTTTTCCCACGCTTTCGCGTACTTCCAGCTCACATAGCAGGAGTGGTACAGGTGCAGCAGCAGCCCTTCTCGACCGTCGAGAAAGCCCGCGCGCAGCCCGTAGTTATAAACGAATGTGGCGATCGGGTTCAGAACTACGTTCCACACGAAGTGGAACAACGACCGACTGCTTCGACCTTTCCCAAGCAGCAGCGGCACGCTCGCTGAGCTGTACCGGTTCATGTGTTCGATATAGAGCGCGAGCGTCGGATAGGCGAAGTGGAGGAGATCGCTTTTGAGCCTGCCGGTTGGGCCGTTGTACTTGGGCGTGGCGTGCGGCTCGGTGTCTTCGCGCGCCGATGCAGCGCCGGTGCGGAACAAGCGCAGCTTCGGGTCCGGGTAAAAGCCGCCGTGTCGCATCGGGCGGCCAAGAAAATAGTTGCGACGCGGCACCCAGTAGGCGTCGTACCGCGTGCTGCCGGCAAGCAGCCGCTGCACCTCGGCGGCAAGCTCCGGGGTAAAGCCTTCATCGGCGTCGAGTGAGAAGCTCCACTGCTGCGTGCAGAGCCGCAGCGCGTGGTTCACGCCTGCTCCGTAGCCACGCCACTCCGCAAAAAAAGTCCGTGCCCCAAAGCTGCGAGCCAGCTCGACGGTTCCATCGTTTTATTTTTATTATAGGTGGACAATTTATTCAGACAAGGTCTAATTCGTCGGCAGGATACGGCGAAGGTTCGCTTCCTCATCTTTCGCGACGATTGCAATGGAAAGGGTCTGCCGCGTACGTGGCTGCAAGGCTCCGTTCAGCCCTGGAGGTACTGCTGGATCAGCCGCGCCGTCAATGGTTCGAGAGACTCGCCCGTCTTCGGAAGGAAGAAGTGCGCCGACGCCTCGTTCCAGTCGAGCTTGAATGACGTCGATAGCGCTGAAATCCAGATTTGGCGCACGGGCGTGTTCGGCGTCACGACGAACTTGCCGGACGGCTCTTCAAACAAGACCTGCAGCGCCCCGTTGTTCTCCTCCACCTCGAAGCCGCCTTCGGCTTCCTGCGCGATCAGTGCCTGCTTCAGCGCTTCAATCGAGCGGTCGGCATGGCGGCGGAACTGCTCTTCATCCAGCATGCAACAAGTGTAGCAAGGGCTTTCTCCGGTAGCCCGGTGATGACCCGGCGCAGGCCGTCATGCCTAGGGAGTGTCCCGGATCGCATCGCGAACGTGCGCAATCGCCTCTTCCTTCAACTCCAGGTGGTGCACGGCGGCGGCATGCTCCTGGATTTTCGGGACCATCTCGTCCGCGGAGTCGCCCTGGAGACGCCAGTCGCACTCCGAGTAGCCAACGTTTGCACAACGGAACTCTTTGGTTGCCATGAGATTTCCTTCCCGCATCTTGCGTTTACATTCTTGGATGACAGATGAGACTCGCGCGCTACTCCAAGCGAGCCTCAAAGCATACCGCATACTTGCCAGGCGCCCTGCGGGCACCGTGATGTACAGACCTCGCCGATGTCAAGCGAACAGGCTGTCGAGGATCGCAGCCGCGCGCTTCGAGGCGGCTTTCGTTCCAGGCAGCCGCAGTGGTACGCTGGCCGCATATTCCTTCTCGTTCCGGAGGCTCCATGCGCATCCCGGCAAGTTCGCTCACTTTGTTTTCCGTTCTGTTCTTGAGCGCGTCCGCACAGGCAGCCACGCCCGCTGCGGGACTCGGCGCATGCCCGGTAAGCCTCGACGTACACCACAGCAGCGCGAGCTACACGCAGGTGGTCGGTGACGATCGCGGAGTCGTAACCCCTTCCATGCAGGTGCTTGAGCTCACGATCCACAACGACGGGCCGGCCGGTGTGGCTTCTCTCCAGGCAACGCTGCAGATGCGCTCAGATGAAACGCACACACAGCCGCTCATTCCAGGAAGTGAGACGGCAGCGAAGCCCGGTGAGCGTATCCCGCTGCAACTTGTCCACGCCGTGGACGCGGACCGGGAGATTTTACTCGTCCGCACGGTCACGAACCGCAATCCGGTCGAGTACATCGAGCTGGATAAGGTTACCTTTGCTGACGGAAGCCGATGGACCGCCGCAAAGGACTCTGCCTGCCGCTTTACGCCAAACCTGATTACCCTGATCGCTGCCCAGTAGCCTCGGGTTCTTCGCCGCGGGAGCGCCCGCCAAGGCCGCCCTGCGCGCCGGGCTGCTGCAACTTCCTGGTCAATGAGCTCGATAAGGCAATCCGCATCCTGAAAACGAGGTTCGTCGCGGGGCAGCGGACAAGCAGATTTGGCCTCGGCGCACGACCCTAGGTAGCCAGGGAAAAGATGGTGCTCCAAAGCTCCTTCAATCCGGCGCCTGTCTTTGCCGAACACAGGTGGAGTGGTTCCTCTTCCGGCGAGCCAAGCTCTAAACCGCTGCGGAGGGCGGCAACGGCCCTTGCGCGGCCATTGCCGGACAGCCGGTCAGCCTTGGTGCCAACCAGCAGCAGCGGCCGCCCGGCGGCGCGCAAAAACGCCAGCAGCTGTGCATCGCTTTCCTGCGCGGGAATGTTGGCGTCGATCAGGCACAGGCACAACGCTAAACTCGGCCGCTCCCGCAGGTATGGGTCGATAAACGACGGCCACTCCGCCGAGATCGACTTCGAAATCTTCGCGTAGCCGTAGCCGGGCAGGTCCGCAAAGTACACGCGCGGCGGTCGGTCCGCAGTGTCGGCGACAGCGAAGAAGTTGATCGCTCGGGTGCGGCCCGGCGTTGAGGAAACATGAGCCTGCTTCGAACCGAGCAGTGCATTCAGCAGGCTCGACTTGCCGACATTGGAGCGGCCTAAAAAGGCGACCTCCGGCGGCCCGGGGGCAGGGAAGTGCGCGGGCGAGGTCGCGGATAGTAGAAAGCGCGGGAAGGCTGGCATGAAGGATCAAGTATAGAGCGCAGGGAAAGCGGTCTTTCCAATGGCTGATTCTTCTAAGTCTGGCCGCTCCAAGATCGTGGCTGGGTTTACCTGCCTGTGGACAAACACAGCGAGCCGCGTGGCGCGAATTGCGCTTCCGCTGACAAAGCCAACGAAACACCGAGAAAAATAAACTCAGATGTTGGCAGCTATAATTGACTGTCCAGACGTTCTAGAGTAGTATTGAAACATGGCTAGACCGCGAAGTGACGAGAAGCGGAATGCAATTCTGGAGGCGGCAACTCGCATCATCGTCACACAGGGACTAAGTGCCCCGACTGCCGGGATTGCAAACGAGGCGGGTGTTGCAAATGGTTCTCTGTTTACCTACTTTGAAGCCAAGACCGAGCTCTTCAATCAGCTTTATCTGCAATTAAAGAGTGAAATGGCTGCCAGTGCCCTAAGAGGCCTCCCGGCGGACGCGGAGCTCCGAAAGCAATTCTTCTACGTCTGGCAGAACTGGACCAATTGGGCGGTGACCTCCCGTGAGAAGCGCCAGGTACTTGCCCAGCTTTCTGTTTCGGGCGAGATTACCGCAGAAAGCCGCGCGGCAGGACACAAGTTAATGGCTGATTTCGCTGAACTGGTCGAACGCAGCCGGGCGAACGGCCCTATGCGCAAGGCACCACTCGGCTTTGTACTCGCGCTCATGAATTCAGTGGCAGAGGCCACGATGGACTATATGACGCAAGATCCGCCAAATGCCAAGAAGCACTGCAAAGCCGGCTTTGATGCCCTATGGCGGATGGTGGAATAAGTCTTTGCAGAGCTGTAAATGATTGGCTAGACATACATCCAAGGAGGAAAATTGCCAAATCACATCTCAATAGACAATCCAGCAGAACCGAAAGCGTACATCATCACTGGTCCGACTTCCGGCTTCGGACTAGCAACGGCGTTTGAAGCGGCTAAGTACGGCACTGTCGTCCTCGTCGGGCGCAACCGCGAAAAGCTCAATGCGTTGCAGAAGGAAATCGAGCAGAAGGGTGGTAATGCTGTTTCAGTCGCGTGCGATTTGTCGGATGTTGCAAGCGTCCAACGGGCGGCTGCTGAGATCGTTCATATGAAGCTTCGGCTCGCAGGTTTGGTTAATAACGCGGGCATCATGCAAATGCGTCCCACAAAGAATGCCCGTGGCTGGGATATGTCCTATGCTACAAACCACCTTGGATCCTTTGTGCTAACGGAAGCGCTCATACCGTATCTTCCTGATGGTGCTAATGTCGTCTTCATCGTTTCGGGCGTCGAAGATCCCGAAGGGAAGCCCGCCAAAGCTGCAGGATTTCGCGGAGGCCGCTACATCTCTGCGGAAGCGAGCGCGCGTGGAGAGTGGGAGCCCGGAGGCGCTAAGAAGACCGGGTACGATGCCTATGCCACATCCAAGCAATGCGCTCTTGCCACGGCTCTGGAATTGGCGCGCGCAACGCCTCGCCTGCACTTCAATGCTGTGGAACCGGGCTTCAGTCCTGGTACCAGCCTCGGGCGTGATGCTCCTGCATTGCTCCGCTTTCTTGCTAAATACCTTCTGTCGCCGCTTGCACCATACATCAAATACTGGAGTACACCAGAACTCACTGCGCCGGTGATCACCAGTGTGCTGATCAATAAAGATGGCAAGACTGGCGTCTATTACGACGAAAAGCGCCATCCGATGCAGGCATCAGCCCTCGTGCTAAACCCGAGATTCCAAGATCGTGTTGTTAGTGAAACGCGCGCTTTCCTGAGTGCAAACTCAAATTAGAAAGGCACAAAACTGCATATTGAGGCTGCAGCGAGGGTGAGTGCCGTCACATTGAGTTTTGGTCATTCCGCGGACATATCTTTACTAGAACGGCTTGCCGGCAGGGTTTTGAACACGCCTCTCGACTTCACTCCTGAGTGAATCCTGATGCTATAAGCGGCAGGTGCCGAGAGGGTGTTCGCTCATGATGCCTCTTTACTGATGCGGCCTGTGCTCCGGCGTCAGCGGGGTCACGTCCAGCAGGACCTCCGGAGTTTCTTCTTTCATCTCCGGCAGCGGACCTTCGAGCGCGATCCCCAGCACCTCGTCCATCGACTCGACGAAGTGCAGCTTCATGACGGACTTAAGCAGCTCCGGCAGGTCGGCGAGATCTTTCTCGTTCTCCTTCGGCATGATCGCCTCAAAGACGCCCGCACGGTGCGCCGCCAGCAACTTCTCTTTGAGGCCGCCGATCGGCAGAACCTTGCCGCGCAGCGTCACCTCGCCGGTCATCGCGATGTCGCGCCGCACCGGGATCTTGGTAAGTGCACTTGCGAGGCCGGTGGCCAGCGTGATGCCAGCCGAGGGTCCATCCTTCGGGATCGCGCCTTCCGGCACGTGCACGTGGATGTCGACGTTGCGGTAAAAGTCCTTCGGCAGGCCCAAATGCGCGGACCGCGAGCGGATGTACGAGAGCGCGGCCTGCGCCGACTCCTGCATCACGTCTCCCAGCTGCCCGGTCAGGGTCAGCTTACCCTTGCCGTCGAGCACCTGCACCTCGGTTTGCAGGATCGACCCGCCAACCTCGGTCCAGGCAAGCCCGGTCACCAGGCCGACCTCACTCTTCTCGTGCACCTGCGAATCGCGGAACTTCGCGACGCCCAGGAAGTCGTGCACGTTCTCGGAGGTTAAGGCTTCCTTGTGTTTGCCGCCGTTCTTCACCACGCGCCGCGCAACCTTGCGGCAGACGTTGCCGATCTCGCGCTCCAGGTTGCGCACGCCGGCTTCGCGCGTGTAGGCCCGGATGATCTCCTTGAGCGCGCTGTCGTCAAAGGTGATGTTTTGATCGCTCAGGCCGTTGTTTTCGAGGGCCTTTTTGACCAAATACTGCTTCGCGATCTCGAGCTTCTCCACCTCGGTGTAGCCGTGCAGCCGGATCACTTCCATGCGGTCCTGCAGCGGGCCGGGGATGGTGTGCAGCACGTTCGCGGTCGCAACAAAGAGCACCTGCGACAGGTCATACTCGACGTCCAGGTAGTGGTCCTGGAAGCTCGAGTTCTGCTCCGGATCGAGCACCTCGAGTAGTGCCGACGACGGGTCGCCGCGGAAGTCGGACGCCATCTTGTCCACTTCGTCGAGGA
>CAXTMW010000105.1:0-393 GCA_964245455.1 uncultured Acidobacteriaceae bacterium
CCCTGTCCTTTCGCTTTCAGAAACGTGTAAGCCATGCCGCCGCCCACCAATAGCGCATCCACCTTGCCCAGCAGGTTTTCGATCACACCGATCTTGTCCGATACTTTTGCGCCGCCCAGGATCGCGATAAACGGCTTCTTCGGGTCTGTGCCGCCCGGCCCGAGCCCCAGCGCTTCACCTAGAAAGTTCAGCTCCTTTTCCATCAGCAGACCCGCAGCAGCCTGCTTGACATGGTGCGTGATGCCCTCGGTCGAGGCGTGGGCGCGATGCGCCGTGCCGAACGCATCATTCACGTAGATCTCGCAAAGCGACGCCAGCTTCTTCGCAAACGCAGCGTCATTCGCTTCTTCCTCCGGGTGGAAGCGCAAATTCTCCAGCAGCAGTACCTGCCCT
>CAXTMW010000105.1:432-4444 GCA_964245455.1 uncultured Acidobacteriaceae bacterium
CGTTGATCTTCGCGCCCATGCGGTGGTCCAGCAGAATGCGCAGCCGGTCCACGACCGGGCGCAGGCTGTACTTGGGCGTGACCTTGCCCTTGGGCCGGCCGAGGTGCGAAGCCAGAATCAGCTTTGCGTTCCGCTCGAGCGCGGACTGAATGGTCGGCAGCGTTTCCCGGATGCGCGTGTCATCGGTGATCTCGGAGCCGTCCTCACTGAGCGGTACATTGAAGTCGACGCGGATAAGTACGTGTTTGTGCTGAAGATCAAGATCACGAATAGACAGCTTGGACATGGGGACGCTTCAAACTCCGGGGTGCTTGGGGCAAAAATAAGTTAAAGGCCTTTTGCGGCAACAAACAACAGCAGGTCGCGCACACGGCTCGAGTAACCCCACTCATTGTCGTACCAGGAAAGAACCTTGACGGACTGCCAGACGACCTTGGTCAGCTCGGCATCCACAATTGAGGAGCGTGAATCGCCGCGGAAATCCACCGACACCAGCGGCTCGGTCGAGTAACCGAGAATATCCTTAAGCGGGCCCTCAGCGGCCGCCGCCTTGAACGCCTGGTTCACGGCCTGCACGCTCACCGGCTTCTCCGCAATAAAAGTGAGATCCACGATCGAGACATTCGGTGTCGGCACGCGCATCGCGAAGCCGTCGAGCTTGCCTGCCATCTCCGGGATGACCAGCTTGAGCGCCTTGGCCGCGCCGGTTGAGCTTGGGATCATCGACAGCGCCGCGGCGCGCGCACGGCGAAGGTCCTTGTGCGGGAAGTCGAGGATGACCTGGTCGTTGGTGTAGCTGTGCACCGTGGTCATAATCCCGGAAACGATGCCGAAACTTTCGTTCATGACCTTGACGACAGGCGCCAGACTATTAGTCGTGCAGGACGCGTTTGAAAGGATGTTGTGTTTAACCGGATCGTACTTGTTCTGGTTTACACCGAGCACGACCGTGATGTCCTCGTTGGTCGCCGGGGCCGAGATGATGACCTTCTTGACCGAGCCGCCCAGGTGCTGGCAGGCCTTGGTCGCATCGGTAAAATGCCCGGTCGACTCAATAACGATCTGGGCGCCGGTTGCGCTCCAGTCCAGCTTCTGCGGCTCCCGCTCCGCGAACACCTTGATGGTTTTGCCGTCGATCGTGATCGCGCCTTCAGTCGCCTGGATGTTATTTGAAATATTGCCGAGGATAGAGTCGTACTTGAGTAAATGGGCCAGCGTGACGGGGCTGGTCAGGTCATTGATTGCGACAAACTCGATCTCCGGGTTGCCCAGGGCCGACCGGAGGACGTTGCGGCCGATGCGTCCAAAGCCGTTGATGCCTACCTTGACTGCCATTGCGATGCGCTCCTCATCCTTGTGAACTGCCACCCTGCCCTGCCCACTGCAGACACGATGCTAAAGCATTTCGAGCGTGCCTGTGCATCGGCAGCCTCGACCCAGCCCGGCTTTTCTTCCCCGTTTTGCTTCTTTGCTTTCCTTCCAGATGCGCCGCCCCCGGCGGCGGATAGGTCGGCTTCGCGGGGCAGCCGCTTTCCCCGCGCCCGGTTTCGTCTCCGGGTGATCCAAGTTCCCAACATTTGCACCAGGATTTGAGCAGCACCGCCGAGGTGTGTACCATCCAAGGCATGCGCGAATGGTGGCGCGAAACAATCATGAGACGACGTGGAAAGCGTGGCCCGAACGATTCGGAGTCCACTGGAAAGATAGGGCAGGAGCTGCCGCAAGGGCAGCTAGCGCCGCTGCGGCCTTCCTATGCGGAGAACACGGCTGGAAGCTCGCCGGTTGCGGCCGAGCCTGAAGGCCGTCTGGCCGATGCGGCACCAGCGGACGACGTTCTTGCGCAGAACGTTCTTGCACAAGACGCTGAGGAGCCGTTTGCAGCCGGGGACGAAGCGGAGCCGGCGCGGCAAGGCTTCCCGGCCTCAAACGAGGGCGCATCGGCGCTGGATGAGCCCGCGGGCAAGCTGGTGCATGAAACGCAGCCCGACTCACCTTCCACGCCGCCGCCGGCCGCGCAGGCGACCAGCCCGCGCGCGCCGCGAGGCTTTGTCGTGTTGACCATTGGGCTGCCGGGCTCGGGCAAAACCACCTGGTTCAAGCGCCGGGCGGTGCAGCCTTTATCGAGCGACATGCTGCGCACCATCCTGTTTGACGACATTACGGAGCAGCGCTACCAGGGGCTGGTCTTCTCGACGCTGCGCTCGCTCCTGAGGGCCCGTTTGATCGCCAAGATGCCGTGGAACTACGTGGACGCGACCAATCTGTCGCCGCACGAGCGCCGCCAGTGGATCAAGATGGCGAAGAGCTTCGGCTATGACGTTCACGCTGTGTTTTTCGATGTGCCGTTCGAGGTCTGCATGGAGCGGAACCGCCGGAGGGAGCGCGTCGTTTCCGAGGAAGTCATGCAGAAAATGGGCGAGCGGCTGCGGCCGCCGTCCTTCAAAGAAGGTTTTTCGAAGATCACCGTGGTGCGGGTGAAAGGCTCCGGGCCTTCGACCGCCGTAGCTGCCGCGGGCGCCGTGGAGGATGGAACCGCGGAGGATCCTGCTCAGGCCTCCTGAGATAGATCGCACCAGGTGATCCGAAGGGCTGGCAAAGTGAATCCGGGCGGGTTCAGAGATCGCCTGGGAGAACGCTTCAACGATCACTCCCGAGGACGGTTGCAGCGATACCCTCCGAGAAGCGATACCCTCCGAGAAAGGTGTCATCCTGAACGAAGTGAAGGATCTGCTTTCCTGCGCGAAACGGCACGGCCAGATCCTTCCTCTCGCCGCGCATGGACACGATGCCCGGATGACACCGCGAGAAAGACAAAGGAGGTTCGCCTGGCCGCAGCCATTGAGTTCTCCGCCGTGAGCCTCGTCGTCGACCAACGCCCGCTGCTCGACAGCGTCACGCTTGCGCTCGAGGCCGGCACGGTGACCGCGGTGCTCGGCCGCTCGGGCTCCGGCAAAACCACGCTGCTGCGCATGGTCAACGGCCTCGTCCGCCCGACGTCAGGCACCATCCGGGTGCACGGCGAAGACATCTCGCGCAAAAGCCTGATCGAGCTGCGCCGCGGCATCGGCTACGTCATCCAGGAAACCGGTCTGTTCCCGCACCTGACCATCTCGCGGAACGTCACCATGGTTCCTGAGCTGGCCGGCAGCGCGCGCAAGGGCTTTGCCGAGCAGGTGCGCACGCGCCTCACCGCTGTCGGGCTCGATCCGGCGCGGTTTTCCGGTCGCTACCCGCACGAGCTCTCCGGCGGTCAGCGCCAACGGGTCGGCCTGGCCCGCGCGCTGGCGGCCGAGCCGCCGGTCCTGCTCATGGACGAGCCGTTCGGCGCGCTTGACCCGCTCACCCGCGCCGAAATGCAGGACATGCTACGCGGGCTGCTGCAGCGCCTGCGCGACCGCGGCGAGGCCAAAACCGTGCTGCTGGTCACGCACGATCTGGACGAGGCCATGTATCTCGCCGACCGCATCCTCCTGGTGACCGACGGGAAAGTCGAGGCCGACCTCCCGCCAGCCGAGTTTTTACGCTCGCAGCAGCACGCGGTCGCGGAGTACGTGTGGGCGTTTCACCGGGGCGAGCGCCAGGTCGGGGAGCGCACGTTCGTCGAAGGCAAGGGCGCCGAGCGCATGGCCGACCAACCTACGGCGGACCAGCGCACGGTTGGCGAATCGCAAGCCGGCGAGCGCCAGGTCGCGGGCTAGTGGTTCCGTCCGGCTCCTGGCCAAACCACTCCTGGCCGACCGTCGCGCCCAGTCTGCCGGCGCTGCTCGCCGAGAGCTTCCTGCGCGAGCACGCCACCGAGATCGCCACGCTCACCCTTGAGCACATCTGGCTCACCGGCGCCGCGCTGCTGTTCGCGGCCGGCATCGGCATCCCGCTCGGCATCCTGCTGACCCGCTACCGCCGGCTCGCGAAACCGGTGCTCACGGTCGCGAACATCATCCAGACCATCCCCTCGCTCGCCCTGCTGGCATTTCTGATTGCTTTGCTGCATCAGATTGGCCCGGTGCCGACA
>CAXTMW010000105.1:4454-6656 GCA_964245455.1 uncultured Acidobacteriaceae bacterium
ACGTCGCGCACGCGCTCGGCATGACGGGCTGGCAGCGGCTCACGAAAGTCGAGCTGCCGCTCGCGGCCTCGATCATCCTGGCCGGGCTGCGCACCGCGACGGTAACCGCGGTCGGCATCGCAACCATCGCCGCCGCAGTCGGCGCGGGCGGGCTGGGTGAGTTCATCTTTCGCGGGGTCGCGTCGGTCGATAATCGGCTCGTGCTCGCCGGTGCAATCCCGGCTGCGCTGCTCGCGTTGGGAGCGGATACACTGCTTGGGTTTTTGGAGAGCAGGTTTAAAGTTCCTGGGCGGGAGTAACAATGGCAGAGCTTATGCCTGTATAGAACAACATGTTTATGAGACGTAGTACCTTTCTGAAAAGTTTTACTTCGTCCTTATTCTTCGGGTCGCCCGGTCCATGGCCTACTACCTTGGCAAGAGTCGTGGACTGTGAACCGGGAGGTTTTGCCTTCTACACTAATGAAGGTCCGACAAGTCCTCGGTGGAACTACACTTTCGAATATGAAGTTCATGGGGTGATCTACGCCGGAAGGGTTGCTGCAGGCTCACCCCAAGAGGTAGGGATTACGTTCGAGCTTGCTTACGACCCGTCACGCCCTTCGCGGAATACCTTGTCAAATGCGGATAAACAATAGCGAAGCATCACAGCACCCTGTTCGCAGACCATTTCTCTCCTGCGCCGTGGTTTCATGTCTCCTGCTGCTGCTCACCGCCTGCGCCCCACCGCGCTTTGACCGCCCGGTCATCGGCGCGAAGAACTTCACCGAGCAGGTGGTCCTCGGCGAGCTGCTCGCCCAGCACATCGAAGCGCGCACCGGCCTGAAGGTCGAGCGACGCTTCTACCTCGCCGGCTCCTACATCGCGCAGCAGGCCCTGGTCTCCGGGCGCATCGACGCCTACGTCGAGTACACGGGCACCGCGCTGACCGCGATCCTCAAGCAGCCGCCCGTCCGCCTCGCCAACCCCGCGGAGAACGAAGCAGCCTCGCTCGACACCGTGCGGCGGCTCTACCGGGAACGCTACGGCGTCCTCGCCACCGAGCCGCTCGGCTTTGAAAACACCTTCGCCATGATCACGCGGCCCGAGGTCCCTGCGCGGACGCTCTCGGAGGCCGCCCCGCTCGCCCCCAACTGGCGGCTGGGCGTCGGCTACGAGTTTGAGGAGCGCCCGGACGGCCTGCACGGGCTCGAAGCGGCCTACGGGCTCCACTTCGCCGGCGCGCCGCGCACCATGGACCTCGGCCTGCTCTACCGCGCGCTCGCCGCGCACCAGGTGGACCTGATCGCCGGCAACTCGACCGACGGGCCGATCGCGGCGATGCACCTCAAGGTGCTCTCCGACGACAAGCACTACTTTCCGCCCTACCAGGCGGTCCCGCTGGTGCGCGAAGCGGCGCTGGCGCACTGGCCGCAGCTGCGCCCCGTCTTCGCGGACCTTGCCGGCAAGGTCACCGCCGCCGACATGCGCACGATGAACGAGCAGGTCGACGGCGAGCACAAGGATGTCGTTGAAGTCGTGCGCGCGTTTCGCCTGCAGCACGGCCTATAACAGAAGCATGCCCGATCCGACCCTCCCCGATTCGACCCTGCCCGAACCATGGCTGCGCGGCACGCTCGCCGGGGTGCCTGCGATCCCGCGCGCGGTTCTCCACGCCCTCGTGCTCGCCGAGGAGAACGTCCTGCGCTGGCTTCCTGAGCTGTCGGACGACGAGATCCACCGTGAGCCTCTCGGACTGACGCCGTTTGCCTTCCACGTGCGCCACATCGCGCACTCGCTCGACCGCCTACTCACCTATACTGAGGGCTCGTCATTGAACGTCATCCAGCGCGCCGCGTTATCGGTCGAGCTGGAGTCGGGGATCGCTCGGGAAGCGCTGCTGGCCGAGTTTCAGACCGCGGTGCGCGAGGCAGACGGGCGCATCCGGGCGCTGCCGATGAGTGATCTGGAAGAGCCGCGGTACGTCGGCGGCAAACGCCTGCCGACCACGCTCGGCGGCCTGCTGGTACACCTGGCGGACCACACACAGCGCCACGCCGGCCAGGCCGTGACTACGGCTAAGCTGCTGCTCGCTCTCCGTGAAAGCTGAGCACACGAGAGTATCGATGTATGCTTCCGCTGTCAGGCGTCAACTCCCTACCTGGAGCGAAGCAGCAAACACGCCAGCCCGATGCAGCCGACCGCCGCACCCCAGTGCACCGGC
>CAXTMW010000105.1:6666-11975 GCA_964245455.1 uncultured Acidobacteriaceae bacterium
GGTCAGGACTGTTTCGCAGAGCAATCACGCCATCCCCAACGGCAATCGCCGACGTGCAAGCCAGACTGATCCCGAGTGCGCGCCGGTCTCTCAGCACCGCAAACGAGAGAACGGCGGCACCAACCGCGAGGTCTCGCACCCCAGCCGCAGTCATGTACTTATCAGCAGGTCCGCCCGAGAGGGGAACGCCGTAGGACTTCGCTGCCGTCTCAGGGTTGACGCTCGCAATAGTGCCGATCGCGACCAGGACAACACCGGTCGTCATCGAAGTCCAGTAGAAAACCGGATTTAACGACGACTTCGCCTTTATTTCCTCTTGCACGTTCACGGCTCTCCTTTATGGCTCGGCGGCCTCCCGTTGTCGATCCTTGCCAAAGCAAGGCCGGGCCGATGCGTAGGTCAAATCCTTGAGATGCCGGACGTGATCGGCTGCTTTGGCCCCGAAAGCCTTTACGATGAAGTTCGGACTTGATCGTGCTGTCCTCCGGCTGCGCCTCAGAGTCAGGCCGGATGCAACGCAGAGCTACTGCCGCTGCACAACGGTGCAGACCTCAGCTCGCACATTTGTATTCATAAATCGCAGGAGCTTCCATGCCACCGACCCTCAACTTCCGCATCGGCCTGGTGCAGATGCGCTGCACCCCGGACCCGGACGAGAACCTTGAAACCGCCGCCGATTGGGTGCGCCGCGCCGCGCGCGAGGGCGCACAGGTCATCTGCCTGCCCGAGTTGTTTCGCGCGCAGTACTTCTGCCAGCGCGAAGACATCGCACTATTCGATCTGGCCGAGCCGATCCCCGGCCCCAGCACCGAGCGCCTGGGCGCTGTGGCGCGCGAGGAAAAGGTAACCGTGATCGCGTCACTGTTCGAGCGGCGCGCGCCGGGGCTGTACCACAACACCGCGGCCACGCTCGGGGTCGACGGCACGATCACGAGCCTCTACCGCAAGATGCACATCCCCGACGACCCGCTTTTCTACGAGAAGTTCTACTTCACGCCGGGCGACCTGGGTTACCGCGCCTTCGACACCGCGGTCGGCCGCGTCGGCACGCTGGTCTGCTGGGACCAGTGGTACCCGGAGGGCGCGCGCATCACCGCGCTCCAGGGCGCGACCGTGCTGTTCTACCCCACCGCGATCGGCTGGCACCCGCACGAGAAAGCCGAGCACGGGCCCTCGCAGTACGACGCCTGGCAGACCATCCAGCGCGGCCACGCCATTGCCAACGGAGTGTACGTGGCCGCGCCGAACCGCGTCGGCATGGAGCACGGCGATATTCGGGGCAACCGCGCCGAAGGGCCGGGCCTGGAGTTCTGGGGCGGATCGTTCATCGCCGACCCGTTCGGGCGCGTGATCGCGAAAGCCTCGCACGACAGAGAGGAGATTCTGGTGGCCGAGGTTGACCTGCACGGCCTCGAAGAGCAGCGCCGCAACTGGCCGTTTCTGCGCGACCGCCGCATCGACTCGTATGCGCCGATCGTGCACCGCTATCTTGACGCAACCACCCCCGGCAAATCATTGGGAGACACGAAGTGAGCGCTGAGGCGACCGGGACGGCGCGCGAAGCGGGTTTTCGCATGCCGGCTGAGTGGGCCCCGCACGAGGCGACCTGGATCGCCTGGCCGCACAACGCGACCGACTGGCCGGGGCGCTTTCAACCCATTCCATGGGTGTATGCCGACATCGTGCGGGCGCTCGCGCGCGTCGAGCAGGTCCACATTCTGGTGCAGGACGCGGAAGCGGAACAGCGCGCGACCATTACACTCCGCCGCACCGGGGCCAATCTCGCGAATGTGCATTTCCACCAGTGGCCGACCAACCGCGTGTGGACGCGCGACTCGGGACCCATTTTCGTCAGAAACACCGAAGGGGACCTCGCCATCACCGACTGGCACTTCAACGCCTGGGCCAAATACGACGACTGGCAGCTGGACGACGCGCTGCCCGCGCGCGCGGCGGAGCTGCTTGAGCTGCCATCGCGGCAGCCCATGCTTAACGGCCGCCGGATCGTGCTCGAAGGCGGCTCAATCGACACAAACGGTGTCGGCGTCCTGCTGACCACCGAGGAATGCCTGCTGAGCAATGTGCAGGCGCGCAACCCGGGTCTCACGCGCGAGCAGCTCCAGCAGGTCTTCGCCGAGTACCTCGGCATCGATCAGGTGATCTGGCTCAACCGCGGCATCGCCGGCGATGACACCCACGGCCACGTCGACGACATCAGCCGTTTTGTCGGAGAACGCACGATCGTCACTGCCGTAGAGCCCGATACAACGGACGAAAACCACGAGCCGCTGGCTGAAAACCTGGAGCGCCTCCACGCGGCGCGCGACCGCGACGGCCAACCGTTCACCATCGCTACGCTCCCCTGCCCGGCACCGGTCGTGTTTAAGGGGCAGCGCCTGCCGGCCAGCTACGCCAACTTTTACATTGCGAACGGGATTGTGCTCGTGCCAACATTCAACGACCCCAACGACCGCCTTGCCCTCAACACACTCGCCGAGCTCCTACCCGCGCACACGGTTTCGGGCATCCACTGCGGCGACTTTATCTGGGGTCTCGGCGCGCTGCACTGCATGACGCAACAGCAGCCTGCCGGCACAAAGGCTCATAGAGGCCGTGGCGACCTGTGATTTGGAATGGCTGGGGACGTGGTACGGACAACAATGCAATGGCAAGTGGGAGCACCAGAAAGGCATGCGGCTTGAGCCCATGACCGACGCGGCCGCTGTCGATCGCCCGGCAGGTGGCTGGCGCCTCAGCATCGACTTGCGCGGGACCGCCGCAGCCGGTTCTGCGCCGCGCCGGCTCGCCGTGTGCGCCATGCACGGGGCGTGGCTGCGCTGTTCGCTCACTGAGCAAAAGTTCCAAGGGGAAGGCGCGGAGGTGGAAGCGCTGATCGGCGTATTTCGGCAGTGGATCGACGCGCGGCCGCCCGCGTTCGAGGCCGCTTCCGCTGGCTGAGCAGCTCGGCGCCGGCTACTCACTCGGAATCGAAGAGAGCCGCATGCTGCTGGCCCTTGAGCAGGCGCGCAATGCAGCCGCGGCCGGCGAGGTGCCGGTCGGCGCGGTGCTGTTCCACGGCGACCGACTGCTTGCGGTCGGTCAGAATCGTGTGCTGCGCGACCACGATCCGTCTGCCCACGCTGAGATCGTCGCACTACGGCTCGGCGGACGGGCGCTTGCCAACTACCGCCTGCCGGGCTGCACCCTCTACTGCACGCTGGAGCCCTGCGCTATGTGTGCCGGCGCCATGATCCATGCGCGCATTGCACGATTGGTGTACGGAGCGGCTGATCCGAAAGCAGGGGCGGCCGGCTCGGTCCTTACCGTGCTGAACCATCCGCAGCTGAACCATCGTTTGGTCATCACACCGTACATTCTGCACGACAGGTGCGGCGAGCTGTTGCGATCGTTTTTTGAGACGCGTAGGCGCGTAGGCACGATACTGTCTTCCAAAGCAGGCGAGTCACCAACTTGACAGCGGGATCAGCCGGGCCCGGTATATGATCTGCCGGTATGGACCTGAAACTTTACACAGCGGTATGGTGCCGCGACTGCCGCGAGGCCAAACGCTTCCTTGCCAAGCACAAAATCGACTACACCGAAATTGACATCGAGCGAGTTCCCGGCGCGGCGGATGAGGTGGTGCGCCATGTGGGCAAACGAGCCATTCCGCAGTTTGTTATCGATGGCGAGTGGGTGCAGCCGTATCGGCCGGGTGAAGGCTTTCTATATGACGAAATGAGCGAGCGCCTGGGTCTTACCGAGTAGGCCTCCGTATCATGCATGTTTAGCCCGACGTTACGGCAGTTCGTTCGGCTTGATCACCACGCCTGCGTCTGCCTCTGCCAGTTCATTCCCGGCATCGGCCAGGATCGCCCGCGCGTCTTCCGCATCCTTGGCTGCGACCTGCAGCCGCAGTGGTGCCAATCCCGGCTCCATGATGCGCGCATGTTCACCTGCCAGATATACCTCGATTCCCGCTGACTCGAGCCGCCCGCGCGCCATTTCCGCTTCCAGCGGCTCGGTAAAATCCCCCACCGTCACTACTTCTTCCATCGTCTGAGTCCTCCTTCTCCAATGCTCTGGCGCTTGGATGCGGCTCGCCGATCAATCCGTGTCGCTACAATGGAGCAGGGCTCTGACTCAAGACCCGGAAGGAACTTCAGCGTTGATCCGTCGCTACACACGCCCTGCCATGGGCAGCATCTGGACCGATGAGAATAAGTACCGCTGCTGGCTGCAGGTCGAGACTGCCGCAAGCGAGACCCTCGCCGAGGCGGGCATCGTGCCTGCTGAAGCCGCAGCGGCCATCCGCGAGCGCGGCGACTTCGATCTCGCGCGCATCGAGGAAATTGAAGCTGAGGTCAAGCACGATGTGATCGCGTTTACGACCGCGGTCGCTGAGAAAATCGGCCCCGCCTCGCGCTGGCTCCACTACGGGTTGACCTCAAACGACGTCGTCGATACCGCGCAGGCACTGCAGGTCAAAGCTGCCTCCGCACTGCTGCGCGAGGACCTGTTGGCGCTTGCTGCGGTGCTCAGGAAGCGCGCCCTCGAGTTCCAGCACACACCGTCGATCGGCCGCACCCACGGTATCCACGCCGAGCCCACCACCTTCGGGCTAAAGCTGCTGAACTGGTACGCCGAAACGGAGCGCAACCTCGCGCGCTTTGACGCGGCGGCTGAAGGCATGCGCGTCGGCAAGCTATCCGGCGCGGTGGGCACCTTCGGCCACCTCAAGCCGGAGCACGAGGACGCCATCTGCGCCAAGCTGGGCCTCACGCCCGCGCCGGTCGCCACGCAGGTCATCCAGCGCGACCGCCACGCGCACTACCTTTCCACGCTGGCCATTATCACGGCGACGCTCGACAAGATCGCGACCGAGATCCGCCACCTGCAGCGGACCGAGGTGCGCGAGGCCGAGGAGTTTTTTTCGGAGAAGCAGAAGGGCTCGTCCGCGATGCCGCACAAGCGGAACCCTATCACCTCCGAGCAAATCTCGGGCCTTGCCCGCGTGGTACGAGCCAACGCACAGGCCGCCTACGAGAACGTCGCGCTGTGGCACGAGCGCGATATTTCGCACTCCTCGGTCGAGCGCCTCATCCTGCCTGATTCGACCATCCTGACCGATTACCTGCTCGCGAAAACAACCGCGCTGATCGAGAACCTGGTCGTCCACCCTCAGCGCATGCTGCGCAACCTCGAAAGCACGGGCGGGCTCATCTTTTCAGGCCAGCTGCTGCTCGACCTTGCCGAAGCCGGCATGCTCCGCGAGGACGCGTACCGACTGGTTCAGGCCCATGCCATGC
>CAXTMW010000105.1:11985-12839 GCA_964245455.1 uncultured Acidobacteriaceae bacterium
ATCTGGTCTTCCGCGAGCTCGTTGCCGCAGATGAGCAGATTACGAGCCGCCTGTCGGCCGAGAAGCTCGCGAACACCTTCAACCTCCAGCGCCAGCTCGGCAACGTGGACGCGATTTTCGGGCGGGTGCTCGGGCCGACACCCGCGTGAGAGTCACGGTTGGCATCACCGGGGCAAGCGGGTCGATCTTCGCGCAGCAGCTGCTACTGGCGCTTGAAAACGATAGCCGGGTAGAAAGGGTTCACTGCGTTGCGAGCGAAAGCGCACTCCGCGTCTTCAGTGAGGAGCTGGGCTTGAGCGGCCGACGTGAACTGATCCCCAAGCTGCTCGGCGGCCCCTCCTCTAAGATCGACCAGCTCGCCGACGCCGATATCGGCGCGAACATTGCCAGCGGCAGCTACCCGTCGGACGGCATGATTGTGCTTCCTTGCAGCATGGGCACGCTGGCCGGCATTGCACATGGTCTTGCGCAGAGCCTGCTCACCCGCGCCGCCGACGTTTGCCTCAAGGAGCGTCGCCCGCTGCTGCTGTGCGTTCGCGAAACGCCCTTCAACAAGATCCATCTGCGCAACATGAGCCTTGCCGCCGATGCCGGGGCCGTCATTTTCCCTGTCATCCCTGCGTTCTACAACCAGCCGATTGACTCGACCGAAATGGCACGGCAGTTTGCTTTTCGTGTGCTGGCGCACTTCGGACTGCCTCAGCCAGGCATGTACCAGTGGAAGGCCGAGTAGCCTCACTGGTAGGCGAGCTTAGGGCTGGCGCAGGGACTGCCCAGCCGGTGCGTTGGCACCGAGACGCAGCCTCTGCAGCTCTTCCAGCATCTGCTGCGGTGTTTTTACCTGTGGCTGCCCG
>CAXTMW010000106.1:0-8451 GCA_964245455.1 uncultured Acidobacteriaceae bacterium
ACACAGCCGATGAGCGGATGCGCGCGGCCATGGCGTTGCTTGCCGCGCAGCCCGACAACCGGAACGCGCTTGAGAATGCGCTCGCCACCGCGCAGGCCGTTGCGCTGCTGCCGTTTCCGGCCGATATCTGGCAGGCGCAGAACATCTGGCACACGCTCTTTCTGGAATGGAGCAGCGCAGATGGTCGTCCCATGGAAAGCAGAGAACTCTTCCAGGCGCTTGGCCATGCACTGAATATTTCTGCCGAGATGATGCAAACCCGCGAGGGTGCCGCGCGCAGCTAATCTTTCTTCGGCGCGCGCGCGTCCTTCCCGGCGCACGCGTGTTTTCTCATGTGCGCTGCCGACAGATGGAGCGACTTAGGACAGAGCGAACGCCGCAACTCAGTCGCGGACATGCATCTTACGGAAGTGTGCAAAGCGGGTCCCTCGGAAGGGCCGCGAAAGGAAGCAGCGATGACAATCATTGGGAAGACCAAGGCAGGGAAGTTCGCGGGGACACTGGCGGCAATCGTGCTGAGCGGTGCCATGGCGCAGGCGCAGTACGGGCAGGGTCAGGGGCAGTATGACGATCAGCACTGGGGCCACGGGCCGGACGGCTACGGCGACCAGTACCACGAGCAGGACGGCCACCCGATGCTGGGTGCGCGCCAGGGCTGGATCGCCGGCGAAGCGCAGGGCGAAGCGGACCGGGAGCACGGCCACTCGAACCGGCCGACACATGTGGACACCTACAAGCACGTGCCGGACTCACCGCAGGGCTACTCGCGCGACCAGTTCAAGCAGGAGTACCGCGATGCCTTTGTGAAGGGCTACGAGCACGGGTATAACCGCGGGTAAATGCGTCTGCGCGCTTGATGCGGTTTCACTCCGCGCGGAACAGTGTGCCTTCTAAGAGGCAAATAGGGTCATCCTGAGCTTGAGCGAAGGATCTGCTTTGCATATTCGGCCTCGTCGGGTCATGAAGCAGATCCTCCGTTCACGCAGGTATATCGCATGTCCCACAACGCCCTACGACCGCCACTGCAGCGTTACCGGCCCTTGCATCGGGTGCTTGCCGCTCCCCTCCAGCCGCGCCTGCTTCAGCGCGAAGTACCACTTGGCCGGCCGATCCGCATCGTCAATCAGCATCAGCGGCGGATCGTAGCGCAAACCGCGTGCCTGCTCAATCATTGTTTGCTGGTCCTGCTCCACAAACCGCTTACCAAAGAACTTCGCCAGTGCAGTTACACCGGGTACCGCATAGAAAATATTCCAGGCTGCAAATACATCAATGCGGCAGGCGCGAGCAGTTGTCGGCGTCACCGTCGTGATGCTGGAAAACCATTTCGGCCCGCAGCGGATCGTCTCCACACGCCGGTTCGGCAGCTGGAAGTCGATCGTAGTGGTAATCGGCTCGCCGTACACGCCCAACAGCTTGTAGGGTGCCGAATTGCCCGACGGCGTGTGCGCCGCCATACGAAAGCCTTCCGGAATCGGCTCAAAATGCTTCGCCTTCTCGTGAATGGAACCTTGCTTGCGCCACCACCAGCTCTGGTGCACAAACGGCCCGTGCGCCGGGTCCATCAGGCCAATAATGCCGTGGTCCACATTGCAGGGCAGCTCGGCAGACAGGTGCGCCGAGCGGTAGCGATCGCCGAACTTAGGCGTCTCCGGTACCGGCGGCAGTGCGGCCTCACCCACGCGTGCACGCCCTGTTCCAGGCTCAGGGATGTACACCCAGGCATAGCCGTCGCGCTCCACACAGGGGTACGCCGTGCCGTAAATCCGGGTCGCGTCCAGCGTATCGTGCGAGCTCAGCGAGGGGATTTCCAAGCACTGCCCGGTCACCGGCTCAAACTTCCAGCCGTGATACTTGCAGGCCAGCGCTTCTCCGTCGAACCAGCCGCACGACAAGGGGATGCCGCGATGCGGACATAAGTCGCGCATCGCAAACACGGTGCCGTCGCGCTTGCGCCCCAGCACCAGCGGCATGCCCAACAGCAGGATTGTGTGCAGGCGATTGCCGCGGAGCCGTTCCGAGCGAACCGCGGGGTACCAATCGTTGTAAATCAGCGCCGCCGGCGGCCCCAGTCCAGCCTGGGACGGGTCATCGGTCTGAACCGGCTGCGGGGCAAGCTGCACGAGTGTGGGAGCGGCCATCCCCCATATCTTACTAGCCGCGCCGTTCACTCGCCGAGCGGTCCGCCCACCCGCAGCAGTTGTCCCTTGTGCACGCGAAAGCGTTCCCCGCGCCACTCCACCGTGTCGCCCGCGTAGCTCCACACCCACAGCGCAAGCGCCAGGCAGTCGCGCAGCGGCAGCAGCGGGAGGTCGCGCAGCACCTGCGCGTCGCCGAGCACCCCGTAGCCGACGCGAAGGGCCACAGCCATGCGCGACAGGACAGCCAGCAGCACCAGCACCACGCCCAACAGGCTGCCGCCGCCGGCCAGCAGATACGCAAGCGCCCACGGCACCGGATGCGTCACAAGCAGGCCCGCATAGCTCCACGGCCGCACATCACGCACAGTGCGCGCCCAGCGCAGCTGGTGCCGCCAGAATTCGCCCAGGGTGTAGGCGGGCACGGCGGTCGAGACCGCTTCCCGGCTCAGCACGACCGCGTAGCCCGCGGCGGTAACTCGCTGCCCCAGCGCGTAATCGTCGGCCAGCACGCTTGTGAGCGCCTCTAACCCGCCCGCTGCCGCAAGCGCCGGGCGTGACACGAGCAGCGTGGAGCCAAGCGCAAAACGAACCCCGCCGTCGAACAGCCGCGCCGTCAGCACCCCCGGCGTAAAATCAGTCGCCATCCCGAGCGCCTCCAAGCGGGAGCCGAGCGTGGGCCGGGCTGCCGGATGGGTGCGTCCGCGATAGGGCACGGTTACGAGGCCGACAGCCTTGCTTCCTAAAGGCGCGCTCCCAAATAGCGCGGTAATGCGCCGCAGGTACTGCGGCCCAACGGCGATGTCGGCATCGCTGATCAGGATCAGCTCACCCCGTGCATGCGGCAGCAGTTGCACGAGGTTGCTCATCTTGCCATTCGTGCCAAGCACCAGCGGCGTCGCAATCACCTCGATGCGCATGGCGGGGAACTCGCCCGCGAGTGCTCGGAGCAGCGGCACCGCAGGATCGTCAAGCGAGTGAACAGCGAAGAGCAGCTCTACCGCAGCCGGGTACTGCTGCGTGCAGTGGCTGCGCAGCGCCTTCAGAAAGTCTGCCTCGAGCCCGGGATCGAAGCCCTTCACCGGCTTCAGGATAGACACCGATGGCGGTCGAGGATGCTCGGCGGGCAGCGCGGGCCCGCTGTGGGTAAAAGCACGCGCCGCCACCAGCGCGAGCGCGCAGTACAGAACGCCCAAGGCGGCAAGCAGCGCCGGTAGAAGGGCGAGCAGAAGGGAAGACGTGTACACCGTGCGTTCAGTGTAACGACGAGCTCCCTCGCATCCCACTCAGCAGCCGCGGCGCCATGTTTTACGCGCTGGCGCAAAGGAGCCTCCATGCTGCCGATTACTGATCTGATGATCCAGGAGAGCCATCGCGAGGACCGGCCCGCCCTGGTGCTGCTGCACGTCTTCGGCCTGTCGCGGCACGAGTGGATCGAGACCGGCGTCGCGCTCGCCCCGGAGTTTCACGTCCTCTCGATCGACACGCCCGGCTTCGGCGAAGCCGGCGACATCCCCGGCTACTCGGTCGCTGAAATGGCCGACAGCTTCGAACAGACTCTTGCCGCGCTTCATCTGCCGCGCTTTGTGCTCGTAGGCCACTCGATGACCGGCAAAATCGCGGCCGTGCTCGCGAGCCGCCGGCCGGCAGGGCTCCAAAAACTCGTTCTGCTCACACCATCCCCGCTTTCCCCCGAGCCGATCGCGCCGGCCGACCGCGCCACCATGCTGCGGCAGGCTGTGCCCACCCGGGCCGATGCGGAGGAGTACGTCAGCGCGAACAGCTGCCTCCCAATCCCGCCGGAGGTCTTTGCGCGCTCAGTTGAAGACCGCTTGCGCGCCAACCCGGCCGCTTGGCGGGCGTGGCTTGAAGGCGGCAGCTATGAAGACTGGACCGGCCGCGTGCCTTCGCTCGATCTGCCGACGCTGGTCATCGCCGCCGAAGGGGATCACTCGCTCGGGCCGGACGTGCAGCGGGAGCTCACCCTGCCTCGCCTCGCAAACGGCCGGCTTGAAGTGGTGCGGAAATGCGGGCACCTGGTGCCGCTCGAAGCCCCGGGCCGCCTCGCCGAGCTGATCCGGGAGTTTGCCGGTGCTTAAGCTTTACTCGTGTCCTACTCGTACCGCAACGCCTCGATCGGGTTCAGCGTGGCGGCTTTCCAGGCCGGGTAAATGCCGAAGACCAGCCCGATCATGCACGAGATGGAAAACGAAACCGTCGTCCACACCGTGGACATGCTGGCCGGCAGCGCGGCAAAGCCCCAACGAATGCCGTAGGTCACCAGGCCCCCCAGCAGCACACCCAGCAGTCCGCCGACCGCGCACAAAGTCACAGCCTCCGCTGTGAACTGCAGCATGATGCCGCCGCGCGTCGCGCCGATCGCTTTCCGGACGCCAATCTCGCGCGTTCGCTCGGTCACCGACACGAGCATGATGTTCATCACGCCCACGCCCCCGACCATCAAGCCCACGCTTGAAACCGCGATCATAAACAGCACCAGCCCGCCCGTGAGCTGACCCCAGAACTGCACCAGCGCGTCCGGAGTAAAAATGGCAAAGTCGTCATCAGACTGCGTCGGCACTTTGCGCGCGATCCGCAGCAGCGTCCGCATTTCTTCTTCCACCGCCGCCTTGTTCTGCGCCTGGTCGTAGCGCACGGTGATCCACACATCTTTCTGGTCGGGCAGAATCTTGCGGAAGGTCTCCGTCGGCATGGACGCTTTGTTGTCTTCCGGGTTCGCGCCCGAGCCGAACAGCTGCTTGTGCTTCTCAAAGAAGCATATTACGGTGAACAGCTCCCCACTAATCTCCACGTCCTTTCCGACCGGGTCATCGGACCTGAAAAGCTTTTCCGCGGTGTCATGCCCCAGCACGGTCACGTTGGTCCGGTGCTGGTTCTGCTCCTTGGTGAACATGCTGCCGCGAGTCAGCTTGATGTCGGCCGTCAGCGGCATCTCGTCCGAAACGCCCTCAAGGATCGTGTTCTGTACAGACTTTCCGCGGTACTTGACCGACTCCGTGCCGATATTCGCATTGGGGTCCTGGTAGCGCATCGCCGGGTCCACCGCGACAACATGCGGCAGGCTGTGCATCGCGTCCGCTTCCTCGACCGTGAGCCGCCTCCGCGCCAGCATCTCCGCCGTCGGCTGCATATCGATCGGCAGGTGAAACGCGTAGATGGAGTTGGTGCCGAAGGAGTTCGCGAAGTCCGACACTTTGTTGTTAAGCCCGGTGATGATGGACGAAATGATGATGACTGTCGCGACGCCGATCACAACGCCGAGGATTGTCAAGGACGAGCGCATCCGGTTCGCCCGAAGCGACTCCAACGCCATTTGCAGGGTTTCTCGTACGCTGCCCAGGTTCATCGATGCCTCCCTGTCTCCATCACAATTCCGACCGCAGTGCCACGATCGGGTCTAGCCGCGCCGCCTTGCTGGCTGGGTACACGCCAAAGAAAATACCCACCGAGGTCGCGACAATGAGCCCCGCCACGACCGACCAAGGGCTGATCCGCGCCGGCCAGCCGACGCCCATGGAGATAAGGTACGAGACACCCGCGCCGATCGCGACCCCGAGGATGCCGCCGAGCGCGGCCATGGTTGCCGACTCGACCAGGAACTGCAGCAGCAGGTCGCTGCGGCGCGCGCCGAGCGCCTTGCGGATACCGATCTCGCGGGTGCGCTCGGTGACCGAGACCAGCATGATGTTCATGATGACGACGCCGCCGATGACAAGCGAGATCGACGCCACGCCAACCAGCACCAGCGAGAAGCTTGAGGAGATGCTCTTCCACAAATCGACCAGGCTGCCGTTGGTTTCCACCGTAAAGTCGTCCTCGCTGCCGGGCGCGTCGCGCCGCAGCTGGCGCAGGATGGCCTTGATCTCATCCGCGGTATCTTCCATCGCGACGGGCCCCGGGCGCGAGCGGATCAGAAAGGTGAGCGAGTTGTGCAGCCCGTGCGAATGCATGTAGGTGGAAAGCGGCATCTGGACGTAATCGTCCTGGCTTTGGCCGAGTGTGGTGCCCATCCGCTCGCCCGCGCCTATCACCGTGTACACACCGCCGTCGATGCGCAGTTCTTTGCCGACCGGGTCGGAGCCGCCCATCAGGTGGTCGATCACATCCTGGCCGATCACCACCACGTGCGCGCCGGTTTTCTCGTCGGCTTCGGTCAGCTGCCGGCCGGCGACGATGGTCTGCGCGGTCATGGGCTGCATGGGTGGCGTCCAGCCGCGAATTTCCGTGGTTTTGCTGGACTGCGTACCAAAGGTGACCTTGCCGGCGGAGGTGAGCTGGGCGCCGGTCAGCAGGCAGTTGCGGCAACTTTCGCCGAGCGCGGTGAACTGCTCGTAGGTCAGGTCCTTGCGCTTGTGAAACTTCAGGTAATCGTTGCCGTCGAAGATCACGCCCGGCATCTTGGAGATGGTGATCACATCCGCGCCGTGGCCGCTGATCTTGGTCGCCACGTAGTGGTTGGCACCGTTCACCAGCGTGATGACCGTGATGACCGACGCCACGCCGATGACCATGCCCAACAGGGTGAGCACGGTCCGCAGCTTGTTGGCCCAGAGCGACTGCACGGCGATGCGGATCGATTCAGTCCATTGCATGGGAGCCTGCGCCTGTGCGGTGAGTGTAGCAGGGGCGGCGAGGGGTACTCGCGCCCTGTGGCAAGCAGGTTCAAGGCCGCCGAGTATGCCTGGGGGCCCTGCGTGTACCGCATCGATATCGGTCCGGAACCAGGTCATCGACAGGTGTTTGCCAAGTGTGTATGAATCTGAACAGTCCAGCCCGGACGTTACTGAAGTGCTGGAGAGAAGCACAACCCTGTCATGTCTTTCTGGTACTAACAAGAGGCAACACAACCCGACCGCAGATTGGCCGGTGCTAAGGGTTTCAAGCGCAGTATTCAGGAGGTTTTGATCGTGGCTCATTCGTTATTTACATCCCTTCTGGTTCCCGAAACGAAGGTGACCGGGGACCAGCTTGCAACGGAAGAAGGGATTCTCGCGCTCGGTGCAAACCTCCGTGCCTTGAACCGTCGCCGTTTTCTTTCCACGCTCGCCGCGGCCGGTGCTGTAGCGACGGTTGGCGGCGCGCTCGCCGGCAAAACCGCACAGGCGCAGACCGCGGCAACGCCGTCGGTGGTCGATGTTCTGAACTTCGCCCTCAACTTTGAGTTTCTGGAAGCCGAGTTCTACTCGGCCGGCTTTAATGGGCATACGTTAGCGGCCAATGTGGCTGCGAGCGGAACCGGCGCGACCAATCCGGTGATCACCGCAACCGTTCCCGTCATCACCGCGAGCTCCGTCGTCAACGCCCCGTCCGCCGGCGTCATCACGGACGCTACGCAGCTGGCGATCGTCAAAGCGCTTCTGGAAGATGAAGCGCATCACATCGCGCTGCTGCAGCAGGCCATCATTGGGTTGCAGGGAACGCCGATCACCGAGCCTTCCATTGACTTTTCCGGAGGGATCGGTCTCACTGCTACCTCGCCGACCCTCTACTTTGCCCTGGCGCGGCAGTTCACCGCTCTCGGCAACAGTGCTTATTCCGGCTCGGCGAACTACCTGGTCAGCAATCTCAATATCCTGCAATCGGCCGCGCAGATTCTCGGTGCGGAAGCGCAGCACCTCGGCGCCATCAACTACCTGTGCATCGCGCTTTCCATCACCACTCCTACCCCTGACCGGCAGATCGACGCGCAGGACGTACCCCCGGGCATGGCGCAGAATCCGGGCTACCCAGCCATTTTCACCGTGACCCCCGTCGGCGCGGTGCCCTACGCCCCCGCCAATCCCGTGGTGCCGCCCGCGTCCGGTATCTCGCGTACTCCACAGCAGGTTCTCGGCGTTGCTTATGGCGTTTCGACGCCCACCACGACAACCCCTGCTGCCGGCACCGTCAAGGGCGGCTTCTTCCCGGCGGGCGTCAACGGCAACGTCAAGAGCACCTAGGATCGTCGGCCCTCACTTCAGGCGCAGTCCTCGCACACCTGTGCAGGGCTCGCGAGATCCAGGCGAACACACAGCGTTTCACGGAGATTTTTCATGTCGACACTCAGCAACTCAGCCCTGCTCCAGCCCGAAGCGGCATCTACGTACGAGCAGCTCATCAGCGAAATCGAAAGCCTCGTCGCCGAGCGGCAGCGCAGCCGCCTCAGCCGCCGCGGCTTCCTCGCCGGCGCCAGCCTTGCCGGCGCGGCAGGCCTGGCCGGCTGCAGCAATGGCAGCAACAATACGGGTACCACCACCCCGCCGCCGACCGGCACCGCGCCCGGACGGGCGAGGGGCAGCTGGTCAGGCTCTCG
>CAXTMW010000106.1:8461-12758 GCA_964245455.1 uncultured Acidobacteriaceae bacterium
GTCCTCAACTTCGCGCTCAATCTTGAGTATCTGGAAGCCACCTTCTATCTCACGATCACAACCGGTTCGGGCCTGCAACCGGCCGACATGGGCGCGAAGCCCGGAGCGGTAAGCGGGGGAGTCGCCAAGCTGAACTTCACTAATCCGGACGTCCTCGCGGCCGCTCTGGTGCTTGCTGCCGATGAGCAGGCGCATGTGCAGTTTCTGCGCTCCACCATGACGGCACTTAACCTGGGTCCGGTCGATATGCCGGCGCTCAACCTGGCGGCTCTGGGTCCGGTGACGAACGACTACCAGTTCCTCAGCGTCGCTCGCGCGCTGGAAACCACAGGCGTCAGCGCGTACGAAGGCGCAGTCCAGCTCCTGGTTTCCAACACCACTGCCCTCGACTACGCGGCCAATATCCACGCCACCGAAGGTCAGCACGAAAGCCTTCTCCGCCAGCTCATCATCGCGCATGGCCCCGCCTTCGCGGTCCCAGCCAATAACGCTAAGCTCTCCGCGGTGGACTCGGGCGACACGGTACCGTACGTTGCCGGTACGGGCAGTGCGGCGGCTACGCTCAACATCTTCAACACCGGTGCCACCACCGGCCTGTACACCTCTCGCAATACTTCTCAGGTGTTGATGATCGCGTACGGCAGCACTAGCGCCGGTGTGACCTCGGGCGGCTTCTACCCGAACGGGGTCAACGGCAATATCAAGAGCACCTAAGCCTCACGTTCCTCGGGACGCGGCAACGAAAAAGAGCCACCCTCACGGGTGGCTCTTTTTCGATCTAACGCGAACAGCCTGTAAGCCGAATTCTGTCCAGACCCGTGAGAGTCCTGGACGGCCATTCCTCTAGGCGTGCCATTGCTGACACGCTCCAGCAACCTACCCGAAGGTTTCCGCCTGCCCGACCCTTGTAGAGGCCTGACCGGAGCTCCCGTTGGCGCGCCGGGCCGGCACGCTCGGCAGCCTCTGGAGCCGGGCCGCCGATCCCTCCCTATTTGGTCTTGCTCCGTGTGGGGTTTACCCTGCCGCCGACGTTGCCGCCGGCGCGGTGCGCTCTTACCGCACCTTTTCACCCTTACCCGCGCCCGGCTCGCGCCGGCGCGGGCGGTATTTTCTCTGTGGCACTGGCCGTCTCCGAGCCTTGACGCTCGGATCCCGGACGTTATCCGGCACACTGCCCTGCGGAGTTCGGACTTTCCTCTCCCGGGCGTCGCCTGCGCGCACCCGGCAGCGGCCGTCCGGCTGCCCGCAGCTCGATTCTACCCGCCGTGGGACGAAAGAGCGCCGCTACTTCATCGTCTGCACAACGTAATCTTCAGGAATCTTCAGCGCGAACTGGTCGTCGGCCAGTGTCTGGTTGATTGTGAGCTTCTGAATCGCCACAACGATCTGGTACTCATCCACAGGCCGCAGAATGGTAATCGAGCCGGGATAGCTGACCTCGCCGAAGGTCGCGTAGGGCCCATACACTGCCCGCGTTTCTATCCTCCCGGTCGCGTCGTAGATGTCGACCCCGCTCATCAGCAGCGTGGTCCGGTCGAAGTGGATGCGTCGCTCCGGGATCAGCTCCTGGCTGTTTTCCTTGCGGCGCACCACGGACAGCTCGTACTCCGGCTTTGCGAGTACCTGATGCGTTTTCGAGTCCACCCGGGTGGGATTGACGATGGTGGAAATGACCTGTTCGTCCGGCCCGATCTCGCCGGGGATCAGGGATTCAAAGAAGATTTTGGGGCGAAGGTTTTCAATCGGATTTTTCGACGGCTTCTCGACCGCGTTCAGCCCCGTATAGGCCTTGTTGTTGTGCGGGATCAGGAGTGTAAAGCTCTTGCCGTCGCTGGCCAGATCGAATGCCTGAGTGTGCACCACCGGCAGCAGCCCCAGCACGCGCAGCATCCCCGGCATGCGCAGCAGGATGTATCCGCTCAGCGAGGTGTAGTCGGTTACCTGCCCCCGCTTTTCGCCGCCGACCGAGACCTGAAACGTGACCGAGGCGCGCATCGTCTGGGTGCGATGGCTGAACGCGTTGACCAGCTGCACAAGCTGGTCGGCCGTAGCATCCTTAAGGGGGGCCTTAGGTATGATCGGCTGCTGCACGCGATACGTATGCCGGATACACCCTGGCAGCCCAGGCAAAAGCAAAAGGCTCAACAGGAGCAAACCGGCTCGTCTCGAATTATGGAACATGCACCGGCCGCTTCGATGGGGTAGAGAACACAAGTGATGAGTATACGGGGCGCATCGGCCGGGACCCATGCTATGGGGTCGGATGGTCGGCGGCATGGTCGACGTCAGCGCCTGCGCGAACGGCCGCCCGGTAGGCCGCCACGTTGTGCTCGTGCTCGCCCAGGGTTGCGGCAAAGCGGGAGCGGCCCTGCGGGTCGGCCCCGGCCGCAACAAAGTACAGAAACCCGGTGTGCGCCGGGTGCAGCGCTGCCTCCAGCGACACCCGCCCTGGGTTGCAGATAGGCCCCGGCGGCAGCCCGGCGTGGCGGTAGGTGTTGTAAGGGGAGTCAGCTTGAAGGTCGCTCCGGTAGATCGTGCCGCGGTAGCCGCCGCGCAGCAGAGCCGCGTAAATCACCGTCGGGTCGGTTTCGAGCGGCATGCCGTGGGCGATGCGGTTCTCAAACACACTGGCGACCAGCGGCCGCTCCGCCGGCACCGGCGTTTCGCGCTCGACGAGCGAGGCGAGCGTCACGAGCCGGTGCGTGTCGCCTCCGATTCCCAGCGCGAGCGACTGCACCTCAAAAACGTGCACCATGGTCCGCAGCATCTGGTCCGGCGTGGTGCGACGGCCAAAGCGGTAGGTCGCCGGGTACAGGTAGCCTTCCAGACTGGTCGCTTCGGGGTCGAAGTGTGCGATGAAGGCAGTATCCTGACGGGCCGCCTCCAGAAAAGCCTCGCGCGTGCCTAGCTTCGCGGCTTCGACCCTGGCCGCGATGTCAAACAGGTTCGCACCCTCGGGCACAACCAGCGCAACCGTGTACACGTCTCCCCGTGCGAGGCGCGCATACACCTCGGTCGCCTTAACAGGGTGGTCGAAGCGGTATTCCCCGGCCTTGAGCGAGCGGCCGGTCAGGAGCCGCAGCAGCTCAAAGCCATACGGGCTTGCGAGCACACCGGCCTGCATCAGCTGCCCGGCGATGGCGCGGGTCGGGGTACCGGGTGCGATCTCCACAAAGGTTTCCGAGCGCGGCCCGGCCGGCCAGGTAAGCGTCCAGGCAAGCCACCCACCTACAGCTAGAACCACAAGCAGCACAGCCGCTACAAACCACCGAAGCATAGACTGCCAGTTTATAAGCGGGTGGCACTTACCGGTTCGCCCTGCTCTGTCGCCCTGCTCTGTGGCCCTGCATCTTGGCCTCTGAGGAAAAGGCTCATCCTGGAAAAAGGTTCGTTCAACGAGAGGGGTCATCCTGAGCGCAGCAAAGGGATTGCTTTGGACTCTATTCGTTGCGCGAGAACAGCAGATCCTTCGCTTGCACCCCAGCGAGCAAGCTCGCCGGGAACCCCGCCTGCGCTCAGGATGACCCCCGATGCTGTTGAGATGGTCCACTACTTGTTGAGCGTCGGGAACAAACACCGGCCTATACCCGGCCTTACCATGGCAGGTGTGGATACCCCAGAGCGCGAGCCCGTTCCCAGCCAGGCCTCAGTTCTCTTCCCGCGGTACCTTGGCCTCGATGTCGGCACCAAGCGCATCGGCGTCGCGGTCAGCGACGAGCTGGCCCTTCTGGCGCGCCCGGTGCTGACGCTCTGGCGCAAAAAGCCGCGCGAGGACGTGCGCTCACTCGCCCGTTTGGCGCGCCGGCACGGCTGCTCGGGCGTAGTGGTCGGCAATCCGCTCCACATGTCGGGCGAGCCGAGCTCGCTGGGCGCCAAAATCAAGGCTCTCGCCGAGGAGCTAAGCCAGTTCTCAGGGCTGCCGATCGTGATGTGGGACGAGCGTCTGACCACGCGTGACGCACACCAACTGCTGTACGAAGCGGGCAAGCCGCGCCAGGAGCACGGCGCGCTCGTCGACCAGGTCGCGGCCGTGCTCATCCTGCAAAGCTTCCTGAATGCAAAGTACAACACAAAGTACAACACGGACCGAGACGTGCCCCAGGATGCAGAGCCGCCCGCGCCCGGCCCGTTGCCTTCCCCGGAGCAGGTATAATCTGGCCTTGCGGGCGCGCCCCCTTGCGCCCACAACACTTCTCCCCGGACCTTTCGCCCACCATGCCTGAACAGATCAGCAACAGCATCCCCGAGCACATCAAGAAGAAGCTGCTCGACGAGATCCGCCTCCTGGAGCACGAGC
>CAXTMW010000107.1:0-6291 GCA_964245455.1 uncultured Acidobacteriaceae bacterium
AGTCGGTGATGTTTTCTTGACGGTTGGTGCCGTCGTTGCTGTAGGTGTAAAAGGGAAAAATCTGGGAGCCACCCTGTGGTTGGTAATCGGTTGATTGATTAGTGGCCAAAGCGAAAAAAGGCCACTCGCCCGAGTTCTTGATTAGAATAGCTTCGTTGTTGTAATTAATAGAGCTTACCGGAAAGATGCGCCGTAGTTGATAGCGCTCCTCATTCCAAAAATCCGCAAAATAATGCCATTGTCTAAAAAATGGCCGGTACAAGCTTAGTCGCAACCAAGCTTGGTTGAACTCATCGGGTCCAAGCCTCTTTAGAGACGTGATCGTTTGCCTTGACCACTTCAATCTGCGGTTGTCTGGGTCGATAAAATCCCAGCTTTAGGCCGAGGCTGCTTCACTCGGCTATATCTAAACAGGGTTTCATTGTATGCCTCAACAGACGCAAGCATGTTTGAGGTTAAGGCATTTCGCTGTGAGTTATAGACGTATGAATCTCTCGCAGAAACAACCCCCAAGCTGAAGGAACGAAAAATCGTCTTAACGGTATCGAAGCGCTTGCTTGCTTTATTGCCTAACGCAAGAAGAGTATCGAAGTCATTCTGCTTTTGAGCTATTAGCCAATCGCTTTTATTGTCCGGCTCTATCGTATTTCAGGTCATGCCTCGAACGTTTACCCATTCGTCAAGTTGAGCTGTTTTTTGGCCCTTTCGCCAATCACCTGGCATGTCGGTGTAGCAGATCGCGCTTGCACTTGGCGTGGATTCTCCGATGTGTTTAATGAGCAGCGCCACGGCTACGCCAACCTGTATGCCAAAAACGTTGTGAGTGGTCCCAGACAGTTTCGGGTTTTTTCGTACGTTTCCGCCTAAATCAACAATGTAGATTTTAGAGAAACCGCTAGCTAGATGCTTGCGCATACCGTCAAAAGCTAGCTGATCGATAAAGCTATTATTAGTTACGTATGCGACTACGCCCCCAGTAGTTCGTATGCGATCGCTGGCAAGACGAAATGCTTTAACGTAAGGGTCGCTCAATTTGTTGCGAAGTGTGGCTTTGGAGTCGCGCGTGTAAGTTTCCTGAACACGCTTATCCATATGCCTGTACTTGCGATTCTTGTTCTGGTCGTTTTCGTTGACCTGGCCCATGTTGTAGGGAGGGTTGCCGATGACGACGCGGATGGGTGCCTTCTTCTGCCTGCGAACACGCTCGCTGTTGCCTTCGTTCATGAACTCAAGCTGCATAGTTTGCGGCTCGGCTAATTCAAAAGTGTCCACGAGACATATGCCTTCAAACGGTCGGTACTCGCCCATTTGCTCCATGTAGGCGTGCTCGGTATTCATGCTGGCGATGTAGTACGGCAGGAGCATGACCTCGTTGCAGTGAAGCTCCTCGGCGTACTTCTGCGGGAGGCTGGAGCGCTTGATCTGCTGGATGATGCGGGTGATGAAGGTGCCGGTACCGGTAAAAGGGTCGAGGATGTGGACGCCGGGGTCGGAGAGGGATTTGCCGAACTCAGAGTGGAGGACCTCCTCGACGCTGCGGACCATGAAGTCAACGATGGGCTGCGGGGTGTAGACGATGCCGTGGGTGTCGGCTTGCTTCTTGTCGAAGGACTGGAAGAACTTTTCATAGACAGTGTTGAGGAACTGCTGCTTTTCGGCATAGCCGGTTTGCGCCTCGGCGGCTTTCTCAATCGCGACGTAGAAGTGGTCCAGGGGTTTCAGGAACTCGTCGCGGGAGAAGTGGCGGGCGGTGATGGAGCGGATGACTTTTTCGATCTCGGCGGCGATGACGTTGCGGGAGAGGAACTCCTGGTTCGAGAAGACCTTGCGGAAGATGCGCTCGGTAAGCAGGTGCTGGACGAGCATTTTGCGGATGGCGGCGTCGGCGAGGTCGGGGTTGATAGAGGAGCGGCAGAGCTCGGCGAAGGCGGCGAATTTGGCACGGAAGTCGGGGTTTTTGGCGTGCTCGGCTTCGAGGATGGTTGTCACCCCGGTGGCGAGGTCAGGTATGCGCTCGGAGAAGTTTTGGACGGCATCTTCCCAGACGAGGTGGTAGGGCTGGCGATACTCAAAGAAAAGGCGGAGGAGCTCGACGAGGTTTGCGGGATCGGCCAGCCCGCAGTCAAGGGCGACTAGGTTGTTTTGGTAGAGGACGGCGCGGCTGGGGGACTGGAAGAGGATGTTGGTGAGCGGGTAGCCGGCTTTGGCCTTTTTCCTGATCTCGCCGGCAAGGTCGTCGGCTTCGTCCTTGGCTTCCCAAAAGCCGTGGACGAGGGTGAATGCGTCGACCAGGGCTCCGTCGGCGCGGAGAGGCTGCTTGCCGGTGCCTTTGAACTGGTACTCCTCGACCAGATGCCAGCCGTAGGGCCCAGCACAGTGCTTAAGGAGGTCGGCGAAAGCGGAGCGGGTGTTGCCTTCGGTGGTATGGCCTTCCTTGTGAAAGCGGTCGAGGGCGGCGTAGTAGCGCTTGACCGGGGCGTGCGTTGGCTTGAGAGAGAAAGAGCTCATGGGATTGTGACTTCTAGAAGTAACACGAAGGCCGGTTACCGCCTTGCAAAGTCAGGCTGACGATGTCCGGAGCGACAGCACGAGCGCAGAGACGCGGCCAGGCTTACCAGCGGCCATCCCTTGGCGGGCTCAGCTTGTGGTCGAAGCGGGAGACCGCTGCACCGGATGCGGATCCTTTTCACTTCGCCACACTGCCCGGCAGCGCCAGCGCCTTCCGCTCGCCAAACTCCGCACCAGGCGACTTCCGCGGCAGCATCGCATCCCGCATCGCCGTGTTGTACACGAAGGTGGCTTCCACCACGGCGGCCTGCCGCAGGTCTTCCGGCCGCAGCGCTTCCCACACATCCATGTTGGAGTGGTGGGTACGCGTGCCGTAGTCCAGCGGGTCCTGGATGAACTGGAATCCCGGAATGCCGACCGCGTCGAAGCACAGGTGGTCCGTGCTGCCCAGGCTCGCGTTGCTGACCGTCGATACGCCCAGGTCGCCCAGCGGGGCGATCCACTGCTCAAAGATGGGCGCGTCCGCGACATTACCCTGCGTATCGATGCCGCGAATCCGGCCGTGCCCGTAGTCGAGGTTGTAGTAGGCCGAGATGCGCGCCTGCTCCGGCTTCACCACAGGCGGGCCGCTCGGGTCGCGCAAAAAGTCCGGCACCGATGCATCGCCGGCCAGCGGCACCGTCCCAAAGTGCTGCGCCACATAGCCGGCCGAGCCGAAAATGCCTTCTTCCTCGCCGCTCCAAAGCCCGATTCGGATCGTTCGACGAGGCCTCACGTTGAGCGCCGTCAGGATGCGCATCACCTCCATCGCGACAACGGTGCCTGCACCGTTGTCGGTCGCGCCGGTACCGCCGGCCCATGAATCGAGATGCCCGCCCAGCATCACAACCTGTTCCTTCAACGCCGGGTCCGTTCCCGCAATCTCCGCGATGGTGTCAAACCCGTGTTCGTGGTCGCCCGTGAATCGTACGTCCACATTCGCCTCAAGCTCTACCGGTACATGCGCCGCCAGCAGCCGCGTCACGCGCCCGTAGTTCTCAATCGAGGCCACCAGCAGCGGCACCGGTGTGGCATGCGCGCGCTGGTATGAGAACCATGAAAAGTTTGCGTTGGAGTCATCGAAGATCGTCCCGCCTTGGCCGCCATGCGTGCGGCTGTCGCGGCTGGGCACAATCACTGCCGCCGCGCCTTCGTCGGCCAACATCCGGCCCAGCTTCTCCTTCTCGGGCAGCACCTTGCTGAAGTACTCGCGCGTCTGTGCCTCGTCATCCGGCGGTCCCAGCGGCACCTGCTTCAGCTTCGCGAGCTCCTCGTCTGTGAAGCGTTTCGCCGGCGCCGTATCCAGCTCACCCACGGGCCGGGTGTCGCCCAGCAGCACGATCCTGCCGCGCAGCTTGCCTTTGTAGTCGGCCATCTGCTGCTCCACAGGCCGCGCGTTTTTGCCGAAGTCGATGGTGACCACAACAGCTTCGCCGCGCACCGGCCCCGGTTTGCCGTCCGCACCTGTAGTGGCCGGTGACCATGGCGCGGCCTGCGCGATAAACACCGCGGGCTCCGGCCCCACCATCCGCAGCGAGCTCGCTTCCTGCTCCCAGCCCATGCCGAACTCGCCCCAATCCTCCAGGTGCGCGTCCGTGCAGCCCATGGCAGCGAGCGTGTCGCGAGTCCAGGCGTTGGCTTTGGCCATCTCGGGCGAGCCCGTCAGCCGCGGGCCGATCGCATCGTCCAGGGCGCTCGCGTACTCCATCACGCGCGAGTGGTTCAGGCCTTCCTCGCGGATGCGCGCATACATCTGCAGGTCAAGCCGCTCGGGCGTCGTCGTCACCTGCGCCGCTGGTCCAGCACTCTTCAACGGCGCGGCCGCCCACAACGGCACTCCCAGCACAAAGCAACACACAGCACCACCGGCCACCGTTCTCGCTCGACCCACGCGTCACCTCGCCTTTTAGGAATTGTTGATTGAGATTGTTGAGCAGCATAGCAGGGCGGCTCCGCACCGCGAGACGCACTCTTCCTAACTGCCGGCACTCAATGTTACGGGCCGGGAGCGGGTCCGGTTCCAGGCAGCGCGTTGCAGGCGCTCGCTACGCGCCAAGCGTTGCCGCGCGCCAGCAGCCCGTCGCTGCGGTCGGCGAAATATCGCGCGTTGATCGCCGCGCTGTCCAGCTGCTCCAGCAAGTGCCAGCCTCCTAGCTCGGCCGCCATCGCCTCCGGCGTCCACGCGCTCTGGAACGGCTCGCCCGCCGCGGCCACCCGCGCGGCCATCGAGTCATGCTGGCGCTGCTCTTCTTCGCCGAGCGCGGCGCGCGGCAGCCGGTAGTCAAGCACCAGCCCCGAGCCTGGCGCCCACGCCCGCACCATGGTCGACAGCGCTGTGAACACCCGCCCGTCAAGATACGGCGCCACGCCCAGCAGCGCGAACAATGCCGGCTCGGGCGCACGGAGACCCGCCTCCGCAAGCCGCGCAGGCAGCTGCGCATCGCTCAGGTCCGCCGCGACGGTGCAGTACCGCGCGGGTGCGGCAAAGCCGGCCTCCGCGGCCAGCTCCTGCTTCCAGGCGAGCATCGCCGGCCGATCGACCTCCCACACCTGCAGCTGCGGATAGGGATTGCGCCACGCGAAAGTGTCGAGCCCCGCGCCCAGCAGGCAGTACTGCCGCACCCCGTGCGCCACGGCAAGGGCCAGCAACTCCTCGGCATAGCAGCTGCGCGCCACCGCATACGCCCGCAGCGCACGCGACCAGGGCCGGTCTTTGCCTATGCGACTCTCCAGCCCCGGCATCGGTGTTCGCCTCAGCTCTGCGGCGTACCGGGCGGCAAGCAGCGGCACCGCATACGGGTCGCGAAACACCACAGGTCGATCTACCAGCTGGTGTGCGGCCCGGCGCAGTGCCACCCGCAGTGCGCTCCCGGCCAGCCCGGCGGCAACCGGCGCTCCGGGCCTCATCATCGGCGGCGATGTTTCGCAAAGCCCGCGCTCACCAGCCGGCCAACTCCGGGTGCAGCGCCTCCGGGTCTTCCACCGCCAGCACCTGGCGGCCCAGCACACGCCCCAGCACACGTGCGGCGGCCTGGCTCGCCTGCGCAAGCGTCACCGGCACGGGCGCTTCCTCTTCGAGCGAGGTCACTGCCCGGTCCGCGATGCCGCACGGCACAATCAGGCGGAAATCCCGCAAGTCCGTCGTCACATTCAGCGCGAATCCATGTGAGGTAATCCCGCGCGACACGTGGACGCCGATCGCCGCCAGTTTTTTCTCTGCCCCAGCTCCAAACGGAGCAGTCCACACGCCCGTGCGCCCCGGCACGCGCTGCGCCCGCACGCCAAACTCGCCGCACACGCGGATCAGCGCTTCTTCGAGCAGCCGCACGTAGTCCACCACGCCCAGGCGCGCTCCGCTTTCGAGCGTATGCGCGCGCAAGTCTATAACTGGATAGCCCACCAGCTGCCCGGGCCCGTGGTAGGTCACGTCACCGCCGCGCTTGACGACATGCAGCGCCACCCCGCGCCCGGCAAGCTGCTCGTCACTCGCAACCACATTGGCGCGTGTCGCATTGCGCCCCAGCGTCAGCACCGGCGGGTGCTCCAGCAGAAGCAGCACGTCGCCGATAGCGCCTGCGCGGCGCAGCTCCACCAGCCGCTCCTGCAGCCGCTGGGCGCGCCCGTACTCCACCCGCGGCAGCTCCAGAAAGGTCAGCAGATCAGTCATGCCCGCCAGCACTCCCTATCTGCCCAAAGAACAAAGATGACCGCACTCCAAACTTAGGTCGGCTTGCAATGTTGCTC
>CAXTMW010000107.1:6301-12606 GCA_964245455.1 uncultured Acidobacteriaceae bacterium
ATGTTGCTCCTTGCAGCTTGTTGTTTGCAGGAGCCATTCCACCATGTCACTATTCACCGCTTCTTGGATCGTCTTGGCACGATACGCTCTTTCGGCAGAGCCAATCTGGCCACCGCGATAGAAAGTCAGCTTATGTAACAGCAACATCTTTAGCACATATGTTGCATCGGCTTGTTCTTACTTACTTTCGTTATCGGGGTAGCCATCTATTCTTTGGAGAAGAGGCAGCATCTCGGGAGCTCCGCAGAGAGTGAATTCTACATGGCTTGAGACGGGAATGAACTTTGTCGAGAAGCAGAAGGTGCTTCTCTGTGGAGGAGTGTCAGGAAACCCGTCGTTCGCGGTAACTGTTCCCGAGATGTATATAACCTGGTGGCCGCTGTTCAATTCTTCTGGTCGTAATGTCGCGAAAGGCACAAAAATTGTAGGATGCTCTCCGGGGATCGCGGACTGAAAGCGGTGTCTCTGCCAAATTCCTGTAGCGTTCGAGATGGGGACTGGAGAAAGAATGTCGGTAACGCTAGCGATAGCTTGGTGAACGACAATCTCTACTTCACCAGACGCAAGATGGCCGATATTGAATATAGGAAGCCACACAGCTTTCTGCTGAAGGTCAATCGTTGGCTCGTCGATAACGACATACGCATGTTCTGTCATGTGTAATGTCTCGACAGCGGTTTTCGCGGCGTTCGTAGCGGCATGAGCACTCTGCACGCTTGCGGTAGATTGCGTGCCAGAGTTGATCGCCATGGTGGCAGCACTAGCCGCTTGCTTTTGAGCCTCCCGATAGAGATTGTTGGTCGCGTCGCTTTGAGCTTGCATCTTCTTGAGAGTTTCGGAAAGGGTATGATCGCTCCCATCCAAGGCGCGGGCCGTCAGCCGATTCGCGTATTGGGTCTGCAGCCATTGGAGACAAGCGAACCAGGTATAGGCAAACAGCACAGCGAAGCCTAAAAGTTCCAAAACGAATTTACGATCTTGCCACCACTTGTTGGTGTCTGTTACGGGTGGGCGCTTGGACGGTGGAGGTTGTGACGGCTGAGGAACAGCGCTCACGGGTGGCAAGCTCGAAGAGCCCTCAGCGAAACCGTCTGTGTTTTTGTGATCACCTGCACGAGTTGAGTTCTCTTCGGGCTCCAGCTGTTGAGACGTTGTAAGCGTCATCTTTTTACTTAAGAGAGTACATTGAACACAAACGTTACGAAGCCCTACACAGGCTTAATAAGTAAGCTACGAATTATCTCACACCTGAACTCAATCTCGGAGTAGCTTACCCAAGCAGCGTCACCTAATTAAGTCCGTAAAGGACAAGTTTCGTGCACTCACATCCTTGCCGCACCGCAATGCAACGAATTCATAACTCACGGGCCAGCACTGGGTCCTCAAACATCGACGCGCCAACCTTGAACGTGCGCTTGCCGACGATAGCGAATCCGGATCGCCGGTAGAACGCAAGCGCGCGATGGTTCTCAGGGTGCACGCCGAGCAGCAGCTTTCGCGCGCCCTGCGCGTGCGCTTGGGCAATGGCCGCCTCCATCAAGCCCCGCCCGGTACCATCGCCGTGAAATCGCGAGAACAAGTAGATCCTTCGCAGCTCCAGATCACCCGCTTCAGCTAAACCGTCCGGGAAGTCGGGCGCGGTCAGCAGAGCATAGCCGACCGGCGCTGCGCCGGGCTCTACCTCTGCCAGCCACGCCCGCGTTTCCGGCTGCGCCAGCAGCGCTGTGTACGCGGCCGGCATGTGGTTCTTCGCGCAATGGGCCAGGATCGCCGCCCCCGGCACAATGCCCGCAAATGCCTCCAAAAACGTCGCCGCGCCTACCACGGCAAGCGCCGTCGCGTCCGCCTCTGTACACTCCCGTATCGTCACTGCCGCCATTGCGCCGGTCCTGTACCGTCCTAAAGCGCCGTCCCTAGACGTTGATCGCCAGCCCTTCCACCGCGCCGAACCCGTCCAGCATCGCCTCGGCGAGCGTCGGGTGCGCGTGGATGGTGAACATCAACTCTTCGAGCGTTGCTTCCAGCTCCATCGCCACCACGGCTTCTGCAATCAACTCGGTTGCTGAAGGTCCGATAATATGCACCCCCAGCATCTCGCCGTATTTCGCGTCCGAGATCACCTTGACGAAGCCTTCATGCTGATTCACGATCGACGCCTTGGAGTTCGCCGCGAACGGGAACTTCCCGACCTTGATGTCGAGACCCTGCTCGCGCGCCTGCTTCTCGCTCAGGCCCACAGACCCGATCTGCGGCTCAGTATAGGTGCACGCCGGGATGCGATTGCGCCTGACCGGCCGCGCGTACCTGCCTGCGAGCTTCGACGCCACCACGATGCCGCACATGGAGCCCACGTGCGCCAGCTGTGGCAGCCCCGCGACGATGTCGCCGATCGCGTACACGCCTTCGACCCCGGTCGCCATCCACTCGTCGGTTTGGATAAAGTTTTTCTCAAGCTTGATCCCCGGCAGCGACTCTAGGCCGATCCCGTCGGTGCGCGGCGCGCGCCCTACGGCCACCAGCACTTTCTCAGCTTCCTTTGAGACCTGCTTGCCCGCAGCATCGGTCCACGTCACGGTCGCGCCGCCGGCGCTCTTCTCTACCTTCTCGACCCGCGCGCCCGTATGCACGTCGATGCCGCGCTTGCGGAAGTTCCGCTGCAGCTCCTTCGAAACATCGTCGTCTTCGGCGGGCACAATCTTCGGCAGAAACTCAACGATCGTGATTTCCGCGCCGAAGCTCCGGAAGATTGAGCCGAACTCCACCCCCACCGCGCCCGAGCCGATAATCACCATCGACTTCGGCACCGAGGGCATCAGCAGGATCTCGTTGTTGGTGAGCGCGTAGCCATCGGCAACGTCAATGCCCGGCAGCATTTTCGCGTCGGAGCCGGTTGCGATCACAACGTTCTTCGCCCGCACCTCGCCCGGCTCGCCCACCCCGTTCGCAGCTTTGGCCATCGCGACGGTGTGTACACCGTTCTTCGCCGGACCGGTCAGCTTTGCCTGCCCGCGCACCACGGCGACCTTGTTTTTGCGCATCAGGAAGTCGAGGCCCTTGACGTGCTTCGCGATGATGCCGTTTTTGCGCTCCAGCACCTTGCCCCAGTTCAGCGTCGGCGTGCCCAGGCCCTCAATGCCGTACTCCGCCGCGTGCTCCATTAGCTCGTACACTTCGGCATTAAACAGCATGGATTTAGTCGGGATGCAGCCCCAGTGCAGGCACGTGCCGCCGAGCGCATCCTCACGCTCCAGCAGCGCGACCTTCAGCCCGTTTTGCCCCGCGCGAATCGCCGCCGTGTACCCGGCCGGCCCGCCGCCCATAATCGCTACGTCGTATACCGTCTGCTCCGCCAAACCGCACCCCGCCCCATAGAATCCGCCGCGCCCGGCATCGTTCGCCGCAGGGCACGCAACTCCTGATTCTACGCGCTGCACACAGGGAGGCTACTCCGTGGGGGCAAAGAGCGTTTGCTCTGAAGCGGGGTCCGCCTTCTTGTGCAGCGGCGTCGTGCCCACCGTCACAAACACCTCCAGGGTGGGGTAGATATACAGCTCAAACACGTGGCCGCCGACCGTTGCTCCATCCTGGCCGCCCAGCACGGTGTGCATGTGGACGCTGGGCTTGCCGTTCGCTACGCCGATGTCCCCGATGAGCGAAAGCACCTCATGCTGGCCGGTCACCGGGATGGCGCGGTACTTCTTCGCCGTCGGGTCGAGCCATGCCACTGTCGCACCGCTTGCCGCGCCGATCGCCGTGAAGTGCGCGTCCTCGACCTTGTTCGCGATCGCAAAGTCGGTCAACCCGCTCATCGCTTCATCCCCCGCGTGGAAGATGACCGCGTACACTCGCTCATCTGGACCGGCTTTGATCTGCCGCACCTGCATGCCCGGTGCCTTGCCGGCCGGTACGGGGCGCGACGACGTAAGCAGTGTTCCCCCAGGAATGGTCTGGGCGTCCGCAAGCCCGGCCATCAGCGAGCCGCAGCCAAGCAGGACGGAAGCGAAAGAAAAGGCAATTTTCAGTACAGGACACATGGAGACGGACTCCCGCAGCCGGAGATGCTCGCCGACTCAGATGCGCCCACGATACCCAAGGATCACTGCGCGTCGAGGCGATCTGTTTCGTTTCCGCTCGCAGGCTAACGCTCCGACAACTGCACTTCCAGCTCAGTGTCCTGTGGGAACATGACCGAGTGGCCCCGCGTCAGAAAGCGAAAGTACACCGACTTCGCCCCCGCATACATGCCAAAACCGGACGCGACCGCCGGGGTGCTTGCCGCCAGAGTCACGACGCGCGCTACCAGCCCGAAGCCGTTGGCCGCGACCACCTGCTTGCCCGCGCCGCCATCCTCATCGCCGCCCACCGCGGTCAGCATCAACAGCGCCACCGGCGCCAGAAAGCGGTTCTTATCGGGCTGCGCCTTCACGTTGCCTTCCCCATCCACGGTCAGGTTGGCTTCCGTGCTGCCTTCGGCCCCGGTCACCATGCCGTTCACATGCCGGAGCTCCTCACCCTGCCGCCGCACGCCGCGGAAGGCGAAATGCAAGGCTCCATTGCGGCCGAAGCTCCGCGAGCTCTTGGCCTGCAGCACCGTGCCTTCCAGCTCCGCACCTTCGGGCAGCAGCAGCTCATGGTTCGGGCCAAATACCGGCTCGGTCACGATCGCCCGTGCCGCGTCGCCGTGGTGCGACACGTCCGAGTCAAGCGCGGTGGTGAGCCGCGCGTGCACCACCATGTCGCGCGGCATCGTTTTCTCCAAGGACGTCACAAGCGACGCGTTCTGCACATGCGGCCGCACGGGTTTCGCGGCTAGCTCCACCGTGGCCGGCTGCCGCAGGTCGGCAATCATCTCCGTCCCTTGCCAGATGCGCTGCGGATGGTATGGCAGCTGGTTGAACAAGAGCCGCTCCGCGCGGTCTTTCTTGCTGGGGCCTAGCACCGTATCGTGTACCGACTTGATCTTGTCTTGCACCAGCCCCACCGGGCGCTTCCACAAGGGGGTATGCGGTTTCGGCACAAAGTGCACCGTCTCGGTCTGCCGCACCCTGGCCTCGGTGTCCAGCGGCACGGCCGTGTCGCCCAGCTGGATCGTTGAGAAATCGATAACCGGCGTGTGCTCCGGGGTCAGATCGCCGTTCAGCAGTGCCTTGGTCCGGTCTTCGCCGTGCAGCGACTCCAGCGAGGTCACCTGTCCGTGAACCATCGCACCCCGGGGAAAGACGAGCTTGTCATACGCCCAAACCGGCTCGGTCAGCACCCCGGTCACAGGGGTGCCGACGCGCATCTTCGCGGTGTGGGTCAGCGTGACGTGCAGCGGCACGCCCGCCGCTACGGTTGAGGGCTGCTCCTGGGCGGCCGCGCCGAGCGCGGTAAAGGCAAACAACCAACCGGCAGCTGGAGCCGCGCTGAGACCCTTAGGCCACCCTGTTTTCCTGTGTCGCTGTGCCATGTGCCCGAGCCCTCGTGTTGCGCAAATCTCTTGCGACGCTAAGACATCAGTCTAGTGCAGATATTTCAGGAAAGAAGGTCGATTCTGTGTGTCGGATTGCACACAGCCGCGCAGTTTCGTCTCACAAACACGGTGCTGACCCGAAGAAGCGCCGGCTGCGGGCGAACTCCCGTCAATCCGAAGTGGCTAGGCAAGCGCCCGCGCCGCATCGGGGGCAAAGTACGTCACGATAAAGCCGGCCCCAGCCCGCCGCAGCCCCACCAGCGACTCCAGCATCGCTCGCTCCGGCTCCAGCCATCCGCGCTCGAACGCCGCCTTCAGCATCGCGTACTCGCCGCTCACCTGGTAGGCGCCCAGCGGCACATCGAACCGGTCCCGCGCCGCGCGAATCACGTCCGCATACGGCATCGCCGGCTTCATCAGGATCATGTCCGCGCCTTCCGCGAGGTCGCCTTCAATCTCCCGCATCGCTTCCCGCACGTTGGCTCCGTCCATCTGGTAGGCGCGCCGGTCGCCGAACTGCGGGGCCGAGTCCGCCGCCTCGCGAAACGGCCCGTAAAATGCCGAGGCAAACTTCGCCGCGTAGCTCAGGATCGGCGTTTGCTCCAGGCCCGCCGCGTCCAGCGCCCGCCGAATTGCAGCCACCCGGCCGTCCATCATGTCGCTCGGCGCCACCACGTCCGCTCCGGCGCGCGCCAGCGAAACCGCGGTGCGCGCCAGCGGGACCAGCGACAAATCGTTGTGTACATGCTGTTCCCCGTCAACAGAGTGCAACACCCCGCAGTGCCCGTGCGAGGTGTACTCGCACAGGCACACGTCGGCAATCAGTACCAGTTCGCGCAGTCCGCGATTCGCC
>CAXTMW010000108.1:0-902 GCA_964245455.1 uncultured Acidobacteriaceae bacterium
CCACCGTTACTGAGCGCAAGCGCACGGACGACTATGCCGCGCTGGAAGCTGCGGCTGCCGCGCACGCCCCGCGCGGTTTTGCGCGGGCGCTGCGAGCGGCGGCTGCGAGCGGCCCGGCCATTCTTGCCGAGATCAAGAAGGCTTCCCCCTCCAAAGGCCTCATCCGCCCCGAGTTCGACCCGCCCACGCTTGCCCGACAGCTCCGGCAGGGGGGTGCGGCGGCTCTGTCCGTGCTCACCGATGAGCCGTTTTTCCAGGGCAGCCTGGACTATCTTCAGCAGGCGTCGGAGGCAAGCGGGCTGCCGTGCCTGCGCAAGGACTTCATCGTCGACCCTTGGCAGATTCTGGAGGCTCGCGCACACCGCGCCGATGCCATTCTGCTGATTGCCGCCGCACTGACCGACGCGGAGCTGGCGGCCTTCACCGCCTACGCGCACGAGCTCGCGCTCGACGTGCTGTGCGAGGTGCACACGGCGGAAGAGCTCAGACGCGTGCGCGATCTCGGCTGCGATGCCTACGGCGTCAATAATCGCGATCTCGTCACCTTTACGGTCCGTCTCGAAACCTCGCTCGACCTGGCCTCGGCATTGCCTGTCGGAGCGGTGCACGTGGCGGAAAGCGGCATCACCTCCCGCGCCGATATCAACCGACTCCGCGCCGCGGGCTTCCACGCATTCCTGATCGGTGAATCGCTCATGCGGCAGCCGGACCCCGGGGCGGCGCTTGCCGCCTGGCTTGCGACGCCTACGCTGACAGAACCGACGCTTGCGGCGACCCGGTAAGCGCCCATGTGGATCAAAATTTGCGGAACCACCACGCTTCGAGACGCGCAGCTCGCCGTAGACGCCGGCGCCAATGCGCTCGGCTTCATCTTCGCGCGCAGCCCCCGCGAGATCACGCCC
>CAXTMW010000108.1:912-6717 GCA_964245455.1 uncultured Acidobacteriaceae bacterium
CCCGCGCACATCGAGCGCTACGGAGTTTTCGTCCATCCCACCTTTGAGCAGGTGGTCTCCACGGTAGAGGCAGCAGGGCTGACCGGCGTGCAGTTGCACGCGACCGACAATCCGGCGCTGGCCGCCCGCCTGCGCGGGCACTTCAGCGCGCTGTGTGCTGAACAGGCAGGCCGCAAGCGCCTCGGACTGCTGCGGGTGCTGCACCTGCCTGCAGCCGGGGCGCAAAGCTTGCCAGGTGACAGCATTGACGCGCAGCTCGCAAACCTCAGCGCTGACCACTCTGCAGACGCTCTGCTGATCGACTCGCGAACCGCTGAGGCCGAAGGTGGAACCGGGCTGCGCTTCGACTGGCAGCAAGCCGGCGGGTCGTTTCTGCGCGCGGCTCCTCACTTGCGGCTCATCCTCGCCGGCGGGCTCGCACCCGGCAACATAGCCGAGGCAATCAGCACCCTGCGGCCGTGGGGCGTCGACGTGGTGACTGGTGTGGAAGCCTCGCCCGGACGCAAGGACCCGCGCAAGCTTCACGCATTTATTCAGCGCGCTCGTGCAACGGCGCAGGCGCTGAACTCGCCTGCGGCAGCGCGCGCCTGAGTGCAGTTCGCAAATCTGCTACGCTCCGCTTTATCCCGCTTCCAGGTACCCCGACGTGATTCGATTGCTGCTCGGACTTTTGCTGCTCCTCCCTGCGCTCACGCTATCTGCGCAAACGCTCGCGCATGCGACCGGAACCGTACACACTCCGGATGTCGAGCTCGGCTATGAAACATTTGGCGTAAAGAGCGCGAACATCGGCGGTACCCTGCCGGTACTCGCCGTCAACGGCGGCCCGGGACTGTCCCACGTCTACATGCTCCAGAACGATATGTGGCAGCGGGTCGCCCGCAAGCGTCTCGTGGTTTTCTACGACCAGCGCGGCACCGGCGCCTCCCGGCATATGCGGGCCGGTGCTCTGCAAACCATGGACGCGCAGGTGGCTGATCTCGAAGCGGTGCGCGCGCAGCTAGGCCTTAACAAGGTAGCGCTGGTCGGTGATTCCTACGGCGGGCTGCTCGCGATGGCGTACGCCGCGGCGCATCCGGAGCACATGGCACGGCTTGTCCTTTCCGACTCGGCCGCGCCCGCGTGGAAGAGCATGGTGCACCTGCTGCCGCAAGTCTTTCCCGATGTCGAGCAGCAGGACGCGGCAGAAGAGAAGCGGCTGGGCGGAACGACCGATGCGGCCGCGCGTGCCGGCCTGCGCAACCACTTCCGCATGATCTTTTACTCGCCCGCGAAGCGCGACGCGTATATGGCGCACATGGGCGACCTCGGCTTTGAACCCACTGTCTCCGATGCCGTCTCGAAGGCCACCGCCGATATTGATCTGACGCCGAAGCTCGCCGGCTTCCGCTTCCCGACGCTTGTGCTCAGCGGCCGCTACGACATGAACGTCGCCCCGCTCACCGCCTGGAATATCGCCCACGCTATTCCAGGAGCGAAGCTGATCTTTTTCGAGCAGAGCGGCCACCTGCCCTCGTACGAAGAGCCGGAACGGTACCAGGCGGTTCTGGAAAGCTTCCTAAATGGGAACTGAACCGCGTCAGGCTGCCCAGTAACAGTACGCAAGTGACTGAAGATTCGTTGCAGGAGCACTCGGCATCGAGTAGTTTAAGACTCGTTACGGAGAAATAATGTCTGCATTGCTCAGCACGCCCGCGATTGCAGGCTACAGTTTTGATGTCGCGCCGGACCTGGCCAACCCGGCCGAACGGGAACGACTCAGCGCGAGTGCCCTGCGCGCCTTCTTCCGCATCACAGAGAAGTGGGCGCTGACCGAAGCGCAAAAGCGCGCTCTGCTTGGCGGTATCTCTTCCTCCACCATCCACGCATGGCGCACCCGCCCAGGTGAGCAGCGTCTCAACCAGGACACGCTGGTCCGCATCTCGCTGGTCATCGGCATTTACAAAGCCCTCCACATCTATTTTGGCGATCAATGGTCAGACCACTGGGTCACCCTTGGCAATCGCGGGTCGCTTTTTGCGGGTGCGCCGCCTATTGAGTACATGACGCGCCATGGGCAGCCCGGCATGGTCAACGTCCGCCGGGTGCTCGACGCGGCGCGTGGCGGCCACTAGGCTTTTGCCGGAGAAAGCCATTCCGTCGCCGCCTCTCCGTTTCTTCTCGCAGGAGGCGCTGCACCGTCTGATCCCGTCGCTTTTCAGCGAGCAGGGAAGCATTCTTGCCGAGATTGCCGACGACGAACAGATGCTGGCCGACATCATCCTGCTTGACGGTGCCACCAACGACCGTGTGCAGGGTGAGCACGCGGGTCTGCCCGGCATCAGCACCTATGAGCTTGTCTACGGCATCCCGAACGCACGCATCATCAATGCCGCCTTCACCCACGCCAACATTGAAGGTTCGCGCTTCAACGACGCGGAGCGCGGCGCCTGGTACTGCGCCCCGGAGCAGGAAACCTCGCTTGCGGAGGTGGCGTTCCACAAGGCGCGCCGGCTTGGGGAGATCGTGGTGCCCGGCCTGCCCGGCGAGCGCCCGGATCGGGACTCGACCACCTACGACGACTGGCTCACCGATCTCCGCACGGAGCTTCATGTGCTCGAGCCGGAGGACGCGTGGAGCGAGTATCTGCAGCCCGAGCCGGTGCCCGCCTGCTACGCCGCGCCGCAGCGGCTTGCGCGGGAGCTGCTGCTCGCCCGCTCGAACGGCGTGCTCTACCCGAGTGTGCGCCGTGCCGGCGCGCAGTGTGTGGTGTGCTTCCGGCCGGCGCTGGTCTACAACGTGCGCCGTGCGGCGCGGCTGGAGTTGACGCTGACGGCGAGCGAGGGTGGGTATATGCACACAATGCGCGCAGTGAACTTGTAACAACGTCCTTAGGAAAGCCCGTTGCCGTCTCGTGCCCCATGGCGGATGTGCAGGATAAAAACCGAGTGAGTCCGTTCGTTAATCCGGTAGATGACCCGGTACGTGTGCGGCAGTTTGCCGTAGAGCAATTGCCGGTATCGACTGCTCTTCAGGGCAGCGCCACGCTCCGGCAGTTGCTCCAGGCTAAGTACTGCTTCTTCCAGTCCAGCGAGCCAGATCGCGGCTTGCACGGTGCTATCCGTGTGGATGTAAGCGCCGATCCTGCTCAGGTCTCTTCTGGCCCGTGCGGTGATCTCAACGCGGTAGGTCAAGATCGCGCCTGAGCTCCTCGAAAACCTTGCGCGCCGGCTCTATGCGCCCTAGGCGGATATCTTCCTCGCCCTGCCGAAGCCCTTCCTCTTCGCTTGCCAGTGCCGCCAGGTCTTCCAGCTTCTGATAGGCGAGAGCATCCAGAACCACCGCTTCCGCCTTGCCATTGACCGTCAGCACGATGGGCCGCTGCGTCTCGCGCAGCTTGCGCATCATTTGCACCGAGTTGTTGCGAAACGTGGTGAGCGGCTGGATATCTTCCGTGATCCTCAGCATGGATTCCCTCTGGAGGTACTTTAACGTACCGCTTGTGCGCGTAGCCGCCGGTTGTGCTCGCCATGCAGGCAAATTGAGCAAATTACCCCAGCAAGCGTACCCTTAGAAAACGCGAGGGACGCCCAGGCATGAGCACCGCAGTCGAGACCCCGGTTCCGCACCAGACCCAAGCCGCACCCGAAAATGCTCCAAAGACCACGCCCGGCACCGTCCCCGGACGCTTCGGCGTCTATGGCGGCCGCTATGTGCCGGAAACCCTGATGGCGGCGCTCGAAGAGCTCGAAGCCGCTTACGCCGCGGCGCAGGCCGACCCGGCCTTCCAAGCCCGGCTCGATGACCTGCTGCAAAACTACGCCGGCCGCCCCACGCCGCTCTACTTTGCCGCGCGCATGAGCCGCGAGCTCGGCGGCGCAAAGATTTACCTGAAGCGCGAAGACCTGCTGCACACCGGCGCACACAAAATCAACAACTGCCTGGGCCAGGGACTGCTCGCCGAACGCATGGGTAAGCGGCGCATCATCGCTGAAACCGGTGCCGGCCAGCACGGCGTCGCCACCGCGACCACCTGCGCGCTACTGGGGCTTGAGTGCGTCATCTACATGGGCCAGGAGGATATGCGCCGGCAGGAGCTCAACGTCTACCGCATGCGCCTGCTCGGGGCGGAGGTGCGCGGCGTGCAGACCGGCCAGCGCACGCTCAAAGACGCCATCAATGAGGCCATGCGCGACTGGGTCACCAACGTTCGCAACACGCACTACATGCTCGGCTCCGTTCTCGGTGCGCACCCGTACCCGACCATGGTGCGCGACTTCCACCGGGTGATCGGCAAGGAAGCGCGCCGGCAGATGCTGGAGCGCGAAGGCCGCCTGCCATCGGCGATCGTCGCCTGCGTGGGCGGCGGCTCGAATGCGATCGGCGCCTTTTATGACTTTATTCCCGACGAGAACGTCCGCCTGATCGGTGTCGAAGCCGGCGGGCGCGGCTCCGGGCTTGGCGAGCATGCAGCGCGCTTCCTCACCGGCGGCGGGGGCAAGCCGGGCGTGCTTCAGGGCACCTACTCGTACGTGCTGCAGGACGCCGCCGGCCAGATCGTGCCAACGCACTCGGTCTCCGCCGGGCTCGACTACCCATCGATCGGCCCCGAACACGCCATGCTCAACGATCTGGGCCGCGCCGAGTACGTCAACTGCTCCGACGCAGACGCACTCAAGGCCACAGTCGCGCTTTCCCGCACCGAAGGGATCATCCCCGCGCTCGAAACCGCCCACGCCGTCGCCGAAGCCATGCGCATCGCGCCACAAATGAGCCCCGACGACCTCCTGCTCATCAACCTGTCCGGCCGCGGCGACAAAGACCTCGGTATTCTGACCCGGGAACTGAAGCTGGAAGGCGCCGGCGCATGAACCACGGAAGGTGCAAGACCCCCTGCGCGGGAGGCGGCCGCCGTGGGCGGCATTTTACTTTGAAGAGCAGGGGCGGGTACTGCTCCGCCCCTGCTCTTCAAACGAGTACGCGTCACGAAGTGACCGCCAGCCGCGTAGGCGGTTTTGCCTTGCACGAGGGCCTATGCCGATAACCTTCGAGCACCGTCCCGGTCTGGTGGCGTACCTGACCGTCGGCGACCCGGATCTTGGGACAACCAAGGCGATTGCGCTGGCGGCGATTGATGCCGGAGCGGATGTGCTGGAGCTGGGTGTGCCGTTTTCTGACCCGCTTGCCGACGGTCCTGTCATCCAGCGGGCGAGTGAGCGCGCGGTGGCTCGCGGCACTACGCTGGCTCACGTGCTGAAGCTTGCCGCAGAGATTCACGAAGCTCGCCCGAGGGCCGGTTTAGTTATCTTTTCGTACCTCAATCCTGTGGTGCAGTACGGTATGGAGCCGTTTTGCGCAGACGCCGCTGCGGCCGGCGTGGACGGCGTGCTGCTGACGGACATGATTGTCGAAGAGGCCGGCGAGTATCTCGCGGCGATGCGTGCCCACGCGCTTGCGCCGATCTTTCTGGCTGCGCCGACCAGCCCTGACGCGCGCCTTCAAAAGATTGCTGAGGTGTCTCGCGGCTTTGTCTATGCCATTGCCCGGGTCGGCATCACCGGTGCCAGCGCCGAGATGACGGGCGATGCCGAGCAATTAGTCGCGCGTCTACGCCGCTATACCAAGCTCCCGATCGCCGTCGGCTTCGGTATTTCAAGCGCGGAGCATGTGGAGGCGGTGGGCCGCTTCGCAGACGCGGCTGTGGTCGGCTCCGCGCTGGTTTCGATTATCGAAGCCAGCAGCCGCGAGATCGCGCCGGCAGCGATCGGGCGATTTATCGGGGGCCTGCGCCCCGCCGCGCTGGCCCGGTCATAATCGCACTCGCAC
>CAXTMW010000108.1:6727-12595 GCA_964245455.1 uncultured Acidobacteriaceae bacterium
GTCAAGCCAATCGCTCGGCCTGTCGCAGAGTCGCCTGAGCCGCTCCCATCCCACCCCTCTGTGAGGAATCCATGAACCAGGAAGGCTGGAGTATTGAAGCCTGGCGCGTCCGGATCGACGAGCTGGACCGGCAGATCGTCGCGCTGATCTCGGAGCGCGCGCGCGCCGCACAGCAGATCGGGCGGCTCAAGCAGTCGAGCACCCTGCCCGTGTACGAGCCGAACCGCGAGGCCGTCATTTTCGAGAACGTGCGCGCCGCCAACCAGGGGCCGCTGCCCGACATCGAGCTGACCCACATCTACGAGCGGCTGATTGACGTGATGCGGGCGCTGCAGCAGGAGGAGCTTGCGTCCTTACGGGAGAAGGCGCGGGAACAAACGCGCGCGGCCGGGGAGCAAAAGGACGGGGAGCAGAAGGCGGAGGAGGGTTCGCGATGATCGTTGTGATGCGCGAGGGCGCGAGCCCCACGGAGATTGAGCACGTTGTGGAACGCCTGGTCGAGGTCGGCTTCAAGGTTCACCGCACCACCGGGAGCCAACAGATGATCCTCGCCGGTGTGGGCCGCCCTGACTCCTTTGACGTGAAGGAGTATGAGGTGCTTCAGGGCGTAACGGAGGCCTACCGGATCTCCTCGCCGTACAAGCTGGCCGGGCGAAGTTTCGCGCCCGAAGGCACGGTCGTCCGCTTCCCCAACGGCGTGACGGTCGGCGGGCAGGAGGTGGTGGTAATGGCCGGCCCCTGCGCGGTGGAAAGCCGCGACCAGCTCTTCGCGTCGGCCGCAATCGTGAAGCACGCGGGCGGCCAGTTCCTGCGCGGTGGCGCGTTTAAGCCGCGCTCATCCCCGTACTCCTTCCAGGGCATGGGGCTTGACGGCCTAAAGCTGCTGCGCGAGGTCGGCGACGCGACAGGCCTGCTCGTCATTACCGAAGTCATGGAGATTGCACAGATTTCCCCCATGCTCGAGTACATTGATTGCTTCCAAGTAGGTGCGCGCAACATGCAGAACTTCAACCTGCTGCGCGAGCTGGGGCAGACGCGCAAGCCGGTTCTGCTGAAGCGGGGGCCGGCAGCCACGGTCGAGGAGCTTCTGTTGTCGAGCGAATACATCCTTTCCGGCGGCAACTACGACGTGATGCTCTGCGAGCGCGGCATCAAGACCTTTGAAACCTACACCCGCAACACAATGGATATTTCAGCGATCCCGGTGGTGAAAAAGCTCTCGCACCTGCCGATTTTGGGCGACCCCTCGCACGGCTGCGGCCGGCGCGACCTTGTGCCGGCGATGGCGAGGGCGTCCCTCGCCGCCGGAGCGGACGGCTTGCTGATCGAGGTCCATCCGCGCCCCGAAAAAGCGATCTCCGACGCGGCGCAAACCCTGTTTCCGGAGCAGCTGGAGCAGCTCATGACCGAGCTGCGGGCGATTGCGCCCGCGCTTGGCCGGCGGCTCGCTTCCTAACCGACACACGATTCAGAAGGAGACCTATGCAGGCGCAGCTCAACGAGCAGGGGGTGACGCAATCCATCACGCAATCCGGAACGGCCATCCGGCGCATCGCCGTCTTCGGCACAGGCCTTGTAGGTGCATCACTCGGACTGGCTCTTCGCAGCGCAGGGTTTGGCGGAGCCGTGCTGGGTTGGGACCCGAATGCGAGTGTTTTGGCGGAGGCGCGCGCAAAGGGCGCGATCGACCCTGCTATCGCCGGCGAAGCCAACGACGATCCCTTTGTGTGCGCGCTGGCGGCTGACGTGATCGTCCTGGCCGGGCCGGTGCTCTCGATCGCAGACTGGCTGGAGCAGCTGGCGCCGGTGTTGTCGCCCTCGCAGCTGGTCACTGAGCCTGTACAACGGCGTGGACAGCGAAGCGAAGCCGCAGCCGGGCTGGCTGCCCGGGCATCCCATGGCCGGCAAGGAGCAGACCGGCCCTGCGTTTGCGGAGGCGGGTCTGTTCCAGGGCGCGACATGGTTGTTTACCGGCGCGACCTCGCCCGATACCAAGACACTGCCCGAGCACCCCTACGCCGCCGAGTGGATGGGCTGGGTGGAGCGCGCCGGCGCGCGCACGGCGGTGCTGACTCCGAAGCGCCACGACCTGCTGTGCGCCTCCGTCAGTCACCTGCCGCAGATGCTTGCTTCGGCGCTCGCTGCCCTGCTCCAGGCGCGCTTGTCCGGGGAGTTTGCGACGGAGCAGGACGAGCTGCCAGGTGTTGGAGGCCGCGCGCTGCGCGAGATGACCCGCCTGGGGGCGAGCCCGTATTCCATGTGGCGCGACATTGCCATCACCAATGAAACCGCGATTGCCGCCGCTCTGCTGGCGCTTGAGCAGGAGCTGGCGCACATGCGCGAGAACCTCCGAACGCCGGAGCTGCGCGGGGTGTTTGCGCAGGCGAATGCATTCCGGGCGCGGCTGTAGAGGAGACTCGGTGTTTCATCATCCTGCAGCGCCCTGCCGGAACGGCAATGCAGCAGCTTGGCTACATAACGATTTCCTTCGCCTGTTCGCAAAGTTCCGCAACCAATCCGTGCCGGGCTTATCTATTCGATAAGCGTCGAAGTATAGACACAAATCGAACGAGGTAAATGGCATGGGTAAGCTGACAGGCAAGGTTGCGGTCGTGACAGGAGCCTCCAAGGGCATCGGCGCGGGCATTGCGAAGGCATTTGGCCGTGAAGGTGCAAGCGTGGTGGTGAACTACGCCTCAGACAAGGCGGGTGCGGAGCGTGTGGCCAAGGAGATCGAGGCCGCCGGCGGCAAGGCTGTGGTGGGGGGCGCGAGCGTGGCCAAAGTCGCTGACATCGACGCGCTTTTTGCCGAGGTGAAGACCCATTTCGGCAAGGTGGATGTGCTGGTAAACAACGCCGGCGTGTTCGGCCCCACGCCGCTCGATGCGCTGACGGAGGCGGAGTACGATCGCCAGTTCAACACCAATGTGAAGGGTCTGCTGTTTGTCACCAAAGCCGCGCTGCCGCTCTTTAGCGAGGCGGGTGGGAGCGTCATCAACATCAGCTCCGTGGTGAGCAAGGGCACGTCCCCGGGCATCAGCGTGTACGCGGGAACAAAGGGCGCCGTCGATACGATTACCGGCGTGCTTTCGAAGGAACTGGGCGCAAAGAAGATCCGCGTGAACGCGATCAACCCCGGCCTGATTGTGACCGAAGGCACCAATGCGGCGGGCTATACGGGCGAGGACGCGCAACTCGAGAAGATAGTGCTGGCGACGACCCCTCTAGGCCGGCTGGGGCAGACGGACGACGTTGCCGATGTAGCGGTCTTTCTTGCCTCGGACGATGCACGCTGGGTGAACGGTTCGACGCTGGACGTCGCCGGCGGCAACCGCTGACCAGCGGAGATTGATGGAGAGCCTCCTTGCCGGCCGACCCGCAAGGACTCGCAGGAGCGACCTGCAAAGCACAGGATGACCCCCTCATGAAGTCGAGCGTCGTGGGGTTAGCAAAGGCAGCGGATACGCAAGTCTCTCTGCGTATCCGCTGCTGCACTTCGCCCAAGTGCGCCACACACAGACGCGCCGGTTTATGATCACCCGCATGCGTTCGCGTCTGCTGCCGGCTCTCCTGCTCTGCACTTCTCCCCTGTTTGCGCAAACTTTCCCGTCCACCCCCACCGTGGTGGCATCCGCAAGCCAGCGGGAGAGCACGAGTCTTGATGGGCCATGGCACTACCTGGTGGACCCGTACCGCGCCGGCTGGGACAACTTCCTGACGGAGCTGCCGGCCCCCAAGGCGACCGGCTTTATCGCGGACCAGCACCCCGACCCGCACGGTCCGGTTGTCGAGTATGAATGGCAGAAAGAGCCGACGCTTGCAGTGCCCGGCGACTGGAACGCGCAGCGGCCGGAGCTGCTGTTTTACGAGGGGCTGCTCTGGTACCAGCACCCGGTCACGTTGCACCCGAAACCGGGTATGCGGACGTTTGTGCACGTGGGCGCGGCCAACTACCAGGCCAACATTGCCGTCAACGGAACCAATATCTGCCGGCACGAGGGCGGCTTTACCTCCTTCGATTGCGACGCCACCTCCGCCATCAGAGACGGCGAGAACTCGGTTGTCATCGCTGTCGACAACACCCGGATGCGCGACCGCGTGCCGACCACCAAGACCGATTGGTACAACTACGGCGGGCTCACGGGCGAGGTCTCGCTGGTGCAGGTGCCCTCCGCCTACATCGACGACGATGGACTCACGCTGGAGCGCGGCGCGGGCGACCACATCGCCGGCTACGCGCATGTCACCGGCGCCCCGGCGGGCACTTCGGTCGAGCTGCGCATTCCGGAGCTGCACGTGAACGCCCGCAGCACCACCGACGCAGACGGACGCGCCGCCTTCGCCGTCACCCCGCAGGGGCTGGAGCGCTGGTCGCCTGAGCACCCCCGCCTGTACCAGGTCGAATGGCAGGCCGGCGCGGGATCGACCGTCGACCGCCTGAAGGACGAGGTGGGCTTCCGCACGGTCGAGGTGCGCGGCACCGACATCCTGCTCAACGGCAAGTCGGTATACCTGCGCGGCATCAGCATGCACGCGGAGGCGCCGCGCAGCTACCCTGACTTCCCGGCCAGCAAAACGGGCCGCGCCGCCACGGAGGCCGATGCCAGGCTGCAGATGGGCCGCGCCAAGGAGCTCGGCTGCAACTTCGTTCGCATGGCGCACTACCCTTACCCGGAAACCTTTGTCCGCGAAGCCGACCGCCTCGGGCTGCTGGTCTGGGAGGAGATCCCGGTCTACTGGGCGATCGACTGGACCAGCGCCGACACGCTGGCGAGTGCGAAAGCGCAGCTGCACGAGATGATCCGGCGCGATCGCAACCGGGCTTCGATCGCCATGTGGTCCGTGTCGAACGAGACCCCGATCTCGCCCGCGCGGACTGACTTTATCCGCCAGCTTACCGTGCAGGCACGCTCCGAGGACCCTTCGCGGCTGATCACCTCGGCACTGTTGACCCGCATGCAAAAAGACCCTGCCGGACAGGAGACCATGGTGCTCGACGATCCCCTCGGGCAGTACCTCGATGTGCTGGGGCAGAACGAGTACGTCGGCTGGTACACCGGCAAATCCGACGATGCACCCGGCATTCACTGGAGCGACCCGCTCGGTAAACCGGTGATCGTGAGCGAGTTCGGCGGCGACGCTCGATCCGGACGGCACGGCGCGGTCGACGACCGCTGGACCGAGGAGTTCCAGGCGCACCTCTTTCAGCAGCAGCTCGCGATGATCGGCCAGGTCCCGTTCATCCGGGGGACCACGCCGTGGGTGCTGATGGATTTCCGCTCGCCAACGCGGCAGGCTCCAGGAATTCAGGATGGCTATAACCGTAAAGGCCTGTTCAGCCCGGAGGGCGAGAAAAAGCAGGCATACACGGTGCTGCACGACCGCTACCAGGCGCTGGAGGCGGAGGCGAAGTAGCGCTTCGCCGGTCAGCGGCGAGACTGGTTGGCGTTCAGCTCCGGCCCTCGGCTTGTATCCTGAACCGAAGCCATGCCGAGCGATCTAGGACACTACATCCGCAGCCTGCCCAAAGCAGAGCTGCACCTCCACCTTGAAGGCACGGTCTCGCCGGAGACCCTCGCGGAGCTCAGCGCGCGGCGCGAGGGCAGTGCCGCGCTTCTGACGAAGGAGGCGGCCGAGCAGCTGTACCGCTACATAGACTTTTCCGGGTTTCTGCTCGCCTTCAAGGCCATTACCGAGCAGCTGCAGACCGCCGAAGACTACGAGCTGGTCACGCTCCGCATGCTCGAGCGCCTGCACGCGCAGGGCGTCGTCCACGCTGAGGTGTATGTGTCCGTCGGGGTCGTGTACTATTGGCGGCGCACCGAGTTTGAGCCCCTGTTTGCCGGCATGGAGCGAGCCCGCCGGGAG
>CAXTMW010000109.1:0-8462 GCA_964245455.1 uncultured Acidobacteriaceae bacterium
GCTGAAGGGTATGAATATCACGATCGTGACGACGGCTCCCGATGACAACCAGGCGCGAGAGTTGTTGAAGGCATTTGGAATCCCGTTCCGCGCCGCGGCCTAAGCAGTCAATTGCTGCCCGCCGGGTAGCGAAAAGAAAGAGAGCAGGATGAGCACAACAGCGAAGCGCGTCAAAGACGAGCGAAAGCCCAAGTTCAAGAGCCGGCAGCACAATCGGTGCAAGCTTTGCGGACGGCCCCGTGCGTTTCTGCGTAAATTCGGGATCTGCCGGCTGTGTTTCCGGCAGCTTGCCCATGAAGGTCATATTCCCGGCGTCGTCAAGTCGAGCTGGTAGAACTAAAGTGTAGAAACTGGGGCTGCGGCCCCGAAACATCTTCGCTGGTTCTCTGCTGTTTCAGAAACACGGCGCAGAGCGAACGGGAGATGAGGAGAGTACATGCACCTGACGGATCCAGTCGCTGATTTTTTGACCCGCATCCGGAACTCGATCCGCGCGCGTCACCAGAAGCTTGATGTACCCGCGTCCAAGCTCAAGGCCGAGATTGCCCGCATCCTGAAAGAGGAGGGTTATATCGCTAACTACAAGACGGCGGAAGAAGAAGGCCATCCCGTGCTGCGGGTCTACCTCAAATATTTTATAAAAATTTAGGGCGAAATTCGAGATCTACACCGTGTGTCGCGTCCGGGCTGCCGGGTCTACATCGGTCGGGACGCGATCAAGCGTGTCCAGGGCGGCCTCGGGATCTCGATCCTGACCACGCCGCGCGGGGTGATGACCGGCCGCCAGGCACGCCGTGAAGGCGTAGGCGGCGAGCTGCTTTGCGAAGTCTGGTAAGCCTGGCCGGCTCCGACGACGACGGCGTCGGCGTTGCATATGGAACCTGTCGGTGAACGAACGTGAGGCGTGATGGTATAGCGCTCGCGCTTAGGTTAGGAAGGCAGGCTGAAGTGCCTGCCGGCTGCAGTGGAACGGATCGCCTGCCCAAAGGGCATCCGGGACTCGCAAGCCTAAAGAAGGATTTGAAGAGATGTCACGCATCGGCAGACAGCCTGTCCCGCTTCCGGCGGGGGTTAAGTACACGGTCAGCGGCAACACATTGCTGGTCGAGGGTCCTAAAGGCAAGGTGGCGCAGCCGATTCCGGCCGGCATCCAGCTGGAAACGCGTGAAAACTTCATCCATGCGGTTCGCGAGAACGATGGGCAGGCCGCGATCCACGGGCTGACGCGCGCGCTGGTATTCAACGCGGTCGAAGGGGTCACCAAAGGCTGGACCAAGGACCTGGATATCGTGGGCATCGGGTACCGGGTGGAGTTGAAAGGGCCGCAGATGGTTGTCTTCACCCTCGGCTACTCGCACCCGATTGAGTTTCCTTTGCCGACAGGCATCACGGCCGCGGTGGATGCGAAGCAAACCCGGCTGACCATCTCAGGCATTGACCGCCAGAAGGTTGGGCAGGTCGCGGCCGATATGCGCTCGCTGCGCAAGCCCGATCCATACAAGAACAAGGGCGTGCGGTACGCGGGCGAGAAGCTGAAGAAGAAGGCCGGCAAGACAGGTTCGAAGTAGTCAGGTGCATTATAGCCGGCCGAACGGAGCCGCAGGGCGGCTCCGCCCCTAGGAAGGAAGACAGGAATGATTCCCAAGATCAAGCGTAACGAGGTCCGTCAGCGCGTTCACACCCGTATTCGCCAGAAGCTGCGTGGGACCGCCGAGCGGCCGCGGCTCAATGTGTACCGGTCTTTGAACCACATTTACGCCCAGGTCATCGACGATACTCAGGGCATGACGCTTGCTTCGGCCTCGACCGTGACAACCAAGCTCGCGGCCGGCGGCAACCTGCAGGCGGCGCAGGAGATTGGGCGCGTGATCGCGGAGCGTGCGCAGCAGAAGGGCGTCAAGAAGGTTGTGTTCGACCGCGGCGGCTACCTGTATCACGGACGGATCAAAGCGCTGGCCGACGCGGCTCGCGCGGCTGGCCTCGATTTCTAAAGCGGCGCAACAGCTTTGGGTCCGTGTGGCCCGGAAGGACGCATCAGCAATGGCATTCATCATGAAGAAACTGGACGCGGGACAATACAACCTGAAGGATCAGGTGGTTGCGATCAACCGCGTCACCAAGGTCGTCAAGGGCGGCAAGAATATGTCATTCGCGGCGCTGGTCGTGGTGGGCGATCCAGCATCGGGCGTGGTCGGCTACGGCTCAGGCAAGGCAAAGGAAGTACCGCAGGCGATCCGCAAGGGCATCGAGTCGGCCAAGAAAAATCTGGTGCGCATCAATCTGACGGAGACCACGATCCCGCACCAGGTGCTGGGACGCTTTGGCTCGGGCCAGGTGCTGCTTAAGCCGGCTCCGGAAGGTACAGGCGTGATTGCCGGCGGCGCGGTGCGCGCCGTGATGACCTCGGCTGGCGTGCAGAACGTGCTGAGCAAAAGCCTCGGCTCGGCCAACCCGCACAACGTGATTAAAGCGACCTTTGACGCACTGGTGCAACTACGTGACCGCGCGGAAGTCGCGGCGCTGCGCGGCAAATCCATTCAGGAGCTGTAACCATGGCAGACATCACCGAAAGCAAGCCCATGATGAAGATCCAGTACTACCGCTCCATGATCCAAGCGCCGGTCAAGCACAAAACGGTGGTCAAGGGTCTGGGTTTCACACGCCTGCAGCAAGTCGTCGAGCGGGAAGATACGCCGTCGATCCGCGGCATGGTCCGCAAGATCCCCCACCTCGTCCGTATCTTGGGTGAGGAAAACAAGTTTTAACGAGTACACCCCACGAAGTGGGCGCAGGCCGCGCAGGCGGTTTGGCTTTCACAGACAAGCGAGTCGGCCTAAACCGGCGTATAGCGAGGACAGCATGAATCTATCGAATCTCCGCGCCCCAGCCAAGGCGAACCGGAACAAGAAGCGCGTCGGACGGGGTATGGGCTCCGGCCACGGCAAAACTTCCACCCGCGGCCACAAGGGCCAGGGTTCGCGTTCGGGCTCTAGCCTGATGCGCGGTTTCGAAGGCGGCCAGATGCCGCTGCATCGTCGGCTCCCGAAGCGCGGCTTCACCAACATCTTTCGCACCGAGTACACCGTGCTGAACCTGCACCGGATTGCCGAAATGGGTGAGACGGAGCTGACGCATGAACGCCTGCACCAGCTCGGTTTCTTGAAGCGCCGTGATGAGCTGCTGAAGATCCTGGGCGACGGCGAGCTGGATTCCGCAGTCACGATCCACGCGCACAAGTTCTCCAAGTCCGCGCAAAGCAAGATCGAAGCGGCCGGCGGACAGGTCGTTCTGATCGCAAGCTAGCTCCGCGCGGAATGAAGCACGGCCAGTCGGGCGCGCGTTGCCCCGGCTCCGCTGTATTCTGGAGCAGGCCGCAGCAACGTCGGCCCTATCAGACCAGCCCGTAAAAACCAGGAAGAGCCGCCTCCATGCTCGAGAAGTTCCTCAACATCTTTCGCATCCCTGAGCTGCGCAACCGGGTGCTGTTCACCTTTGCGATGCTGGCGATCTACCGTCTCGGCTCGTATATTCCGATCCCGGGCATCAATCCTGCGGCGCTGGCCGAGTTCTTCAATCACAACGCAAGCTCGCCTCTAGGTCTGGTCGACCTGTTCAACGGCGGCAATCTGCGCCGGATGACTGTGTTTGCGCTCGGCATCATGCCGTACATCACGGCGTCGATTATTTTTCAGCTGCTCACGGTTGTGTACGAGCCGCTGGCCCGGCTGCAGAAAGAAGGCGAAGCAGGCCGCCGCAAGATCACCCAGTGGACCCGCTATGTCACCATCCTGCTCGGCATCGTGCAGTCTTCTGCCATCGCAGTCGCGCTGTCGCACGGCTCGGGCGGCGCGCAGCTGGTGCTGCACCCCGGCTTTGGCTTTATCTTCATCACCGTAGTTACGCTTACCACCGGCACCGCGTTCATCATGTGGCTGGGCGAGCAGATCACCGACCGCGGTATTGGCAACGGCATGAGCCTGCTGATTTTTTCAGGCATCGTGGTCGGACTGCCTCGTGCCATTGCCGAGCTCGTCCAGACCGCGCGCGGTGAGAAGTTCGGCGCGCTGACGATCCCGGTGCTTCTGCTTTTGGTCATCGCGATGGCGCTCTTGGTTGCTTTTATCGTCTTTGTGGAACGCTCTGAGAGGCGTGTACCCGTCCAGTACGCCAAGCGGATTGTCGGGCGCCGCATGATGGGCGGCCAGCAGACGCACCTGCCGCTGAAGGTGAACTCCGGCGGAGTCATGCCGGTCATCTTCGCGTCTTCCATCCTGTCGGCTCCGCTGCTGTTTGGGCAGGCTTCGTTCGTTAAGAATTCGGCCTTTTTGACTCGCATTTTTGAGGGCTTACGCGCGGGGGAGCCGGGCTACGAGCTGCTGTATATCGTCGCGATTATCTTCTTCGCCTACTTCTACATTTCCATCGTCTTTCGCCCCGACGATATCGCCGACAATATGCGCAAGTATGGCGGTTTCATTCCCGGCATTCGACCGGGCAAGCGGACCTCCGATTACATCAACGACATCCTGACCCGGCTCACGCTGGTCGGTGCTATCTACCTGATCCTGATTTCATTGGTGCCGCAGCTGCTGATCTCGGGTATTCACCTGAATCATCTTTGGCTGATTGGCGGCGTATTCGAGCACCTGCCACTCTGGATGACGAATGGCCTCGGCTTCAACTTTTACTTCGGCGGCACTAGCCTGCTAATCGTGGTCGGCGTCGCAATGGACACGGTCAACCAAGTCGAATCGCAGCTCATCATGCGGCACTACGAAGGCTTTTCGACCAAGAGCCGCGTGCGCGGAAGGCGGTCGTGGTAGTTGGTTTCCGGAGATAAACAGCAAGCGGCTTTCTTCCCGGGTCCCATCCTGCTGATCGGCGCACCGGGCGTTGGCAAAGGCACACAGGCGAAGGCTCTCATGGCGACCTGGGATGTTCCTCAGATCTCGACTGGAGATCTGCTGCGAAAGAATGTGGCTACCGGAACTATGGCGGGTCAGTCCGCGAAGCGCCTTATGGACGCTGGGCAGTTGGTGAGCGATGAGCTCGTCAATGAGATGGTCAAGTACAGGCTCCAAGACTATGACACTTCCCGCGGCTTCATCCTGGATGGCTATCCGCGCACAGTGGCGCAGGCCACCTGGCTGGACGGCGAAGAGGGTTTGATCGCTTGGGGGCATCGAGCAATATTGAACATCAAGCCCGACCTGATTGGGCAAGTAGAACAGCCCAGAGCGCGATGGTTGGTTGCTGTCTCGATCCGTGTCGCGTATGATCAGTTGCTGCGGCGAATCACCGGGCGGCGTATGTGTCCGGTGTGCGGCAGTATTTACAACATATATCTGCAACCACCCAGGCGGGATGGCTTATGCGACCTGGACGGCAGTGCGCTGCAAAGCCGTGATGATGATTCAGAGAAAGTGTTCGGCGACCGCATGCGCGCCTATGAAGCGCAAACCGCACCGGTCGTTGAGCATTACAGTGCGCTCGGACGGCTCGCGACAGTGGATGGCGAAGGCACCCCCGAAGCGGTCACGAGCAGCGTTGTTGCCGCGGTCCGCGTGTTGCGCGGATAGGGGAGCACGGTACCTGTAAGGAAGCGTACAACACAGATGGCCGTGATGCTGAAGACCGGAGATGAAATCGCGCGGATGCGGCGCGCAGGCGAGGTAGTACGCGAGCTGCTCGACGCGGTACGCCCCCATGTGCAGCCCGGTGCGACGACGATGGACTTGGAGACAGTTGCAGCCGCAAAGGTGAAGGAGCTGCGGGTTACGCCGGCGTTTCAGGGTTATCGAGGCTATCCGTGTGTTCTGTGCACCAGCGTCAATCAGGAGGTCGTACACGGCATTCCTTCGGCAAAGCGCGTGCTTCGCGAGGGTGACATCGTATCGATCGACACCGGGGTGGTGATCGACGGCTTCTACGGCGACTCGGCGACCACGGTGCCGGTCGGCAGCAAGCTGGCGGAGAAAGCAGCCCGTTTGCTGGCTGTGACTGAGGCTTCGCTGGCCGCCGGTATCAAGGCCGTCAAGCGCGGTGCGAGCTTCGGCGATATTGGCGCGGCGGTGCAGCAGATGGTAGAGCGGGAAGGCTTCAGTATTGTGCGGGAGTTTGTCGGGCATGGGATCGGGACGCAGCTCCACGAGGACCCGCAGGTGCCGAACTACGGGCAGAGGGGCCGCGGCATGAAGATGCGCGAAGGCATGGTGTTCTGCATCGAGCCGATGGTCAATGCCGGCAGGGCGGCAGTGCAGGTGCTGGGAGATGGCTGGACAGCGGTCACCGTGGATGGGAGCCTGAGCGCGCACTTTGAGCATACGGTTGCGGTCACCTCAAACGGAGTCGAGGTACTGACGCTGTAACAGGGCAGAGATTCCGGACAGATAAGTTCTGGGCAAGACAGCTTCGTGCGGCAAGCCGGTCGAAGCGGATTGGGATACGGGTGTCGAAGGAAGACGCGATTGAAGTTATGGCGACGGTAGTGGAAACGTTGCCGAATGCCATGTTTAAGGTGGAGCTTGAAAACAAGCACCAGGTTCTGGCTCACGTCTCCGGAAGGATGCGGAAGAATTTCATCCGGATTCTGCCGGGGGACCGTGTCGCGGTGGAGCTGAGTCCGTACGATCTGACCCGAGGTCGGATCGTATACCGCTACAAGTAGGCCGCGGATTAAACTTCCGCAGCGAAAGACGTCTGAAGGGACATACAATGAAGGTTCGGGCATCCGTAAAGAAGATTTGTGACAAGTGCAAGGTGATCAACCGTCGCGGCGTCGTGCGGGTCATCTGCGAAGTATCGAAGCACAAGCAGCGCCAGGGCTGAGCTCCAGCAACTTCCGCTCGCGGGCTGCCGCGCGTGGAGACACACAGCAGGGACCGGGCGAGTTCGCTCCAGCAGTAGTGAGCGTGCGATGAATCTGATACCGCTTTCACCAGGCCGGGCGCGCAAAGCCCGGCGTAACAGCCCTGACGGAGCAGCATCGCGTCAGACTTCGACTCAGGGCACATGATTCAGGGAACATGGAGGAAGAACCATGGCACGTATTGCCGGCGTCGATCTGCCGAACAACAAGCAGCTTCGAATCGCACTTACTTATATCTATGGCATCGGGAACCCGCGCGCGCTGCGCATCTTGACCAAGGCTGACCTTGACCCCTACCGCAAGCTAGCTACCCTGAGCGAGGATGAGATCAACCAGATTCGTCAGGTCATCGAGCAGGAGGGTGGCATCGAAGGCGACCTGCGCAAGGATGTCTCGATGAACATCAAGCGGCTCATCGATATCCAGAGCTATCGCGGCCTGCGCCACCGCCGCAACCTGCCGGTGCGCGGGCAGCGCTCGCATACAAATGCACGTACCCGCAAGGGTCCGCGCAAGGGTACTGTGGCCGGCAAGAAGAAGGTGACCAAGTAATGGCGAAAGCACAGAAGAGCACTCAGGGTAAGGGTTCGGCGGCAAAGTCCGCCAAAAACAAGAAGTTCAAGAAGCGCGAGCGCAAGAATGTTCCGTTTGGCCTCGTGCACATTCAGGCGACCTTTAACAACACCATCGTGACGATCACCGACGGGCAAGGCAACACGTTGTCGTGGAAGAGTTCCGGCTCGCTCGGCTTCCGCGGTTCGCGAAAAGGCACACCGTTCGCGGCGCAGCAGGCCGCGCAGAATGCGGCGAACCAGGCGCGCGATCATGGGCTCCGGTCGGTCGACGTTCGGGTTTCCGGCCCCGGTTCCGGGCGCGAGTCGGCAGTTCGCGCGCTCGCCGCGGCCGGCATCGACGTCCGCTCGATTCGCGATGTGACGCCGATCCCGCACAACGGCTGCCGCCCACCCAAGCGTCGCCGCGTCTAAGTCATGCACCGCCTGCGGGGCTTGCGGTCCCTTCGGGACATGTCTAGCGCGCTTCGCGCCAATACAGTTGGACCGGGACGAAGCGGCTCACCCCGCGTAAACCGGTCGTCACCCGAACCAAGGAGAACGAAGTGGCACGTTACACCGGACCGGTTTGCCGCCTTTGCCGTCGCGAAGGCATGAAGTTATTTCTGAAAGGCACTCGCTGCTTTTCCGACAAGTGCGCGATCGAAAAGCGCAACTTTGCCCCCGGCCAGCACGGTCGCGACCGCAAGGCCAAGATCGTTGGCTACGGCCTGCAGTTGCGCGAAAAGCAGAAGGCTAAGCGCATTTACTTCGCGCTCGAAGGCCAGTTCCGTTCCTACTACGAGAAGGCAAATGCCTCTCAGGGCAATACCGGCGCAATCCTGCTGCAGCAGCTGGAGCGTCGGCTCGACAACGTCGCGTTCCGCCTGGGCTACGCCAGCTCGCGCCGCCAAGCCCGCCAGATCGTGCGCCACGGCCACGTCGAAGTGAACGGCCGCAAAGTCAATATCCCCTCGTTCCAAGTTTCTGTCGGAGACGAGATCAAAATCCGCCCGAACGCGACCAAGTTCTCGGTCATCGAG
>CAXTMW010000109.1:8472-10718 GCA_964245455.1 uncultured Acidobacteriaceae bacterium
TCGAGACCTCGCGCGAGTTCGCATCGCACCAGCCGACGCCGAACTGGCTGCAGATCAACGGTGCCGAGTTGTCGGGCAAGATCGTCGCGCTGCCAAAGCGCGAAGATATCCAGCTGCCGGTCAACGAACAGCTGATCGTCGAGCTGTACTCGAAGTAAGAACAAGACCGTCTGCGCGGCCGGCGCCCACTTCGTGGGGTGTTTACTTTGAGAACCGAGGGCGAGAAGTACCCGCCCTCAGTTCTCAAATGAGTACCCGTCCCGAAGGGACCGCCTCCCGCGTAGGGGGTCGTGCCATTGACTTAGCACTACCGCGCGGACTCGGGCAGAATGCTTCGCACGAGCGCGCCCAGGAGAAACACTATGTTGTGGAGAGGTTTTCAGCGCCCCAAGCGGCTTCAGGTCGATACCGAAACACTCACGGACCGTTACGGCAAGTTCAGCGCGCAGCCGTTTGAGCGTGGATTTGGCACCACGGTCGGCAATTCACTTCGGCGTACGCTGCTCAGCTCGATCGAGGGCGCGGCGGTGACCGCGGTCAAGATTGAAGGCGTGCTGCACGAGTTCCAGTCGATCACCGGCGTCGTTGAGGACGCGACCGACATCATTCTGAACCTGAAGCAGGTGCCTTTCAAGCTGGCCGGCGACGGGCCGAAGGCGCTGTACCTGCGCGTCGAAGAGCCCGGCGTGGTCACCTCAGGCATGATCGAGGCCGACGGTGACGTCGAGATCCTCGACAAGGACGTGTATATCGCGACGGTTTCCGAAGGCGGCAAGCTCGACATGGAGATGCGCCTCAAGCGTGGACGCGGCTACATCTCGGCCGACCGCAACTTCGACCAGGACCTCGGGATCGGCTTTATGCCGATCGACTCGGTGCATTCGCCGGTGCGCAAAGTGAACTATGCAGTAGAAGCCGCGCGTCTTGGACAAATCACCGACTATGACAAGCTGACGCTGGAGGTCTGGACGAATGGCTCGGTCGTACCGGCAGACGCGGTCGGTCTGGCGGCCAAGCTGCTCAAGGATCACATGAGCATCTTCATCAACTTCGAGGAAGAGATCGAACTCGAAGGCCACATGGACGACGGTCGCGGCTTGCTGCGCAACGACAACCTCAACCGGTCGGTCGAGGAGCTCGAGCTCAGTGTCCGCTCGTACAACTGCCTGAAGAATGCGAACATTCAGTCCATCGGCGAGCTGGTGCAGAAGACCGAGGCCGAGATGCTGAAGACCAAGAACTTCGGCCGCAAGTCCCTGAACGAGATCAAGGAAATCCTCGCGCAGATGGGCTTGTCGCTCGGCATGAAGATCGACGACCAGGGCAACGCTGTCCCGGGGCCGACCAGCATTCTGCCGTCGCAGCAGCTGGCGGCCGCGCAATACAGCCGCTTCGACGACGAGGAAGACGAAATCCTCGACGATGAAGGGGACATGTCGCTGCAGAACGAGCCCGAGAACTTCTAAACCGTACCAACCGACGCGGGCGGATTCCAGTCCGCCGCGCGCCGTGTAGCAAACCAAGTTTCGCAGCAAAGAGAGAACCCCATGCGCCATCGCAAAGCAGGCTTCAAACTCGGACGCAAGACCCCGCACCGTCGCGCGCTCCTCCGCAATCTGACCACGTCTGTCCTGATGGAGGACCGCGTCGAGACCACGGTTACCAAGGCAAAGGCGGTGCGTCCGCTTGTCGAAAAGATGATCACGCTCGGCAAGCGGGGCGATCTCCATTCGCGCCGGCAGGCACTCGCGTTTATGATGACGCGCGAGTCCGTCACGCGCCTGTTCGACACGGTGGCACACCGCAACGGCGACCGCCAGGGCGGGTACCTGCGCATAGTGCGTACCGGCTTCCGCAAGGGAGACGGCGGCGAGACCGCGCAGATCGAGCTGCTCGGCGCCGAGCAGGTATTGGATGAGAAGCGGCAGAAGCGTGCGGAAGCACGCGAAAAGCGCCGTGCCGAGATGCAGGCCGCGCTCGCCGCGAATGGTCCCACGCCGGGCACCGAGGGTGAAGAGCCGCAGCAGTCGTAGACCCATGAGTCTTGCTGCGGCCAGTCAAGCAACAGCCGCAGCAGACGCTCAACGCTGCTGCGCGACCAGGTCGCGCGGCAGCATGATGGTTCCGCTTTCCGGGATCGTCACCGCTACGGCACCGGCCAGATACGGCGCGAGCACTCCCGGCTTTTTCCACGCCAGGTCCCAGCCGTCACGGATGGCGAGCGCGCGGTACTCTCCGGCGGGCTG
>CAXTMW010000109.1:10769-12391 GCA_964245455.1 uncultured Acidobacteriaceae bacterium
CCTCCTGCGCGTACAGCGTGAGAGCAGTCGTGTCCGTCGGGATCAGCACGACCATAACGCCGACGGTCGGAGCTCCGTTGGTATCCACCACGCGCCCGCTCACCGCCGCGCTGGCTCCAGCCACGGTCGCCGCAAGCGTCACCGGTTCGGCTCCCACGCGGATCGTCAACGACTCAGACAGCACAGCACCGCTCGCCGCCACGCCTGTGACTACGTAGTGCCGGCTTGATCCGCCGCCTGGACTGAGGCGGTACTCGCCCGGCTGTACATCCGCGTGGAAGCTGCCATCGGGTGCGAGCGGCAGCTCTAAAGAGCGTTGGCCAAAACCGCGAGGACGCCGCACGCCTCCGGCTCGCCCCGCAAAGCCCGAAACCGATCCCGCAAGGACGCCCGCCCCGTCGGGGGTTAATCGCAGCGTCAGGCCTTTCGGCAGAGCCGCTCCGTTGGCCATCGCCAGCTTGCCGAGAAGCGCAACCGGGGCAGCCGCTGGGGCGGCTTGCATCGCTTTATCCGCTGTTACTTCCAGCGTGGAGAGCGCACCGTTCTCTGACAGCGTGTAGGTGCCGGGTGCCAGCGCCATGCTCATGCTTCGTCCCTGCCCGTCCGGTCCGGAGGTGACGAACGATGCGGCCGGAAAGAGTGGCACCGCACCGCCGAAGGCCGGCGGCCCTGCCACTGTAGAAGCCCCGTTGCCGTTCGGGAGCGGTACCGTGATGTGAACAGCATGGACTGCCTGGAGTGAAAAGTTGGCCTGTGCCGCGTCTCCCGATCGAAGCACAATGGGCTCGGCCGCCGCTGCCGTGGCGCTTCCGCTGAAGAAGGTTGGCAGGTAGGCAACGTCCAGATCCGAACTTGCTGTCCCCGCCCCGGGCTGCGACGTATCGGCGAACCAGGGCCGGGCCGAGACGGCCAGATAGTAGGTGCCCGGCGCGAGATCGTCAAAAACGTAGGTCGAGCTGCCCTGCAGGATGGATGTCGTTCCCGCGGGGCGCACCGTGCCTGTTCCATCGAGCGCCGGCGTGTACAGGCTGAGAGTGCCATTCTCGACCGGGTCGCCTGAGCTGTCGAGCACACGGCCGCTGATCGATGCGAGCGGTTTAAGCTGCAGGTGAAGTGCGGTCGCAGGCGGCTTGCCCTGCCCTACGGCTACCCCCGCGTAGAAGTTCCCGAGCTCTTCAAAGTTTGCCTGCAGATAGCCGCGGCGCACCCCGCTGAGCTGGTACTGCCCGGCCGGCACGGCTGCAAAGCGGAACTCACCGCGGCTGCCTGTCAGCGCTTCAGCGGAGAAGGGTTTGCCGGCTGCGTCTGCGGGAGGCTCGCTGCCGGCATTTTCTGCCGGCTGCAGCGTCACGGCTGCGTGTGCAAGCGGGCTTCCGGTTTTCGCATCCGTCACACGGCCCGCAACTGTAAAGCCTTCCGCCCGGGCTGCGGCTTCCATCGTCAGCAGGGCTCCCGTGAGGACAAAGGCACGCATCTAGAAAATCCCTGGGCTGCCCGCGGGCGGCACAAACACCTGCGACAGAGTGGTTTGCACTTGTTCGCCCGCTACGACGGTGACCCGCGTGCCTGTCAGCTGCTGCAACACTCCCGGCTCCCGGAAGGCGATCTCCCGGGTCGAAGCA
>CAXTMW010000110.1:0-3511 GCA_964245455.1 uncultured Acidobacteriaceae bacterium
GGAGGACGCCGCGCCGAGCGCCGGCTCCGGGGAGCCGGCTGGCCGGGAACGGACAGGTGAGGAGCGCGGCCGCCGTGGTGGACGCAATGGGCGGCGCCGCAGTGTAGGCGGCAATGGCGGGGGAGGCGGGCGTCGGCAGTCGATGCAGCCCCAGGATCTGCCGATTATTTCGGATCTGTTGAAGCAGGGCCAGGAAATCCTAGTGCAGATCGCAAAGGAGCCGATTGCCAAGAAAGGCGCCCGGAGCACTTCGCACATTGCCTTGCCCGGGCGGTTTCTCGTCTTTATGCCAACCGTGGGACACGTAGGTGTGTCCCGCAAGATCGATTCCGATGAGGAGCGTCTGCGGCTCAAGCGGATATTGATCAGCGAGAAAGGCGACAGCTCCGGCGGCTTTATCGTGCGCACCGCAGCAGAAGGTGCAAGCGAAGAAGAGCTGCGGGCGGACCTTCGCTTCCTGATCAGCTTGTGGACCGAGATCAAGCAGCGTGCCGAAACGGCAAAAGCGCCTGCGCTCATTTACCACGATCTGAACCTGGTCGAGCGGATCCTGCGCGACCAGGTGTCGAGCAATTTTTCAACGATCTGGGTTGATACAGAGCAGGAGTACGAGCGGATCGTTCGCTTCCTGAACCGCTTTCAGCCGGCCCTGGTGCGCCGGGTCAAACTGTACACGAAGGAAACGCCGCTTTTCGAACACTTCGGCATCCAGGAAGAGATTTCCAAGGCACTCAAGTCGAAGGTGTGGCTCAAGTCCGGCGGCTCGATTGTCATCAACCAGACTGAGGCGCTCGTCGCGATCGACATCAACACCGGCAAGTACGTGGGCAAAACGGCGCGGCTTGAGGACACAATCGTCAAAACCAATCTCGACGCGATCCCGGAGATTGTGCGGCAAATTCGTTTGCGCGACCTGGGCGGCATCATCGTGATCGACTTTATCGACATGGATGAGCGCAAAAACCGTCACCGCGTGCTCGCCGCACTGGAAGAAGCGATGAAGGTGGATCGCGCGCCGTCGAAGGTGCTGCAGTTCAACGATTTCGGCCTGGTCGCGATCACCCGCAAGCGCGTCAAGCAGTCGCTGGAGCGCACCCTGAGCGTAACCTGCGACACCTGCGCTGGTACGGGCATAGTGAAGAGCCCGATCACGGTGTGCAACGAAATCTACATCGAGCTGCGCAAGATGCAGAAGCACCTCGACGGCAAGGATGTGATGCTGCGGGTCAATCCTGAGGTCGTAAAGCAGCTCAAGGGCGGCAACGGCCGCTGGATCACTGAATATGAGGAGATGGTCGGGAAAACGATCATCATCAAGAGCGATCCGAGCCTGCATCCAGAGCAGTTCGACATCCACTAAGCAGTCAGCAACAAGGTATGCGATGGGGGTCGGCGTCGTATTGACCGGTCCTCTTCGTGTTTACGGCGAGGGAAAACTTAAGGCGGGGCAGGCGCGTCCATTTGGTAGAACTCGGGTTGAGACAAGTGGCGTGTTTTTGAACGCGACCTGAGTTCCCAGGTGAGGTTTTCTCGAATGGCTTCCGTTTCTCTGCGTTCCCCCTTTGCTGCGCGGCTGCTCCTTGCGGCAAGCGCAGCTGTATCGCTGACTCTGGCGCCGGCCGCGATATATGGTCAGACGGCGCAGCCAACGCTTGAGCCTGTTGCGTTTGCTTCCTCCAGCAGCGCGCACTCTGCGTTTGCAGGCGAGGATATTGACGGCAGCTCGATTGCCTCTGACCCGAGCGGCAGGATCAAGACTGTCGCTCCGCAGTACGGCGGCGGCTACGGCGGCGGGCGCTACCATCGTTATGATGACAGCGGTGCCAACCACCTGGCCATTGAGGTGGGCGGCGGACTGACTACTCCGATCGGCAACGACGTGAATGGCGGCTTTACTACCTTCTTTACCGGCAGCGGCCAGAATTACGGCACCAACACCTACGGCGGCAATATCCTGGGTGGTGCCGGCTGGAGCTTCACCAAGCGCTTCACGCTGCTGGGCGAAGTGCAGTACAACACCAGCAAGATTCCGGGGCGGACCTTATCGGCGATCTACAACGCAACCAATGCGCAGACCAACAACGCACAAACCCCCGGAGGTGTTTTTGCATCGGCCGGCATTCCTAACATCGGCGGCAACGTACACACGCTGAGTGTCACGGCGGAGCCGGTCTTCTATTACTACAACAGTGACAGGCACACTTATGCCGGGTACTTCATCGGCGGCGGCGGCTACTACCACAAGAGCACCAACTTCACTGCGCCGGTGCTGCAGCAGGACTACTTCGGCGATGTTTTTTATACGAACCAGACCTTTAATTCCTACACCGACAGTTCGCTTGGCGCTAACCTGGGCACGGGCGTCTCGTTTAAGCCGTTCGGCGAGTACTCCCGAGCCAAGCTGTTTCTGGAAGCGCGTTATACCTTCGTGAACACGCCGCGAGAGACGGCCGCTGAGGTTGCGAATACCAGTTCGACGACTTACCACACAGGTACTGAGGAACTGATCCCAATTACGGTGGGTTTTCGCTTCTAAAGAGGCATGGCGGCAAGCGCGGTACCGGCCTTCGGCATCGGCCCCGCCCTCAGCCTGCCGCGGCCATCTTTGCTCGGATCTCCGTGCTAAGCGCGCTTTCCTTCGGCAGCGCCAGGTAGTCGCTGCCGGTCGAGAACACCTCGTAGCGCAGACCTTCCAGCGTGCGCTTCAGCAGCACCGCATCGCTTTTCAGGAACTCCACGAACAGCGTGGGCCGGCAGCGCGCAATCGTTGCCTGCGCACCCGCCAGTACTTCCATCTCCATGCCTTCCACATCGATCTTCATCAGGTCGATGCGCTCCAGTTCCAGGCAGTCCAGCGTGGTCAGTCGTACCTTCTCCGAGCGTTCAGCCAGGTGCGTCCGCTCCTGCGGCAGGCGCTCCCGCTGCACCGGCCCCAACTCAACGCTGCCGAAGTTCATCGGCTTGTCGTAGTCGTACTGTGGCAGCTCGATCGACCCCTCATGGTCGCCGATGGCCGTATGCATGCAGTGCACATTGCTTCTTGAGTTCAGCGCGACGCTGCCGGCGAGCAGGTAGTAAATCATGCGTTGGGCCTCAAACGCATAGACTCGGCCATGTGGCCCGACTGCTTTCGCGAAGGCCAGCGTGTATGCTCCAAAGTTCGCGCCGACATCGACCACGACCGGCGACGGGCGCCCCTCCGCGAGCAGCTGCAGCAGCATCGAGATCACCTCATGATCAATGGCCTGGCCCGTCTTGAACAAAGCATTGGTCTGGTTGATGTCGTGCCGATTGACCAGCATCTGCCCATACACCGTGGGCACGATTACGGTAAACGGAAGCTCATATGGTGTGGGCTCGCTCATGCATGGTCCCAGCTCTCAAGGATGCGGAAAGCATTCGCCGGCGAGGAGTCCCAGCACTCCCGACAGCGCGCGCTAGCCCGACTGCGTCGATACTCCCATGCTCGCAGGCCCTGCAGCAATGAAAGTTGGCGCGCTCCGATTACCAC
>CAXTMW010000110.1:3521-12307 GCA_964245455.1 uncultured Acidobacteriaceae bacterium
CCGGAAATGGCTTGGGCGAGGACTCTTCAAAGTTCGTCCCGCCTCGCCGCCAGCGCTCAAAGCGGCCCTGCAGCAGCGAGAGTAGCCCGGTGTACCAGTAGCCCAGCACGAACAACAGCAGGAAAGGCACGGTAAAGAAGTTTTCGTTGGAGATCGCGTACCAGACAGTCACAGCGAAGTACGTGCCGATTACCAGCTCGATCCAGGGCACGATTCCCAGGCGCTTGCGGTACTTGACGGCGGCGTTGGAGGTCTCGCCGCGCTTCTCCACCCGGTACTTTGGCGTGCGCTTGAAGGAGCTTTCGATACCCAGGAGCGCTTCCAGGACCGCCCGGGTATTCGTCACGGTAAGCCCAATGCCAAGCGCCATAAGAAACGGCAGATAGAGCAGCGTCCGGTACCAGGTTCGCGGGTAAAGCTCTTTTTGCGAGATGAGGTAGAAGGACGAGATAGAAAAGGTCGACATCATCATGAGCGGGAAATCAATCAGCAGCATCTGCAGCCACCCCTGATAGAAGCGGATGATCATGGCGGGCATCAGCAGGACGGAAAGCACAACCATCAGCGGATAACTTAGGTTTGCCGTGAGGTGATATACGGCCTCCACTTTGGTGTGGAGCGGCGCATCGGAGCGCCACACCGAGGGCAGGATTTTCTTCGACGTCTGAATGAGGCCCTTGGCCCATCGAGCCTGCTGGGTTTTGAACGCGGTCATTTCAATGGGCAGCTCCGCCGGGCACTCGACTTGCTGCAGATAGCGGAAATGCCATCCCGCGAGCTGCGCCCGGTAGCTCAGGTCGGTGTCCTCGGTCAGCGTGTCATGCTGCCAGCCGCCTGCTTCCGCAATTGCCGAGCGGCGCCACATGCCGGCAGTGCCGTTGAAGTTGAAAAAGACTCCGGCCCGGGAGCGTCCCCCGTGTTCCAGCACAAAATGGCCGTCGAGCAGAATGGCCTCCACCTCTGTCAGGAAGCTGTAATCGCGGTTCAGGTGCGTCCAGCGTGTCTGCACCATCCCGATCCCCGACTCGGCAAAGTGGTGCACGACCTGCATCAGCCAGTCGGGGGCCGGCACAAAGTCCGCGTCGAAGATAGCGATGAAATCGCCCGTGGCGGTGCGGAGGCCCGCATCGAGGGCACCGGCTTTATATCCCACGCGGTTCGTCCGGTGAATGTACTCGATCGGGTGGCCCGCGTCCCGGTAGCGCGCGACAACTGCTGAAGCGATCTCTCGCGTCTCGTCGGTCGAGTCATCGAGCAGCTGGATTTCAAGCAGTTCGCGCGGGTACTCGATCTTGCAGCAGGCGTCGATGAGGCGGTCGACAACGTATTGCTCGTTGAAGATGGGGAGCTGAATGGTGACGCGCGGCAGCGTGGCGAAATGCTCGGCAGGCTCAGTGGTCGCCTTGCGTTTGTGTCGGTAGTAAAGCCATACCAGCTGGTACCGGTGCACGCCGTAGAAGGCAAGGATGACCAGGACGATGAAGTAGGGAATCAGCAGAGCCGCGTCGAACCAGTTCCACTCATAGAGCCGCTGGAAGGTGGAGTCGGCGTAGTGCGAGCGAAAGTAGTGTCCAAGCCCGCGCGACACGAACAGCGCGAGCGTCGCAGGCTGGATAGCGCACGGGAAAGCGAGCAGGGAAGCATCCTCCACGGAACAGGCCCAAATGGATTGTAGAGGAGCTTGCTCTTTTCTGCATATATATGTATATAGTTATGTAGAAGGAGGTGCACATGCCTGCACTGAAGCTGACGAGTGTTGGAACGTCCACGGGAATTGTGATTCCGAAGGAGATGCTGGCGCGGATGAAAGTGGAAAAAGGCGACACGCTGCACGCCATCGAAACAAAGGATGGCTATCTGATCACACCATTTGACGCAGAGGTACAGCGTCAAATGGAGCTTGGGAGGGAGTTTATGAAGGAGTTTCGTGAGGCGCTGCGAGAACTTGCGAAGTGACCGGACAGGCAGAGTTTCGGTGGGTAGACCGTGGCGTCTTGCTCTGGATGCACGAGCAGACGCTTGCTGAGCACGGAGGGCTAAATGGTCTGCGCGATAAGGGGCTGCTTGAGTCTGCTTTGGCCAGACCTCAGCACATACTCGCGTATAACAACGACGCAAGCTTAGCCGAGCTGACGGCCGCCTATTCCTTTGGAATCGCTCGCAACCACCCTTTCAACGACGGGAATAAGCGAGCTGCTCTTATCGTCATAGGTCTGTTTCTTGCCATGCATGATTACCGTTTGGCGGTGAGCCAGGTAGAGGCAGTACAAGCGATGCTCACCCTTGCAAGCGGCGACATGAACGAGGAACAATTGGCAGCCTGGATCAATGCTCACCTGCAACAGCGCAGGTGAGCACTAACGGCATGAAGGCTAGTTCAAGAACAACGTTGTATACAGCGTATCGCGCTGCGCCGGGCGGAAACCTGCATCCCGAATTACGCGCCGCAGCTCCTCCTCAGTAGTGCAGTTCGAGGTGCCGGCCGCGCGCACCACATTCTCCTCGAGCATCACCGAACCCACATCGTTGCCGCCGAAGCGCAGGCCCATTTGCAGGACCTTCAGGCCCTGGGTCACCCAGCTGGACTGCACGTTCTCGATATTTGATAGGTATAAGCGCGAGATGGCCAGCACCTTCAGGTAATCGACCGCGGTCGCCTCTTCCCAGCCGCGACCGCCGAGCGCGGTGTTGTTCGGCTGGAAGCTCCAGGGGATAAACGCGGTGAAGCCGCCGGTGTCTTCCTGCAGCTGGCGTACCGCCTCGAAGTGATTCACCCGCTGCTCGACTGTTTCCCCAACGCCGAACATCATGGTCGCGGTGGTCCGCATCCCGAGCTCGTGCGCGGTGCGGTGGACGGCAATCCAGTCCTCGGTGCGGCACTTGAGTCGCGCAATGCGCTTGCGGACATCGTCATCGAGGATTTCGGCGCCGCCTCCCGGGATTGAGTCAAGACCCGCGTCGCGCAGCCGCATGATTGTCTCTCGCAAAGAAATCTCGGAATACTCGGCGATCGCGAGGATTTCCGAAGCCGAAAAGCAGTGGAGCCAGATGGACGGAAACCGCTGTTTAATGCCGGAAAGCAGCCGCTCAAACCAGTCAATCTTCAGGTCGGGATGGATGCCGCCCTGCATCAGCACCCCAGTCCCGCCCATCTCGAGCGTTTCGGCGATCTTCGCGTAAATCGTGTCGAAGTCGAGGATGTAGCCTTCGCTCGCGAGTTTGCCTTTGAGCGGCCGGTAGAAGGCGCAGAAGGTGCAGTACTCGGTACAGAAGTTGGTGTAGTTGATATTGCGATCGATGATGTAGGTGACGACGCCTTCCGGATGGAGCTTGCGGCGCTGGGCGTCCGCATCCATGCCGAGGCCGAGCAAGTCGTCCGAGTGGAAGTAGTCCAGAGCCTGTTCGCGGGTGATCGCCATGATTTGATTTTAGCTCGCGAGAGCCCGTCGGCCGGCCCGGCTATTGCTGGAATGTTATCCAGACGGACAGCCGGCAGATTTACTGAATTGTGCTTTCCGGAACCAAACGCTCCGGCGTCAACGACAGGAGATGCGCATGCACGATGAAACGCAGGGGCGCGGCGCCAATGTAGTGGAAGGGGTAACAAGTCACGAGGACCAGCTCGGGTTTGTTCCCCTCGTCCAGAACTCCGACCGCCTCCGGGTGCACGATCTCGGTCGAGTCGACGATGTAGCGGTACATGGCGGAGCCGCGGGATACCTCGATCTCCATGCGCGGCGCGATGTTGGCGAGCGGCCGCAGGAACGTGTCGCGATGGCCGGCAAGGCCGACCGTACCCAGGCCGCCCGGCATGGCGGTACCCGGGATATGGCCGACGCCGCGCAGCAGGCTCCGCGTATCGTCATCCTCGATGACCGGCACGGCGAGCCCGATCTTTGGAATCCTGAGCTCGCCGAGGACAGCACCGGCCGGTGTCGTGCGTTCCGCGGCGTGCGCCACCGCTGGGAGCTGTCGGGCAGCGGCGTGGGCCTGCCCGTAGGCGCACGCGATCCACGCTGCCGAAGCCAGTGCGATAGCCCAGCAGGCCTGTTCCAGGCCGTGAAGGTCCAAGCCGTGAAGGCGACGACGCATGGCTGCGCTAGCGTCTCGCCGTGAAGCGCGCCGTGCGCAGGCCCATGGCCAGCAGCAGGGAACACAGACCGACCAGCGAAAAGGCGGGAAGCAGGCTTGCGGTGTGGGGCAGCTTGGCGGGTCGGTGAGCATTGCTAGCCAGCTGGCCCTGGCTGTATTTAACGGCCTGTACGCCGCCGGGGGTGTTGGGCCCTACGCTGGTGGGCGACAACAGCCACAGCGTAATGATGTGCATTTCATCCTTGGACAGGCTGGTCTTGCTCAGCATGCCTTCCGACTCGGGGTCGATCGCGGGTACCTGCGCATTGTTCGCCTTAGCGACGGCGACGGCGTCGTTTTTCGGGTAAGCAAACTCAAGCGCGGTGGGCAGGGAGGGGAAGCTCCAGCCCTTGAGGTAGGTTGCGCCGCTCACGTCCGTTCCCCAGGTTTGCTCGCCCTGTGAGCTGCCAAGACCGCTCTTGTCAGGAATGCCGATGAAGAGCGTGTGGTTCTTACCGCCTGTGCCATCGACGCTGACGATGTAACGATCAGAAAGATGGTCCACGACATGGATGGTATAGCTGCCCGGTGCCAGCACCCGGCCGGGAACGGCGGTTGGCGAGGAGACCTTGAAATGAGCCGAGGGCCGCTCCGGGTCTGCGGCAAACAGTGTGGTGGCGCTTAGCAAAACAGCAATAGAGGCTGAGGCGATCCTGGCGAACATGATTTCTCCCTCGAAACAGTGGACAGGCGCATAGCGCGGCGGGTGTTACCCGGTCGCAGTATCATCCTCTTGGTGATCTTTTGTCAGGGCAAAGATGCTCGGGGTAAACCTGCAATCTGAAAATTTTCTCCAGGGGGTACGGAATTACAACCTCCGTTATCTTCTGCAAGGAGCACCCGGCTTCGTGTTGGAAGAGTAGGCATTACCGGAGTAAGGCCAGGTAACCGGGACACGCACTGGAAGTGCAGAGTACCTTCGAGTTTCGACCGTGAAAAGCGGACGCGGTAGTATCGGGGACTGATGGCCCGTACTTTCGCGCTTCGAGGGCGCTCCCTGTCATGGAGTGCCGCATACCTGCTTCTGGCAACCCCGGCATGGGCAACGCCTCCCGGCGGCGATTCTCCGAAGAGTACCGGCCCGCGGGACACCCTGATTTTCAGCAATGGGGACACGCTGAGCGGCAAGCTGGACCGCGAAGTAGACGGAACAGTGTTTTTCGACACCGATGAGCTGGGCCCGATCAGCGTGCCGTGGAGCAAGATCAAGGCGCTGCGTACGGCAACCGGCTACGTGGTGCTGGAAAACAAGCCGGGTGTGCACCTTCGGCACTATGTGGCCGATGTGGCGCGCGGCACCGTGCATGTGGATGGCGATGCGATTACGGTCCGGCCCGGGACCATGCCGCTGCCTGCGGAGCAGCCTCGCGAAGCGCGTGCGGAACGGATCATCCCGGCGAGGAGCCCGATCCCGGTGAAGCAGGCGCAGTACATCCTGGATGAGAAAACCTTTGACCGCCAGCTGCGGGAGGGGCCGCGGCTGTACCAGGGATGGAACGGCAACGCGACCGCGGGTGTGACGCTGGTGCAGGGAACGCAAAACCAGTACAGCTATACCAGCGCCGTCGGGCTGGTGCGGACTGTACCCACCGTCACCTGGCTGACCACGCGGAACCGGACGCAGGTCGATTTTTCGAGCTCGTACGGCAAGATCACGCAGCCGGCTTACCTGAGCGGCGGCACGCTGATTCCGGCGAGCTACACCAAAACGTCTATCTTTCATGCGGATGCGGAGCGGGATGAGTATGTGGCGAGTCGCGTGTACGGACTGCTGCAGACTGCCTTCGACCACAACTACTCGCAGGGGCTGGACCAGCAGGATGTATTCGGCTTTGGGCTGGGTGTGACGGCTATTAAGCGGGCGACGCAGCAATTGGACCTAAAAGGGACCCTCCAGTACGAGCGGCAGACCTTTCTTACCTCAGCTTCAGGCACAAACCAGGAGCTGATCGGGTCCACGTTTTCGGCGAGCTACGTGCTGAAACTGAAGCGCGGCGTTGTGTTGACCCAGCAGCTCTCGTATGTGCCGGCGTACAACGCGGCCCGCGACTACTCGGCGCAGGAGACAAACACGTTTACCTTCCCGGCATACCGGAATCTGGCGTTTACGGTCGGGACCATCGACAGCTACCTGAACGACCCGCTGGTGGCCGTGCCGCCGAACGTGCGCAACTCCTTCCAGTTCACGACCGGGATCACCTACGTGGTGAAGTCGCGGTACTGAGAGGGTGTGCGCGAAGTTCCATCGGCGTTCACCTCACGCTCGAAAAAGGGGGTCATTCTGAGGAGCGAGACGGGGTCCCCGGCGAGCTTGCTCGCTGGGGTGTCCGAAGCGACGAAGGATCTGCTTTGCGCTTAGGGTGAAGTAAAAGCAGATCCTTTTCGTTACGCTCAGGATGACCTCGTTTCTATTGATGACCAGGTTCCTCTTGATGAACTTCGCGCACACCTCTGAGGGCGCTGGGCCGTCGCTCGCCGTGGCAGCGCTTAGTTCCCGGCGGGCACTTGTGCCGGTATTGCTGTTCCGTTCGCTCCCGTGGTCGGCGTCACACCTGATACCGGCGCCTTGAGGATGGCGACGACCTCCGGCGGCAGCGGCTTGTCGGCGTTGGCCAGCAGGAGAGAAACCTGCCACATCTGCGGCTCGTTGAGGACCTTTGCATAGGCGGGCATGCCGGCCAGGCGGATGCCGTACTTTACTTTCCAGTAGGTTTCGCCCGGCGGGTCGTCGCTGACGCCCACCACACCATGACCGTGGGGTGCCCACAACTGCGGCGTCACCGGGTACATGTGCGGGCCAAAGGCGGACGGTCGATCATACTGGCCGTGGCAGCTGCTGCACTGCTCGCGGTACACCTGCGCGCCGAGCAGTAGGTTGGCCTGGCTTGCCTCAATGGGCGCGTGCGCGGGTGCTTCGCGATCGATACGGGCGTGCAGCGGAACGTGCACGATCTGCTTTTCAAAGGGCAGGGCAGGATCGGTGACAGCCACCGGGGGATGACCGAACCGGAACCAGCAGTATGCGCTGACCGGCAGCAGAAGGACGCCAAGAACCAGGCCTAATAGAAAGCGCATCGCGCTACACTCCTCCGGGCCGTGGTAGAGGCCCGTCTTCGTGTGTACCGTAGCGGTCTTGCGAATGCAAGATTCGGCGGCAACTTGGGTGTACCGAGGCGGACGAAGGACGCTCAAACTCATCGGGGCGCGGCGACAGTGGTTTAATAGGGGTGGCGCGGGGAGACTCGCGGCTTTGTGGAGGCGTCAAGCTTTGTTTCAGCACCGCTGCCGTACTTTATCCGCGCTCGCCCTTGCCGGCGCGGTTTCCTCGATCCATGGGCATGCCCAGACCACCGCGCCGGACCAGGCGGCCAGCCAGGTCAACGATCAGACGACGCCATCGAGCCAGGGAGAGCGGGCGCGCGTGCTGCGGGATGCGCAAGCCCGCGTGAACGCGCGGCGGCGCCTGCGGGAGCAGGCAATCGAGCAGGACACCTACTCGCACAAGTTTGAGGTGTACGCGGGCGGTGGCTACCTGCGATTCCGGCCCGGGCACACCCTGCAGCACAGCACGGAAGCGGCGTGGAACGCGGGGATTACGGAATGGATTCGGCCCAAGCTGGGGATTACGGGCGATGTACGCGGGTACTACAGCACGGCGATCACAGACAATTTCCAGTACCAGGTGTTTAAGCCGTCCATCAGCCAGTACACCTTTATGGGTGGGCCGCAGTACCGCTTTTACCAGTCGCAGCACTGGGACTGGAACGCGCAGGTGTTGGCCGGGATTGCGCATGGCAATTCCAGCACGGGAACCGGCGGCTTCCCTGCGAACGACGTTGGCTTGTACAACGACGGCAACAAGCTGGCGGTGAGCGTGGGCGCGGCGGTGGACTACAACCTGGGCCCGGCGCTTGCGGTGCGGCTGATGCCGAACTACCTGCTGACAAATTTCGGCAGCGATTTCCAGGAGAACCTGGGCTTTACCCTGGGCGTGGTATACCGCTGGGGCCGCCAGTAGCGGTCGCTCCCCTGAGGGCTTTGAGCCGGCGGCCTCTAGAGCAGGATGCGGGAGATGCCGTATGCCGCGGCCCCGACGCCGATGACCACCAGGATGAGCCGCCGGCCATAGCCGGATCGACGACGGTTTTCCCGGCTTCCGGCGGGCCCTATCCGGGCGGTCGGCCGCTCCTCGACGATGTCGCGGAGCAGAAATGCCGTGAGAACCAGGAAGATGCCCGCCAGCAGGCACACCCAATGCGAGAGATTTGTCGATAGGGCCATAAAGCTTTGTCGTTCCCTGAAGCGGCGGCGGGAAACGCTGCCCGAAGGGCGCCCCGATACAAACCCGATCAAGCGGGTTGTAACGGAGGCTCTGCTGTCGGTTCAGGGTGACGGCGACCTCCTCTTTGCTGAGCAGCTTTCGCATGGCCCGAATCCAAGTGAGCCTGTCGGTTTTTACGGTTTACGAACTCCGCTACTGAACGCACCCACTATACGCATGCAGAGCAGCAGCTAGCGAGTGGGTGTGTGCCCTGGATCGATACAGCGAAGTACGTTTATGACGCAGAGCCGCACAGCGGACCGCCTGCCCTGCCCTGTTCCATCCTGCGCCGTTCCATCCCTGGAAAAGAAAGATCGCCGGAGCGGTGGGTGGA
>CAXTMW010000111.1:0-12160 GCA_964245455.1 uncultured Acidobacteriaceae bacterium
AGCCGAACAGCCCCGGATACTTATCGCCGGGAAAGCCGGTAAATCCTTCCGCCTCGGCAGCAATGCGCTGGTCGCGCACCAGGCTGCGGTACAGGCGCGAGGTGCGGCCGTTCGAGAAAATGTCCTGGATCGCGTCGTACACCGCGTCATCCGGGTCGCGGTAGTCGGGCCGGTGATAGCCCTCGAGGTACATCGGCTGCGAAGGGTCGGCGAGCGTCACCGTGCGCTCGGCTTTTTGCGGCGGCTCCACCGTGATGACGCCCTGCGGCTTGGGCCCGCCGTCCGGGATAGCCCCGAAGTACTTCTCCAGCATTGGCAGTGCTTGCGCATTGGAAAAGTCGCCGACCACCGCGATCACGATGTTCGACGGAACGTAATAGTGCTCGTGAAAGCGCAGCGCCTCGGTCGCCGTGATGTGGTCGAGCTCACTCTGGTAGCCCACGTTGGGGCGGTGGTACGGGTGCGCCACGTAGGCCGCGGCCAGGAACTGCTCCACCAGTCGGCCGGTCGGGCTCGCGTCGACTCGCATCCGCCGCTCTTCCTCCACTACGCTGCGCTCGCGGTAGAACTGCCGCGGCACAGGGTGCGCGATGCGGTCGCTTTCCAGGTAGGCCCATAGCTCAAAGCGGTTCTCCGGCATCGACCAGAAGTAGCGCGTGTCGTCGAGCGAGGTTTCCGCGTTGAGCCCGTTCGCCCCGTTGGCCTCGGCAATCTCCGTGAACTCGTTCGGGATCACGTAGGCGTTCGCGTCCGCCTCGGCCTTCTGGTACGCGTCATGGAGCTGCTTCAGCTTTGCCGGGTCCTGCCCGACGCGCTTCTCCTGTTCCGCGTCATAGGCCGCGTACGCGGCTTCGAGTTTTGCGAGCGCGGCTTTTTCTGCCGCGTAGTCCTTAGTCCCGATGTCTTCGGTGCCCTTGAAGGCCAGGTGCTCAAACATGTGCGCGAGGCCGGACTGCTCGGTCGGGTCATTCGCGTCGCCCGCGTCCACGATGGTGAAGTATGAGAAGACCGGCGCGCCCTTGCGCTCCGACAGCACCAGCGTCAACCCGTTCGGCAAGACCTTCACGGTCGTGCGCGCCTGGAAAGCCCTCAACTCGCGCGCGGTTTCCGGGTCCAGGGGCGCGCTCGCGCTTGGGGTGCTCCTTAAAGCTGAGTTCTGGGATGCCGAGGTTTGGGCTAGACCGGCGGTGGCGAGCAGAAGGGTTGCGGCGGCAAGCAGGGAAGGAGCGCGAAGCATGAAACCTCAATCCTCAGAAAGCTCTGGAAGCTTTGGAAAGCGACAGCGCAGCCTTGGCCGCACTTAAAAGCTCGCCGGCATAAGCAGACGCCGTCTTCTCGAACGCTAAAGCGCGGGTTCCTCTGTGTCAAACACGGAACAGCAGCCGCCCTCAGCCGATTCGCCGCTTGTTCGTGCGGCGGAAGGGCCTACCGAATTGGAACAGGCGCGCAAGAAAAGTTTTCATCCTTCCGCAACTTTCCTGGTGGGGCGGCGTCAACAACGGCGCACCTGTTCGCCCGCGGTAACTTGACTTGGCTTTCTGTTCGCACTACAAGTGCCAAACGAGGCTCCGCAGCGGCCGTAAACGCTCGGGTTCGCTGCTCCGCGTACGCCCACACCGCCACCTGCACCAAACAGGACCTATGGATCACACGATGCGACCCAAGCCCGCCCTTCTCCGGTACCGAAGCCTCCTTGCCGCGTGTTTGCCCGCGCTCCTCGCACCCTCCGGACTGTTCGCGCAAACCGGCAGCGGCCCCTTGGCGACGCCTTCGGTGCAGATCACCGCGCCCGTGACCAATGAGGCGCTGGTGACGCTCAAGGGCAATACGCATCCGCTCGCGCAGGCCCGCTACGACCAGGGAGCCGTGTCGCCAAGCCTCGCGACCGGCAGGATGCAGCTGCTGCTGCGGCGCAGCCCCGCCCAGGCCGAGGCGCTGCGCGAGTACATGGGCCAGCTGCAGGACCCAAACGCGCCCGGCTACCGGAAATGGCTGACCCCGGCGAGCTACGGTGCAAACTTCGGCATCTCTGACCAGGATCTACAGACGGTGGAAGCCTGGCTCACGAGCCAGGGCTTCAAGATCGAGGCCGTACCGGCCGGCCGCAACCTGATCCAGTTCTCCGGGACCACCGGCCAGGTCGCGCAGGCGTTTCACACCAGCATCCACACGTATGTGGTGAACGGGGAAACGCACCACAGCAACGCGAGCGACCCGGAGATCCCGGCCGCGCTCGCGCCGGTGGTGGCGGGCATTTCGCCGCTGAACGATTTCAGGGCGAAGGCGCAGCATGTGCTGGGCACCCGGACGCAGGTCGCAGCGAAGGATGGCACCCTGCAAACCATTTCCGTGACGCCAAACAGTGAGAAACCGGCACTAACCGGGCTTATCGGCCAGACGCCATTTGTTTTTATAACGCCGTCCGACGTCTCCACAATTTATGACGCCCCGAATGGACTAAACAGGAACAAGGGCACTGCAACGCAGGACGGAACGGGCGTCAACATCGGGATCGTCAACTACTCTGACTTAAATACGGCAGACTACGCGAACTTTCGCCGACTTTTTCTAAAGGAGAGTTCGCCGGTACCTGTAAACAAGGTCACCGATGGTGGCGACCCCGGGGTTTTAAGCGACGGAACTGGGACTGAGGCGCTTGTCGATGCGGAGTTCGCGGCTGCGCTCGCCCCGAAAGCAAACATATACTTCTATAGCGCTCCGACTTACTTATTCCAGGATGGTCTCAAAGACGCTGAACTTCGTGCGATTGAGGACAATGAGGTCGCGCTGCTTAGCATTAGCTTCGGAAATTGCGAAGCGAACCTCGGTGCGGGCAATAGCCTGATTACATATGAAACCTATCAGCAGGCTGCTGCGCAAGGAATAACAGTGCTGGTGGCGACCGGGGATTCCGGCACCGATTCCTGCGCTGCTGGGAATCCTGACGGTACGCCGGCATCAGGCGGCCTAACGGTTAGTGGGCTCGCCTCTACTCCGTTCAACGTGGCTGTCGGTGGAACAGACTTCGATGCGCTCGCGACAAATTTCGCACAATATGTCAGCAGCAGCAATAACGCAACTTACGGTTCCGTGCTTGGCTACATTCCGGAGAACCCCTGGAACGACTCTATTTCGATTAATCCGGCGAGTCCCTACGCCACCACCAGAGCCGCCCAGTACAACGGCAATACAATCCTCGCGGCAGGCAGCGGCGGAACGAGCAGCCTCGCCGTATGCAGCCTGCCCCTGGATCAAAACGGCAACTGCCCGGGCGTGTTGAGCGGCTACGCGACGCCGCCCTTTCAGTCAAACGTAACGCTAAATGGCGTGAAGTTGCCGAACCGCTCGATCCCGGACGTTTCACTCTTTGCCGCAACGGGCGATCAGCACCCTGTCGTTTGGGGCCTTTGTTCCGACAGCACCACAGATGGAGCCGGTTTCAGGGCTGTCGACGTAAGTACCGGCTCGGTCGCTACTACTTACACGGATTGTCAACCGGCGTCTGACGGCTCGTTTTATCTCGATCCGATCGGTGGAACGTCCGCCGCAACCCCGGCGTTTGCCGGAGTTCTCAGCTTGGTGATCGAGTCGCTAGGTGCGAATACCCGCCTCGGTGTTGCCGACAATGTGCTCTATAACCTCGCAAACACGCCTTCAACCTACAGCACCGTCTTCCACGACATCACAGTAGGGAACAATTCCGTCCCGTGTGTTCCCGGATCGCCAAGCTGCGGCTCCAATGACTTCCTCACCGGCTACAACGCGGGCACAGGCTACGATCTCGCGACCGGCCTCGGCAGCGTCGACGCCGCTGCACTGATTGCCGCGTGGCCGGGCGCAACGTTCACATCGACAAATGTTTCGCTGACATCCAACCCGGGCGTGATCAGCATCGTGCACGGCTCCAATGTGACTCTGAACACGGCTGTCACGCCTGCGACCGCGACAGGCACAGTCTCGATCACCGGGCCTGTCAATCAGGCTGGGGCGGCTGTTCAGGAGTACATTCCGCTTGCTTCCGGTGCCGGCTCCATCACGGTCAACACTCTGCCTGGAGGCAGCTACAACATCAAGGCGTATTACCCGGGAGACGTCTCGGACGCGGCAAGCACTTCAGGATCGATTGCCGTCAGTGTCACTCCCGAGGCAAGTAATCCCTTCCTAAAGGTTTTCGCAGTCAATCCCGCGACGAATCAGCAGGTTGCCCTGAATCCTGTTCTTTACGGTTATGTCACAGCAGCGCAGGTTATACCAGCAAACCAGAATGCACTCAGCGTTGGTTCGCACGGCCCAGCGACCGGCACCGTAACACTCTTCAACAACGGAACTTCCTACGGGACGCAGATTCTGGATGCGTCCGGCCTGAGCGAGTTTGACTTCAACACGCTCGCGCCGGGTACGTATAGCTTCTCCGCCAGCTATAACGGCAATAATAACAACGGCGATGCGAGCTATGGCGCAAGCGGTCCAACCCCGGCTGTCGGCCTGACCATCGTCAAGGGTGGCACGCAACTCGGCTTCTACCAGGTGAGCTCCACAAGCATCGTGGCGTCGGCTTCGGTAAAGATCATTGTCGAACTCGCGACCGATAGCATCGGCGCACAGCCCACCGGCGCAATTACGCTTTCAGCCAACGGCACTAGCTTCCAACCTTCCGGTCCGGTTTTGCAAGGAACAACGCAGACGAGCCAGATTGCTCTTTTTGAAACTTTTGTCGTCCCGGGCGCGGCTCTCGCGAACGGCAGCAACACGATCACGGCTAGCTACGGAGGCGATACGAATTATTCTGGCGCTGCTTCCGCTACAACCAGTGTTAATGTCAGCGGAGGAACGACCGGCACCAGTGCGGGCTTTGCGTTGTCAGGTCCGACCAACGGCGTCACTGTGCAGACGCTCGGGGTCGCAGCGCCGGGCACAGTCACCATCACGCCCATCAACGGCTTTAGCGGCACGGTAAACCTCACCTGCACGGTGCAGCGCAGCATCGCCGGCGCAGTCCCGGGCTGTTCCATCGCGCCCTCTGTCAATGTGGCTGCCAACACCGCCGCAACCGTCACCTTCAACATCACCACCAGCGCCACGGTGGCACATTTGGCAACGCCGCACAACGGCGAGCCGGGCGGCGCTCCTCTGCGTCGCGCGCTCGCGCTTGGCGGCGGCGTCGCGCTTTGCTCGGTCCTGCTTTGGGGCATGCCGGCGCGCCGCAGGTCGTGGCAGCACCTCCTGCAGTCCATGCTGCTGGCCCTGTTTGCGGTCGGCACCCTGGGGATTCTGGGTTGCGGCGGCAGCTCCAACAACAATGCGAATGGCACGCCCGCCGGAACCTACACCGCGACAATCACCGGCACCAGCGGCAGCACCACGGCCAACACTGTAGTCAGCGTGCAGGTTCCATAAACGAGCGGCAAAGCACCAAGTGAAAAGGCCTCGCCAGCAGCGAGGCCTTTTCGTTGCTCCGTTTCCGCGCTAACCTTCTTCCTTCCACGCAGGTACAGCACGCGGTCCAAGGTCTGCATCTACCTCGTGGACAACTGCTTCGCGCTTCCGCACCGGGAAGTATCAGGCAGTCATGAAGGGAGAACCCGAATGTCCGACAATTCAAATGGTGGCAGTGGTTTCAGCTGGTTTCTGGCAGGTCTCGGTCTCGGCTCGCTTTTGGGCGTTCTGTATGCGCCCCGCCCTGGGCAGCAAACGCGTGAAGAGCTGATTGCCGGCGCGCGCGGCGCTACTGAGACTGCGAAGCAGCGCAGCCAGGAAGCCCAGCGCACCGCCGGCCAGTATGTAGAGCAGGGCAAGAGCCAGTTCTCGGACTACAAGAGCCAGCTTGGCGAGTACGTCGAGCGCGGCAAGGGCCAGGTCAACGAGTATGTCACCGCCGGCAAAGGGCAGGTGAGCGAGCTGGTGGACAAAGGCAAGGAAGCCGTCGAAGCCGGGCGTCAAAAGATCAACGAAGCCTACAGCCAGAGTGCAGCCAGCGTTGCCGAGCAGAAGGAAAAGCTGAAGGCCTCCTACGACGCCGGCCGCCAGGCGTATGTGGAGACCACCGTTCCGGCTGCCGGCTCGGAAGAATTGATCCCAAGCACTGGTAGCAACAGCGTGGAGCGTAGCTAGTTAGAGCAGGCGCCCGGAGCTCGCTGAGTTCCGGGCTCGCTTTTTGAAGTCCGCTCCCCTTCACCCTTAACACGATCCACGAGAGCTTAAAACCATGCAAGTGCCCGAACCGGATCACACACTTTCCCTGATCTTTACCATCGCCGTCGTTCTCAGCATCGTCATCCAGGCAGGCGTTTTTCTGGGCCTCTACTTTGCTGTTACAACAGCGCTCAAGAAGCTCATGGCGATTGTGGAAGAAGTGAAAGGCAAGGCAATGCCGCTGGTCGGCAGCGCGCAGGGCATTGTGCAAAACGTCCAGTCCATCGTGCAGGACGTAACGCCCAAGGTAAAGACGGTGACCAGCCACGTTGTAGAAATCTCAGGGACGGTGCGCGATCAGGCCAAGCACGTCAACTCCACCGTGGACGATGTGGTCGATAAAACCAAGGCGCAGGCGGCCAGGGTCGACGATATGGTGGCGGCTGTGCTCGGCAGCATCTCGCACGCCGGCTCGACCGTGCAGGCCGGCGTTGCCAAGCCGGCCCGCCGCGTAAGCCACCTGTTTCAGGGATTCCAAGCGACGATTGATTCCTTGTTCGGCAAAAAACATGCCGCAAACGGCCATGACGACCCTGCCTACCCGGCCGGACGCACCCCTGTGATGGAAGAAGATTTCGCGGCTACCGGTACGGCAGCCTCTCAGACAATCCATCCCCCGCCGGCAACCTCGTCGCGCAGGTAGAAGACGGCGGACTGCCCCGGAGTGATTGCCCGCTGCGGCTGGTCGAAGTTAACCTCTACCTCGTCGTCTCCTACGAGACGGAGCGTCGCAGGCGCCGGTTCGTGGCGGTGCCGTATCTTTACGTCGACTCTGAGCTCCCCGGTTGGCGCAGCGACGCTGACCCAGTTCAGCTGCTTTACGCGGAATGTCGTGCGAAATAGCGCCGCCTCCGGTCCGACCGTCACAGCGTTCGACGCCGGATCGATCTGGATAACGTACAAGGGGTCCGGCCCGGACAGGCCCAAACCCTTGCGCTGCCCAACCGTGAAGTTATGGATCCCGGCATGTGTGCCGACCGCAGCTCCGCCTGAGCCTACGAGCGCACCCGTTGTTTCCGGCAGCTCCCGCTCCTGCTCTTCCAGGTAGGCATCGATAAAGCGCTTGTAATCGCCGCCGGGGATGAAGCAGATCTCCTGCGAGTCAGGCTTGGTCGCGACGGCAAGACCCGCGGTAGAAGCAAGCTCGCGGACGACAGGCTTCTGCATCTCGCCAAGAGGAAAGAGGGTGTGAGCGAGTTGATCCTGCGTCAGGCCGAACAGGAAGTAGGTCTGGTCCTTGGAGCGGTCCGCCGGCCGGCTCAGCACCCAGCGGCCGCGCTCCGGGTCCCAGTGGTTGCGCGCGTAGTGACCGGTGGCGATGCGGTCCGCGCCGATCTGCCGCGCGGTCAGCAGCAGCTGGTCGAACTTCAGGTGGTTGTTGCATAGCGAGCAGGGAATCGGGGTGCGCCCAGCCAAGTATTCGCTCACGAACGGCTGTACCACGTCGCGCTCAAACCGGGCCTGCTCATTCACCACGTAATACGGCAGATCGAGCATTTCCGCGACCCGCCGTGCGTCATACACGTCGTCGATCGAACAACAGCGGCCCTGGACCTGCTCCGGCATACCCTCATGGCCGGCAAGGCGGCGCTGGTTCCATAGCTGCAGCGTCAGGCCGATCAGGTCGTATCCCTCAGCCTTGAGCATCGCCGCCACCGTCGAAGAGTCAACCCCGCCCGACATCGCGACCGCGACCGTATTGTTGTGCGCAGCAGGCATGTATCCAGTATCGCGCATGCGTTGCGGCGGCGTTTGCGGGCAAAGCAAGTGCGTGTGAGACGATCAAGCCATGAGAGCCTTCGAGATCGTTGTGGGGACGCTCGGAGGACTGGTTTTCCTGGGCGGCTTGATCTTCGCCTGTCTGCCGTCAGCCGTGGTTCGCCGGCTCATGGCGCGCGTTTTTCAAAGCCGCAAGTAGATTGCGGAGCTCTCAACCTGCAGTCGAAACCTATAGAACCGCGACACACTCTCTTTTATAAACCGGGCTCAGCTGGCGTAAACGGGCGACAGCCGCCGGTACCAGCTCCAGCGCTCGATCCACTTCCTGTGCGGTTGTCAGCCGATTGAGTGAAAAGCGTAGGCTCGCCCGTGCACGATGCGCGCCGACACCCATCGCAGTCAGCACGTGCGAGGGCTCGGTGGCCCCGGAGGCGCAGGCCGAGCCGCCCGAGAGCGCCAAGCCTTTCAGATCGAGCGCGATGACCAGCGCCTCGCCCTCCAGGTGGTCAAACCAGAGATTGGTCGTATTCGCGAGCCGCGCGCCGGGCGCGGTTGGCCCGTTCACGCCGCACTCGTCAATGCGGGCCAGCAGGCCGCGCTCCAGCCTGTCGCGTAAGGTGCTAATCCGCTCAATCGTCCCGTCTGTCAGGGCCTGCCGCGCGATCCGGATGGCCGCCCCCAGCCCGACCAGGCCGGCCAAATTCTCAGTCCCGGCGCGTCGCTGCCGCTCGTGTGCGCCCCCGTAGAACAGCGGCTGCAAGGGCGTGCCACGCCGCACCCACAGCACGCCAACGCCCTGCGGCCCGTGCAGCTTATGGCCGGAGAGCGTCAGCAGATCCACGCCAAGCGTCTTGACGTTGACGGGCAGCTTGCCGATCGCCTGTACTGCATCCGTGTGCAGCCATACATCAGTTTCGGCGGCGATCCGCGCGATCTCCGGCAGGGGCTGGATCGCGCCTGTCTCGTTGTTCGCCAGCATCACGCTGACAAGCGTCGCTTCCGGCCTGATGTGCGGTGCGGCGGCAAGCACCTCGGTAAGTTGCGCCGGGTCCACAACGCCCTCACTCGACACCGGAAGATACGTGACGCGCGCACCGCGTGCCTCAAGCGCCTCCGCGGCATGGAGTACCGCGTGGTGCTCGATAGCCGTCGTGATCAGGTGCGCCGGCTCACCGCGATCGAGCGCCTTGCCCAACACACCAAACAGCGCCAGGTTGTCGCTTTCCGTCGCGCCGCTGGTAAATACAATCTCGGAGGCGCGCGCGCCTAGCGCCGCAGCGACCTGCTCCCGCGCCGCCTCGACCGCCATGCGTGCCTGCTGGCCAAAATGGTGGATCGACGACGCGTTTCCAAAAGCACCCATCAGGTACGGGCGCATCGCTTCGAACACCTCGGGCAGCAGAGGTGTGGTCGCGTTCGCGTCCATGTAAATGCGATCCATCTAGAACAAGTTTACGCCGCTCCTCACCCGCGCTTCTGCTACGCTGGCAGCGCACTCGCTTCGGTACTTGCTTCGAAAGACCAGAAGCAGCTTTCAAGGAGTTCTATGCCCATCCGCTACTCCCTTTTCACCCTTGCGTTCGCCGCCGGGTTCGCCCTGCCTGCCTGTACGCTCGCCCAGGCCGCGAGCAGCGCAGCCCCAGGCACGATGCTCCCACCGGCCCAGGTCTTCGACAAGCTGCTCTCCAGCCAGCAAAAAGAGATCACCGACCTTGCCGAGGCCATGCCCGCCGACAAGTTTGACTTTGCCCCCTCCTCGAAGATCGGCCTGTATGACGGCGTCAGCAACTTCTCCGCGCAGGTCAAGCACCTGGCCTCGGCCAACTTCGGCTTTCTCAGCAGCTTCGGCGGACCCGTTCCGGTGACCCGCGCCGACATGGCCAAGGTGACCACACGCGACCAGATCCTCGCCACGTTGAAGCAGTCCTACGTCTACGACCACGCCGCGATCGCGACCATCACGCCTGAAAACGCCTTTGCTGCCCTGGACGCCAAAGGCTCCACCCGCGTCGGCATGGTCAGTGCCATGCTCGCGCACGACAACGACCACTACGGCCAACTCGTCGAATATCTCCGCATGAACGGCATCGTGCCGCCGGCGAGCCGGAAGTAAGAGCAAGACTCCCTGCGCGGGAGGCGGTCACTTCGTGACATGTTTTCTTTGAGAAGCAAGGCGGAGTAGTACCCCGCCTTGCTTCTCAAACGATACTCGCCCTGAAAGGGCCGCCTCCCGCGCAGGGGGTCTTAGCGTTGCTCCACCGGCACGTAGGCTGCAGGGTACGCGGGGCCGGTGTATTCAGCGCGCGGGCGGATCAGGCGGTTGTCGTCGAGTTGCTCGATGACGTGCGCGGCCCAGCCGGCGACGCGGCTAACCGCGAAGATGGGCGTAAACAGGTCGATGGGGATGCCGAGCGTGGTGTAGGTGGAGGCGGAGTAGAAGTCGACGTTGGCGTTGAGCTTCTTCTCGGTCTTGATATAAAGCTCGATCGCGCGCGACATGTCGAACCATTTGCTGTTGTCGTCCGCCTTCCCGAGCTCTTCGGACATGCGCCGCAGGTGCGTCGCGCGCGGGTCTTCGGTGTGGTAGACGCGATGACCGAAGCCGGACACTTTTTTCTTCTCGGCCAGCATGTGGCGGACGTGCTCGACCGGGTCGGCCCCTGCTTTATCGATCGCGAACAGCATGTGCATGACGGCTTCATTGGCGCCGCCGTGTAGCGGGCCCTTGAGCGCGCCGATGGCGCCGGTGATGGCGGAATGCATATCGGCCAGCGTGGCCGCGATGACGCGTGCGGCAAAGGTGGACGCGTTCAGCTCATGGTCGGCATGGAGAATCAGCGCGACATCGAAGGTTTTGGTAGCGGTTTCGGACGGCTTTTCGCCGCGCAGCATCCACACGAAATTGCCGGCGTGCGAAAGCGACTTATCCGCCGGTACCACTTCCTGGTCGGTGCGGATGCGCTCCCACGCGGCGACGATCATGGGCAGTTGCGCGGTCAGTGCGAAGGCTTTGCGGAGATTGCTGGTGTGGTCGACTGCCTTCTCGTCCGCGTCGTAAAAGCTCAGCGCGGAGACCGCGGTCCGCAGCACTTCCATCGGCGTTGCGGTACGCGGGAAGTCGCGGAGCATGGCAATGATTGGCGCGGGCAACTCGCGCGCGCCGGCAAGGCTCGCGGTAAAGTCGGCAAGCTCGGACGCACTCGGCAGCTTTCCGTTCCAAAGCAGATAGGTCGTTTCCTCAAATGAGGAACGCTCCGCCAGCTCATGAATATCGATGCCGCGGTACGCGAGCACGCCGGCTTCCCCGTCGATCCAGCACACGCCCGAGTTGGCGGCGACAATGCCTTCCAGCCCTTTTCCCGCGACCGCAGTTGCCATCTCTCTCCCATGCTGAACCACTGCCGCGAAGGGAAGTGGCGCTCTGCTGTACTGCTCTTCTGTATCGCTCTTCCGTATACAGATAACCGTTATAGCCTACGCGCGAAAGCCTTGTCACGATGCGGGACGACGGCTGCGGCTTCCTTAGCGCCCGACTTTGCCTGTGAGAATTACATCAGCTTTAACACAAGTTAGTATCTTGCACGGTTGAGGGCGGCACGCTTGGGGGCGTACGATCCGAGGCGTGGACGAATCTTCGCAAGAACGCGTTGATCCTTCCCATCGTGAACGTTCCGTAACCTCACGGACGAACGGTGAGGTTCGAATTCGTCGATCGACTCAACCGATTTCAACGGAGATCTCCCCCATGAGAACACTCATAAGAACCATTTCGGTCGCCGCAATTGTGGCTGCTGCTTCGGTCGCGCTCCATGCCCAGACCAGCCCCATTGTTTACGGGCGAATCACCATTGCAAGCTCTGACTTTCTCAAGTACCTTGCGAGCTTCAACGTCACGGTCACTGATCTCGCAGGCGCTCCCATTCAGAACGACACAACAACCTTTGTCGCGAAGGAGGGAGCGATTGACCTCGCAACCGGGACCATCGAAGTGACGCATGCGGGCGGCTATCTGCTTAGCGGGAACAGCAACACTGTCCGCATCCAGGACCTTGTGCTGGATACGACCTCACCGACAAACCCCGTAGTCACAGCGCTCTTCATCGTCGATGGCAAACTGGTCGGCAGGCAGGCGCTCTACATGGTGAAAGAACCCTCCGGCATCAAGCTGCCGCTGCAGCCGCAGAAGGGCACGGAGCAACTCAACGGCTTGAGCTTGACTCTCGCTGCTTCTGCAGCCACGACCCTCAAC
>CAXTMW010000112.1:0-7423 GCA_964245455.1 uncultured Acidobacteriaceae bacterium
ATCGTGTAGTACTTGCTTTTGGTCTTGATCTTGCCGCCCGACTCCATCAGTGAATCTTCAAACATGGCCTGTACCTCGGGTGGAGCGAACTCTGTTGAACAGGTAGACACCGGGACCCGTAGTTTTTGTTCCCAACTTTTTCCGGGTAACGTTTTCGCGTAAGCGCAAGGCCGGCGAACTCGTCAAGATGACTTTTGAGTACCGTGTTTGTATCACATAGGAGAAACGTCTGAAAAGACGGTCGCGCGCCTGGCGCATCGGCCTGTTGTGAGCGAAGGCAAGCGCGTGGTCATGCGTTACCGCGCGAAAAGCAGGTCCTTCGTCGCTTTGGGCTCCCTAGCGAGCAGGCTTGCCGGCAATCCCGTCTCGCTCCTCAGCGGCGCGTGAGACATTCAGCCGTAGCAACTTCACCCAAAAGGGTCATCGCTGAGGAGCGAAGCGAGGAAGGATCTGCTTTTCGCGCGCGGATGGAGCAAAAGCAGATCCTTCGCTGCGCTCAGGATGACCCGGTTGGAAGTTCTCACACGCCCTCTCAGGATCCCCTCTTACGTGTGGACCGGGAACAGCAGCGGCCTTGTACAGACCCTTCGATGCTGATCGAGACGCCAACAGGCCTGAACTATGCTTTGGCACGCCGGGCCGCGGGCAGCGATGCCGCGCGCACTGAGCCCGCGCGGCGCTCCTGCCAGGCCACCAGCATCGGCGCTGCGACGGCGATTGAAGAATACGTGCCGACCAGGATACCGACGACCAGCGCGAAAGAAAATCCGCGCAGCACCTCACCGCCGAAGATGTAGAGCGACAGCGCGGTTAGGAAGGTGAGACCCGAGGTCAACACGGTACGGCTCAGGGTCTGGTTGATGGAGCGGTTCACCACCCCGGCCAGAGGCTCACGGCGCGAGGCCCGCAGGTTTTCCCGGATGCGATCGAACACGACGATCGTGTCGTTCATCGAGTAGCCGATCAGGGTCAGGATCGCCGCAATGACCGTGAGCGAAATCTCCTGATTGGTGAGCGAGAACATGCCGATGGTAATGAGCGTGTCGTGGAAGACTGCGACCACTGCGGCTACGCCGTAAATTAACTCGAAGCGAAACCAGAGATACACGAGCATGCCGACCAGCGAGTACACGGTCGCGAGCAGCGCCTGCTTTTTGAGCTGCGCGCCGACCTGCGGCCCGACGATCTCCGCATTGCGGACGATAAAGCCCGATAGGTAGGCGCCCTGCTCAAGCGCCTGCACGACCGAAGGGTCGGCTACGCCGCGAAGGCTGCCGATTGAGTCCAGCAGCCCGGCATGGGTTTGATCGCGGAACGCAAGGATTGCTTCTGCCTGCTGGAGGTAGCGGGCATGGGCTTCATCCCCGGCGGGCAGGTGCTCCAGGTTCGCCTGCGCAAGGAACTCGGCCAGGGTGCCGCGGCCGGCGTTGTCCAGATCGAGCTTGCCTGCGCTCGCGCTCCCTGAAGCCGCTGAATAGCGCCGCTGGAGAGCGGACACAATGGTGGCGCGACCCTGATCAAGCGCCGACTCCCGCGTTTCCGCCTGCCCGAGCGTGATCAGGACTTCATGGCTGTCCGAACGGCTATCCGCGGTGCCGTAGCTCTGGATCGGCTGGATGCGCACGTCGTGCAGCCCGGCCGCAGCGGTGGCCGCGCGCAGGCGCCCCAGGTCAGGCTGCTCCGCAAAACGGACGCGCACCACCGTACCGCCCTTGAAGTCCACATCCAACGGCAGATGGTGCCAGAAGGCGAGTGACAACACACCCGCAACGCTGAGCACGAGAGAGGCAGCGAGGAAGAACCATTTCTTCCCCAGCCAGTCGATCTGTGTACGGCCAAACAGTTCCAAGCGACGATCCTGTTCCTGGGTGAAAAGTCTAGCCGTTGTTTTGCGCGACCTTGATGACGGCCTGCTCGACCACGAAGGAGACTGCTGCCAGCGCCATGCCGGCGGCAAACACAAACACGCCGCGGCCGATGACCGGGGGCATCCCCAGAATCTTGTCGTTGCTGATCTCATTGCTCATTTCAGTACTCATATCGAAATAGCCTCTCCCCGCGCGCGGCGGTTTACGTTGGCGTCAAAGATGGTTCGCGAAACGAACACAGCGGTGAAGATGTTCGCGAACAGGCCAAAGGTCAACGTGATGGCGAAGCCCTTCACAGGCCCCGAACCGAAAATGAAAAGTATGGCTGCCGACACGATCGTCGTAACGTGTGTATCGACAATTGTGGTCCAGGCATGAGCGAAACCTTGATCGACCGAGGCGACGGCGCTTTTACCCGCGCGCATCTCCTCACGGATCCGCTCAAAGATCAGCACGTTGGAGTCCACACCCATACCGATGGTCAGAATGACCCCGGCGATTCCAGGCAAGGTCAATACGGCATGCGTGAAGCCCATAAAGCCGAGCAGGATGATCAGGTTCAGCAGCAGTGCAAGGTCGGCGTTGATGCCGGCGCCCCGGTAGTACACCAGCATGAAGATCATGACGGCCAGCATGCCGACTACCGACGCCAGCACACCCTGGCGAATTGAGTCCGCGCCGAGCGACGGCCCGACCGAGCTTTCCTGCAGGTAGCGGATTGATGCCGGCAGCGCACCGGTCCTCAGGAGCATCGATAGATCCTGCGCGCCCTGCGCACTCATGGAGCCGCCCGAGATGGTGCCTGTGTCGCGGATCTGGTCCCGAATGTTGGCCACCTCGCGAATCCGGTTATCGAGTACGACCGCCAGCCCCTTGCCCTTGTTCTGCGAGGTGAAGTCCGCAAAGTGGTTGCCGGCCGAAGTCGTCAGGTAAAAGGTGACCTCGGGCTCATTCGTGTTCTGGTTGGTGCCGGCCTGCGCATCGCGGATGTCGGTGCCGGCCACCTCGGCCGTGCGCTTGAGCAGGTAGACCTGGTCCCCCGAGCTTGCGCTCGATGCGCCGGGCTGCGCATGGACCATCTCCTGATCGAAGGGCACCGTGCCGCCGAGTGATGCACGCGCGGCGTCTTCTGTCGGAAATGGCCCGCCCTGCACCAAGTGGATTTCCAGACGCGCCGTCGACTGGATTACGTCTTTGACCCGGCCCGGATCGTCGATGCCGGGCAGCTCGACCAGAATCTGGTTCGAACCGACGTTGTACTCCTGGATCACCGGCTCCGACACGCCGAGCGTGTCGACACGCTGACGGATCACGTCGACCGCCTGCTGCAGCGTGTTGGTCTTGAGCTCAGCGACCGTGCTGGGCTTCATGGAAGCAGTCAGCGTGCCGGTCGCGTCGGCAAACTCGTACTGGTTTCCGTAGCGGGTCAGCGCCGTGCGCGCGTCGCTCATCTTCGCCACCGGCACGCCGGCAAACTGGATCAGGGTGGCGCTCGATTTCGAACCGGTAGCCGGGATGCCGGCCGAGGCGAGGTCGCTTTGCATTCGGACCAGGTCGGCATCGCTGGTCGCGTTGATCGCCTCATCGACCATGACCTGCAGGATGAGGTGCGTGCCGCCGCGCAGATCCAGGCCCAGGTGGATGCGCTCGAGCAAGGCAGCCTTGAGCGCCGCGGGCGTGAGGCCGCGCGGGATGCCGAGGATGCCGAAGACAAACACAAGCAGTGTGGCAAGGATCAGGAGGAGACGAGTCCGGGGAGTATTCCGCATGGTGGCTGGGCGCTACTTCTCTTCTTCCGTGGTCACGGACGCAATCGCGCTACGGACGACTTCAAGCTTGATGTTGTCGGGTGCGACCCGAATGTGCAGGGTGTCATCACGCAGCGCGATCACGGTACCGCGTATGCCGCCGGTGGTTGTAATCCGGTCGCCGGACTTAAGATTGCCCAGCATCTGCTGCCACTGCTTCTGCTTCTGTTGGTTCGGTCGCAGCAGCAGGAAGTAGAAGATAACCGGGATGAGCACCAAAGGCAGGATGGAGCCAAGGCCCTGCGGCAGGGCAAACGGTACCGCGGCGAGCAGAACTGTCAAAATGGTCCCTTCCCAGAGGATCTTCCACGCCGGAGCGCAAGCGTGTGGAGGTGCCCGCCTGCCTGCGGGAGCGCAGGGCGCATGGAGGCGCGTCACAGCTGAATAGCGCTGTGGCCGTCAACTTTAAGAATCGCCGAGTTGAGCGCAGGGTGTCAAGAGCGGGCGTTTACGGCTTGCGGCGCGCCGCCGGCCCGGTCGTGATGCTTTTCCAAACGAACTCGCGCAGCAGCGAGTCAGCCATGTCGAAGCCGACGCCCAGAAAGCCATTCGCAATCGTGGTGCTTCCCGCATTGCGGTCCCTGCTGGTCAGAAATTCATTGCTGATGGCGCCCGAGGCGAAGTTGCCGAGCAGGCTGGAATAGGCGGGCTGCCATCGGCCGTTATCGCCGCGCTGAATAAAGGCGCGGGTGACGGCATACTTCGCGCGTTCCGTGTTTGTTCCCGTGCCCTTGTAGAAGTAGCGCGGGTCCTGGCGAAACAGCACAGGCAGCAGGCCCCGTCCGAGAAAGACCGCCACCGCACCGGTACCGAAGGCCGCGCCGTAGCGGCTGCCGTACCCGGCGGCGCCCTGCCCGAAGCCCGGGTACGTGTTGCGCCACTGTTCCACGCCCGCGGCGAGGCCGACACCCAGGAAGGCGACCGGATCCACAATGGCGCGGCCGGCGAGCTGGAACTTCTGGCCCGGCGCGAGCGGCTCCGCTTCCCACACGTAGCTGCTGTAGAAGTTGGGGATCACGCCGAGCAGCCGCTGCTGCTCCTCCTCTTTGATCTGCTGCCTGGCCACTTCGTGCGAGGAGTACACCACCTGCATATCGGTCGTCGCCGAGGCAATCGGCAGCACGATGTGCGGCAGCTCGAGATCTTCCCCGGCGTGCATCGGCACCGCGCTTTGCTGCCACCGCCCGAAACCCTCCGCTGTAATGCTTACCGCATACAAGCCGTCAGCGAGTCCGGGCAGGCGAAAGAATCCGTTTTCGTCGGAGAGGGCGGTACGCTTCGCGTGCGTCTCACTCTCGACCGTGACCGCGGCCCCGTGGACAACGCCGCCGTTTGCGTCAAGGATCGTGCCGCTGAGCGCGCCCTCGGCCTGCGGACCTGGAATCTGTGGGCTTGGGGTTTGTGCGCTTACCGCAGGCTCGGGCGCGTCGGGCAGTGCGGGGGCCGGTGCCGGGAGGTCCGAGTCCGCACGCTGCTGCGCATGTGCCTGGCCGGGCAGCATAGCGGCGGTCAGGAGCAAGATCAAGGCGACAAGGTGGATGGACGAACACCGGAATGGGCCTGATACCAGTCGCCGGATGAGGAACCCTTGTGCCGCACGCGCCGCGATTTGGAGGTTCATAGGCAAGGCACCCTCAAGTCCTAATTTGTTAAGACTTACGATCACTCTACATTGTTCATTGGGGCACCGTGTCAATCGCCGTTCCGCTTTTCCGCCCTGTCAACGACAGCCCAGGCCGGCACGGCTCCCTCCGCGACAGCCTGCAGGCAGTGCATTGCTGCCGACGTCACACCAAGCTCTGTCATTAGCGATTACTCGAAAGCTCCCAGTTAGCGGCCAAGCGAAATGACCAATGCGACGCAAACTCGAGAATAGTTCTGCACTTGCTTCTCGCTTCCACAGAAAAGGCTTCTTTCCAGGGCGCTCTCATCGATACATGTCTTGCCTACCTGTTTGTCAAGAGTGCGACACATGGGCAAGAGATAGTCTTACCGCATCGAACGGAGAGGCTCCTGGCTGTTCGTACTGCCAGTCTCAATGATTACAGGGCTTCACACCCAGAAAGGAACCACCATGCCCGACGCGGCAACACCCCAGAAGAACCCTCAAATCCAGGGCAGCCACTATGAACCAGGCGCATTGATCGACGACACAAAGTTCCGCGTTGAGTTCGACTCCATGGGCCAGGTCAAGGTACCTGCGGACAAACTCTGGGGTGCGCAGACCGAGCGCTCGCTTTACCACTTTTCTATCGGCCGCGACCGTATGCCGATCGAGGTGTACCACGCGTACGGCTTGTTCAAGAAGGCCGCCGCGATCGTCAACGCACGGCTCGGCCACCTGCCCAGGGACAAAGCCGACCTGATCGTGAAGGCCGCCGATGAGGTAATTGCCGGCCGCCTGGATGAGCACTTCCCACTCTTCGTTTGGCAAACCGGCTCCGGCACTCAGAGCAACATGAACATGAACGAGGTGTTGTCGAACCGCGCCATCCAGCTCGCGGGCGTCACGCTCGGTACGCAGACGCCCGTACACCCGAACGACCACGTGAATATGTCGCAGTCCTCCAACGATTCCTTTCCCTCGGCCATGCACATCGCTGCTGTCAAGGAGATCAAGGAGTCGCTGCTGCCGAAAGTCGCGATGCTGGCCGCAACTATCGAGCGCAAAGCCTATGACTGGCGCGACATCGTTAAGATCGGACGCACCCACCTGCAGGATGCCGTGCCGCTCACCGTCGGGCAGGAGTGGTCCGGCTATTCGGTGCAGCTGCGCAACGCGATTACGCGCATCGAGCAAACGCTGCCTGGCCTGTATGAGCTCGCCGCCGGCGGCACCGCCGTCGGCACCGGACTGAACGCGCCTGCGGGCTTCGACATTGAGGTCGCGAAAGAAGTCGCCGCGCTGACCGGCTCCCCTTTTGTCACCGCGCCCAACAAGTTTGAAGCGCAGGGCTCCCTCGACGCGATGACTGCCGCCCACGGCGCGCTCAAGAACCTGGCCGTGCCGCTGATGAAAATCGCAAACGATATGCGCTGGCTCGCCTCCGGCCCCCGCTGCGGCTTCGGCGAGCTCACCCTACCCGACAACGAGCCCGGCTCCTCCATCATGCCGGGCAAGGTGAACCCGACCCAGTGCGAGGCCATTGTGATGATCGCCATCCAGGTGATCGGAGACGATGCGGCAGTCGCTTTTGCCGGCTCGCAAGGCAACTTCGAGCTCAACGCGATGCGCCCCATCATCATCAACAACTTCCTCCACTCCGCGCGCATTCTCGGCGACGGCTGCGAGAAGTTCCGGTTGTTTTCGGTGGAAGGCACCGAGGTGAACGAGAAAAAAATCGCCGAGTTTCTCAAGGAGTCGTTGATGCTGGTCACCGCGCTGTCGCCGGTCATCGGCTACGACAATGCAGCCAGGATCGCGCATGACGCGCAGCACTCCGGCTCTACGCTGCGGGATGCCGCGCTGAAGAGCGGCCTGATTGACGAGGAGAAGTTCGATGAAGTTGTCGACCCTAGGAAAATGATCTCCAACCAGCCTGCGTGAAGCGCTGCGCTTTTCCTCTCGCACAGGCTCGCTCGTCACTTAGAGTCCGAGTCACTTTGGACGAGACCATCGGCGCTGCTGAACCTCAACTGCAAGCCACCTCATCTTCTGTTTTTCGTTCCAGAGGCGAGTTAGAAACTAGTGATCAGGAGCTATCAAACATGCCCACCGAAGTAACTTCCGGCACCGCTCTTCTACGC
>CAXTMW010000112.1:7433-12114 GCA_964245455.1 uncultured Acidobacteriaceae bacterium
CTTCTACGCGATCCGCAGCTCAACCGGTCTACCGCCTTTACGCAGGAGGAGCGGGAGCAGAACCACCTCACCGGCCTCCTGCCGCCGCGCGAGGAAACCCTCGACCAGCAGGTACAGCGCTGCCTTTTGCAGCTGAGCAAGAAGCCCAACGACCTGGAGCAGTACATCTACCTCGCGCAGCTTGCCGAGGACAATCAGACCCTGTTTTACGCCGTGCTCAGCTCCGACCCGGCGCGCTTTCTCAAGATCGTGTACGACCCCACCGTCGGCCAGGCCTGCCTGGAGTTCGGCCACATCTACCGCAGGCCGAACGGCATGTATCTCTCGCTCGACCAGCGCGGCAAGGTCAAGGACGTGCTGAAAAACTGGCCCGTGGAGGATGTGCGCTTCATCTGCGTCAGCACCGGCGGACGCATCCTCGGTCTCGGCGACCTGGGCGCCAATGGCATGGGTATTCCCATCGGCAAGCTGCAGCTCTACACGGCCTGCGCCCAGGTGCCACCCGAGGGATTGCTGCCCGTGCTGCTCGACTGCGGCACCGAAAACCAGCAGCTCCTCGACGACCCGCTCTATCTTGGCCTGAAGCAGCACCGGCCCACTACCGATGAACTGGACTCCTTCTTCCAGGAGTTTGTCGACGCGGTACAGGAGCTTTACCCCAGGTGCTGCATCCACTTCGAGGACTGGAAGGGCGTGGACGCCATCCGTCTGCTTGCCCGCTACGTGGACACAATCTCCTGCTACAACGACGATATCCAGGGTACCGGCTCAGTCACGGTCGCGGGGCTCTACAACGCGTTGAAGATCACCAAGAGTCCCTTGAAGGACCAGAAAGTTTTGTTTTTCGGCGCGGGCTCGGCGGGCATCGGCATTGCCAACATGATCGTCTCCGCCATGAAGCTCGAAGGCATTAGCACAAAGCAAGCCGAGAGCCAGATTTCCATGTTCGACGTAGACGGCCTCCTGGAGCCGTCGCGTAAAGAACTTTCGCCCGAGCAGGCGAAGTACGCCCACCCGCACGCCCCGGAAAAAGACCTGGTAGCGATGGTCAACGACCTCAAGCCCAACATCCTTATCGGCGTTTCCACCGTGGGCGGCACCTTTACGCAGCAGGTGATTGAGGCGATGAGCAAACACAACGACCGGCCCATCCTCTTCGCTCTCTCAAACCCGACGGAGAAAGCCGAGTGCACCGCCGAACAGGCCTACACATTCTCGAAGGGCAAGGCCGTGTACGCTGCCGGGGTCCAGTTCGACGACGTTCAGCTGGACGGCAAAACGTACGAGCCCGCCCAGGCCAACAACTTCTACATCTTCCCGGCTGTCGGCATGGCCGTGTACGCGACCGAAGCCAGTCGCGTCCCCGATGAAATCTTCATCGCCGCTGCCCGCGCCACCGCCGACCAGGTCAGCCCGGCGGAGCTCGAATGCGGCCGCCTCTTTCCGCCGCAATCGAACATCCAGGCGGCCTCGGTCATTACCGCCGTCGCCTCCGCCGAGCGGATTTTCGACCTGGGCCTGGCGCGCGTTGAGCGCCCTGCCTCGGTCGACCACCTGATCGGCTCGCTGCTCTACTACCCTAAGTACCCGACGGGATCGCCCTCCAGGGAAACAGTGGATGTGCCCGCGCGGGAGGCCTCAGCTTCGGCCGCCAGGTAAGCTTTCGCTTCGTCTCGGTCCCGATATCCCCTATCGCGCTTTTGCGATGTCGCATACCGGGAAATACCTTTCTAAGATCATGCAGCAGCGGCTTTAGGAGCCAGAACAGACCTCTCGCAACAAGCCACGTCCATGCCCGACGCGTTCCCAAACCCGCCTCTGTTCCCCTGGCCCATGGCCGCCGCCGGGCTCCTGGCCTTCTGCGGAGGCTACGGAGACGCCACCGGCTATTTGCTTGCGAAAACCTTTACCGGCCACGTCACCGGCAACCTTGTTCTGCTCGCGCTGGCTCTGCCCGGCGCGCATCCTTCCCAGATCCTCCCGCGCGTGGTCGCCATCGCGTGCTACCTCGCCGGCACCGGCGCGGGTTTTCTGCTGACCGGGTGGGATCGCCGCCGCGCCACACCTGCCGCCTTCGTGGCGCAAGCCGCGCTGCTGCTCGCCATCGTCGCGCCCCAGGTCCGGCACGCCGCAGGCTTTCCCCTGCTGCTCATCCTCGCGCTCTCGCTTGCCCTGGGCCTGCAGAACGGCCTTGTCACCTCCATTGCCGGCGTCAGTCTGCACCCTACCTTTCTTTCCGGCGACTTCACCACGCTGGTATCCACCTGGGTCAAAGCGAAGCAGGGGGGAACCGGCGCAAAGCCGCCACACTCCGCAACCGCGCCGGTTCTGCTCGCCGTCATCGGGAGCTTCTTTGTGGGTGCCGCGACCGCGCGCATCGTTTCCGTCGCGCTCGGCGACCTGCTTCCCGCGTCGCTGCTGCTGCCTTTGCTTGCCGCTACGCTGGTCTATGAAAGAAACGTGAGGCTGTAGGGGCCTTCTGGCAACGTCATAGGGTTCGGCCCAGCTTAATGAGTTCAAGGACCGGGGCGACGGTTCGGTCTCGCCTAGGTCCTCTTGCATCGATGTTTGCCAATGCTGCAGGGTTCAGGAGCGAAGGCGCAGCGAAGCTTTCCCTTCTGCTCCCGTGCTGTCACCACCGGGAACTGTCGTCCTGCGGAACCAGGAACGACGCCTGGCTCGGAACGCCGTTGACGGTCGCTCCGGCATGGCTAAAGACCGGGGCATGTGTCAGGAAATCCGCGGGGAAATTGAGCACCGGTTTAGAAACCGTATCCAGTGAAGCAATCTGCTCAGGCGTCAGTGTCAGATCGAGCGCCTTCAGGTTCGCTTCCAGCTGCTCAAGAGTGCGGGCGCCGATGATCGTCGACTGGACTCCGGGCCGGGAGTTCAGCCACGCAAGCGCCACGGCGGACGAGTCTGCGCCGCACTCGGATGCAATCGCGGCGACCGTGTCGATGATGTCGTACTGCTTCTCGGTGAACGCGCCGATGCGTGCACCTCGCAGCCCCTGCATCTTTTGTCCGTTCGCGCGTGTGTACTTTCCCGTGAGAGCGCCGCTCTTCAAAGGACCCCACGGCAGCACGCCGAGACCCAGTTCTGCCGCCATGGGAGTGAGCTCTCCTTCCACGGTTCGTTCCATCAGCGAGTACTCAATCTGCAGCGCGATCAACGGAGTCCAGCCGCGGAAGTGAGTCATCACCTGCGCCTGCGCCACCTTCCACGCCGGAGCATCGGAGAAGCCGATGTAGCGCACTTTGCCTGCCTGCACCAGATCGTCCAGCGCGCTCATGGTCTCGTCGATCGGCGTAAAGCGATCCCACAGATGGAGGTAGTACAGGTCGATGTAGTCGGTCTGCAGGCGACGCAGCGACTCCTCGCACTGCGCGACGATGGCCTTCCTTCCGGCACCGCCGCCGTTCGGATCGCCGGCGAACAGGTTCATAAAGAATTTGGTGGCAATGACAGTGCGGTCGCGCTTGCCCTTGCCCTGCCGGAAGAAGTCCCCGATGATTTTCTCGGAGTGTCCGCAGGTATACGCGTTGGCTGTATCAAGGAAGTTTCCACCCTGTGCCAGATAGTGCGAAAGTATCGCTTCGGAATCCTCGACACTCGCCCCGGAGCCTCCGCCCAGGTCTTCTCCAAAGGTCATGGCTCCGAGGCAGAAGGGACTCACGCGAAGGCCGGAACGGCCGAGTGTGACGTACGAATTGAGTGGCATAGGGTATTGCTCCTTTTCTGATTTAAGTACGCCGGCATCGGAGTTGCTCCGTGCCTTGGTGGAAGGTTGTCTATGCGGGCGCACGCAATTGCGGTCCCTTCGATTGCGAACGCAAAACTACGTCACCACGGAATCACGCCGCCTGTGCGGGAGAAAGTGCCCGTCGGACCATCCGGTCCGAGCAGAGCGAGTCGCACCGGCTCGCGGGCGCCCTCCTCGAGAGTTCCCGTACCTGCATAGTTGTTGAGGTTGGTCTTGATGAAGCCCGGTGAGCAGGCGTTCACCTTTATTCCGGTCGACTCCAGCTCGATCGCCATAGCGAGCGTCATGGCGTTGAGAGCCGTCTTGGACGCAGGGTAAACGGGGCCGAAAATCGAGCGATAGGGGAAGGCCGGGTCCGAATTTCGCGTCAGCGAGCCGGCGCCGCTCGACACATTGACAATGCGGGCGGCCGGCGCCTCGCGCAGCAGCGGCAGCATCGCCTGGGTAATGGCGACGACGCCGAACACGTTGGTCTCGAACACCGCGCGTATTTCATCGAGGGACACATTGCTCGGGCGGGTGGACTTCGAGTATTCCTCGACAGACATGCCAGGCAGCCTTCTCGTATTCGAGATAGCCGCGTTGTTGATGAGCACGTCAAGCCGGCCAAGCTCCTTGCTGATACGCTCCGCCGCGGCTGCGATCGAAGCCTGATCCGTCACGTCGAGCTGAAGCGCAAGAGCTTCCGGCCCAATTTCCCTGGCCGCAGCCTCGCCGCGCTCGAGATTGCGCGACCCGACAAGCACAGTGAAGCCGTGTGCCACGAGATCCTTTGCAATTTGAAGACCGATGCCTTGGTTGGCCCCAGTGACCAGGGCGCCGGGTTTGTCCGGCATGAGGACCTCGCGGCTCAGTTGTTGATGCTGTTGATGATAGTCGTGGCCCCTTGCCCGGTCACCTTACCGCTCGATCGTCCAA
>CAXTMW010000113.1:0-11933 GCA_964245455.1 uncultured Acidobacteriaceae bacterium
CCAGAACAAGCGTCCCGAGTACCTCGCTAACTGGTGGAACACGGTGAACTGGGATGAGGTGAACACCCGGTTTGCGACGGCGCAGAAGGGCTGAGCTCTTTGTGAACGGCAGCAATGGAAACGGCGGCTTTTGGCCGCCGTTTTCGTTTCCCACTGGAACGCGACTCGGCCCTGCATCGCGGGTTTTGACGTGTGAGGAGCTCCACATCCATGCGCAACGCATTTGCTTCGATTCTTTATGCATCCCTGCTGAGCCTGCCCGCGGCGGCCCAGTCATCGCTGCCCACAGGCGGCGCGCACTACAGCGTGACGCAGAACAGCAAGGTGCTGGGGGAGTCGCAGTTTTCCGTGGTGCCGGTGGCCGGCGGAAACGCGCTGACCGCGAGCGGACACATGACGCTGAACAACTTTTCCTACAGCTTCAACGATCGGGTGACGGTGGACGCGCAGGGGAACCTGGTGCGCGATGAGCTGAGCGGATCGGTACACGGGGCCAAGGCGTCTGGCAACGACATCCGGTTTACGACGGCCTCGGACGCGACCGGGCGAAACTTCCAGATCACGATCGACGCGAGTGGGAAGCAGAGTACGAACGCGGTGGACCGGCACCGGAACACGGTGATTGCGCCGGACCTGGACCCGGCAGCGTACACGCTGATGGTGAAGATCGCGCGGGAGCACCCGCAGACCGCGTGGGTGCTGATCCCCAAGGAGACAGGCCTGCTGGTGCCTGCGCTGTATACGCCGATGGCGGACCTGAGCGGAACGCTGAACGGGCAGAGTGTGGCAGTGAAGCACACGGTGGTGGCGCTGAGCGACCAGAACTCGATTGTGATTGAGCTGTTTGCGACCGGGGATGGGCAGCTGCTAGAGGCGGACCTGAATGCGCAGAACTTTCATGTGGTGCGGGACGGATTTACGCTGCTGGATCGGCCGAAGCCGGTGGCGCCGCCGGCCGGGGAGGCTCCGCAACAGGGGGATAGCAGCGAACAGGGCGCGCAGCAGGCACCGCCGCAGTAGGGTGCTGGGCCACCTGGCCAGGCCGGCAGGACGCGTACCATGCAATCCGGCTCAGAGGAATGACCCGTTTTCCAACCGGCCAGATTTTCTGGGGTCAGGGGGTGACGCGGTTCTGGGCGTTTACGAAGACGAGTTTCGGCTTGAAGCTGCTCGCTTCCGACTCGTCGAGCCAGGCGAAGGACGCGATGATGACCAGGTCGCCGGCGACGGCGAGGCGGGCGGCTGCGCCGTTAAGGCAGATTTCGCCGGAGCCGGCTGCGGCCGGGATGGCGTAGGTTTGCAGGCGGCTGCCGTTGGTGACGTTCCAGACGTGGACTGCTTCAAAGGGCTGGATGTCAGCGGCTTCGAGCAGGGTGCTGTCGACGGCGACGCTGCCCTCGTAGTTGAGGTCGGAGCGGGTGACGGTGGCGCGGTGGATCTTGGATTTCAGGAGCTTGCGGTACATGGGGCCTCATAGCTTTCGGCAAGGCTTTCGGCAGGGGTTGCGCTCTGGCTTGCGGCAAGGGTCGCGCCGTGGCTGGCGGCAATCAGCGCGAGCCCTTCGTCGCGGGTGCGGATGCGGCCTTCGAGCTGGGCGTCCTCGGCGAGCGCCAGCAGCTCCTTGAAGAGGGGGCCGGGCCGGTAGCCGGCGGCGATGAGGTCGCGTCCGGTGACGAGCAGGGGCGGGCGAACCTCGTCGGCCGGGGTGGTCTCGTACTCGCGCTTCGCGTAGTCGTACAGGCCAAGGATCTTGTGGCTGGACAGGCAGTCGATGCGGTGCAGCTCCAGGTGCTCGGGGAAGCGCGGGAGCCGCAGAAAGCGCTTGAGGGTGGACTGCTTCATTTTGCCGACGTCGCCGAAGCGCATGTGGTTGGCGACGAGCGACGCAATCTGCGCGGTGTCGTCATTGGGGAAGCGGAGGCGGCCGCAGATGGCCTCGGCCATGCGGGTGCCGACCTCGGCGTGGCCGTTGAAGCGGGCGCGGTCGCCGTCCCAGGTTTGGCAGGGCGGCTTGCCGACATCGTGGAGCAGGGCGCTCCAGGCAAGGGTGGGCGAAGCGCCGGGGGTGAGCTTTTCAAGCAGCAGGAGGGTGTGGACCCACACGTCGCCCTCGGGGTGCCACTCGGGGGGCTGTTCGACGCCGTGCATGCGGTCGATCTCGGGGAGGACCTCCCGCAGGAGGCCGGTTCGGTCGAGCAGCTCAAAGGCGTAGGCGGCGCGGCCTTCCGTGAGCATGCGGGTCAGCTCGTCCCGGGTGCGCTCGGGGCTTACCTGGTGGATGGTCGCGGCTAAGCGGCGAATGGCGGCTTCAGTTTCCGCTTCAAGCGTGAATCCGAAGCGGGCGGCAAAGCGGACGGCGCGCAGCATGCGCAGCTTGTCCTCGGCGAATCGGCGTGCGGGGTCGCCGATGGCGCGGATGAGCTTGGCGTCGATGTCGGCGCGGCCGCCGACGTAGTCCAAGACCTCGTTAGCGATGGGGTCGTAGAGCATGCCATTGACCGTGAAGTCGCGCCGGGCGACGTCTTCGCGCGGGTCACCCGAGTAGCGAACCGCGTCAGGGCGGCGACCGTCGGAGTAGGCACCGTCGGAGCGGAAGGTGGCGACCTCGGTCTGGATTTCAGTGGCAGGATTGTCGGGGTCGGGCGTCGCGACAAGAACCACGCCAAAGTGCGCGCCGACGGCAAAGGTGCGGGGAAAGGCATGGAGGACGATCTCAGGCGTGGCGCTGGTGGCAACGTCGAAGTCCTTGGCGTCGCGGCCAAGCAGGCGGTCGCGAACGCAGCCGCCGGCGTAGAAGGCCTGGTGGCCGGCGGCGCGGAGGGTGGTGACGATGGACAGGGCGGCCTGCTCGGCTTTCGTGCGTGTGGACATAGTCTGCGATTGGATGATGCAGGCGGATGCTTGGACCCAAGCCTGGACGCTCCCGACCTCGACGTTCCCCGCCGCGAGGGTTAGGCTGACGACAAGGGGCGCGGTGATGAAGGAGCTTGGGATCGACGAAGCAGGTACACAGTTTGCAGCGCTTCTTGCGCTCGTGGAGCAGGGAAAAGAGATCCGGCTGACGCGGGATGGTGCGATTGTGGCGGAACTGACGCCCCCACGCGCCGTAAGCGAGCGGGCGGCGCGGGCAGATAAGGCCTTTCAAGAGATTCGGGAGCGCGCCAAAGCAGAAGGCGTACAGCCTGTGGATGCGGCAACGATCAAGGAGTGGATCAAGGAGTGGCGTCGTTGAGCCTGCTGGTACTGGATGCGTCTGCTTACCTTGCCATGCTGCTGGATGAGATTGAGGAGGTCCAGCGACTCGCGCTGCACACTCGCCTGCGCGATTTCGGTGCGTATGTTCCTGCCCTCTGATGGTATGAGGTTGCAAATGGCTTGCTCATGGGAGTAAGGCGTGGAAGGCACACGCTGGCTCTCGCGCAACTCATACTCCCGCGCTCGGAAGAGTACCTGATTCTTGCAGACCAACGTTCACTTGCATCGACCGGCGCCGAAGTGATGGAATTCGCCTCCCGCCACAGGTTGACCGTCTATGATGCAAGTTATCTGGAGCTTGCTCTCAGGAAAACGCACTGCTCTCGCTACCCGCGATCGAGCGCTTGCAAGAGCCGCGCTGGAAAACAAGGTTGAAGTTTTGCAGTTTTAATAGCACACCTTGTTGCCGGTAAGAAGCTCCGAGAGAACACGCATCCATTGATTGACGAGCTCATCCTCGGTATCGAAAGCTCGTGCGACGAGACCGCGGCAGCTGTGGTCCGCGCGGGGCATGACACGCTTTCCAGCGTCGTCGCTTCGCAGTTCGCGACGCATGCACCCTATGGCGGGGTAGTGCCGGAGCTTGCGTCGCGCGAGCACCTGCGGAATATTGTGCCGGTGGTGCGGGCGGCCCTCTCGCAAGCCGGGGTGGCCATGCGGGAGCTGGCGGCCATCGCTGTGACCGAAGGCCCGGGGCTCGCGGGGGCGCTGCTGGTGGGGGTGACCTATGCAAAGACGCTGGCCTGGGCGCTGGGCAAACCGCTGATTGCAGTGAACCACCTGGAAGGGCACATCCATGCGGTGCTGCTGGAGCATGCGGGCGAGGGCGGGCAGGCGCCCTCCTTCATAAAAGGGCCGGGGACACGAGGGCCGGGACCAGAAGGGCGGGCCACGCGCGCGCCGGCGCTGGCACTGGTGGTGTCCGGTGGGCACACGCACCTGTACCTTGCCTGGCGCGAGGAGCGCGGGTGGCAGTACCGGGTGGTGGGCTACACAGTGGATGACGCCGCGGGTGAGGCGTTTGACAAGGTGGCGAAGCTGCTGGGCCTTCCCTACCCCGGCGGGCCATGGATTGATGGGTTGGCCCGCCATGGCGACCCCTATGCGGTGCCGTTTCGCTTTGCGGAGGTGCGGAGGAGGCCGGGCCGGCAGCGTGTGAGCGGGCAGGCCGAAGAAGCTGACGAGCAGCTGTTCTCGTTTTCGGGGATCAAAACCGGGGTGCTGCGCTATGTGGAAAGCCGGGGCATGGCCGGCTCGATCGCAGAGCGGGCGGCGGCGTTGGCTGCGATGCCGGGCGCAGGGATCGCGGACGCGCTCCGGTTGTGCGACCGGGAAACGCTGGGGCTGCTTGCTTCCTTCCAGCGGGCGGTAGTGGGCAACCTCCTGGAGCGCACGCTGGCGGCGGCGGAACGGTACGGCGCGGGAACAGTGCTTGTGTCGGGCGGAGTCGCCGCGAACCGCGAGCTGCGGATGCGCTTTACGGAAGCGGCGGCGCGGGCGGCGGTGCCGGTTCTGTTTCCTTCGGTCGCGCTGGCGACCGACAATGCCGCGATGATTGCGGCGGCGGCGTGGCCTCGCCTGCAGCGCGGCGCGTTCGCGCCGGCGGAGCTTTCGGCGGAGCCGCGGTTGGCGCTTGGGGAACGGAGCTTAGGACGTGGCGCTAGCTGGTAAACTTGGCCCACGGCTGCCCGAAAGCAACCAGGCAAGCGCTCTTCCCGAATGACCATTCACCTTTTTAATACTCTGAGCGGGCAGACAGAGCCGCTTGCCGCCATGGACGGGCGCGTGCTGCGCATGTACGCGTGCGGGCCTACCGTGTACGACTACGGGCACATCGGCAACTTCCGCACCTTTCTGCACGTAGACGTGCTGCGGCGCACACTGGAGCTGTTTGGCACGTCTGTGCGCCACGTGATGAACATCACGGACGTGGATGACAAGATTATCCGCAACGCCGGCGCGGCCGGGCTGCACATTGCCGACTACACCCGGCGGTTCGAGGAGGCATTTCTTGAGGATCTGGACGCGCTGCAGGTCAAGCGGCCGACCGAGATGCCGCGCGCGACCGAGCACATCCCGGAGATGGTGGAGCTGGTGGAGCGGCTGAGCGCGGAGCGGCTGGCCTACCAGACCCATGACGGGTCATGGTACTTCAGGATCGCCGGCTTCCCGGAGTACGGGCGGTTGTCGAAAAAGGATTTTGCCGGCATCGCGGACGGCGCGCGAGTTGAGGTGGACGAGTACGACAAGGATTCGGCGCGCGATTTTGCCCTGTGGAAGGCGCCGAAGCCGGGCGAGCACCACTGGAACGCGGAGATTGGCCCCGGGCGGCCGGGCTGGCACCTGGAGTGTTCGGCGATGGCGCTGAAATATCTGGGCAACTCGTTCGACCTGCACGCGGGCGGCGAGGACCTGATGTTTCCGCACCATGAAAATGAGATTGCGCAGTCGGAATGCGCGACGCACGAGGTATTTGCGCGGCATTGGTTCCATGTGCGGTTTTTGCTGGTGGAAGGCCGCAAGATGTCGAAGTCGGAGGGGAACTTCTTTACGCTGCGCGACCTGCTGCTGCGCGGGTACAAGGCTTCGGCGATCCGGTCGCTGCTGCTTTCGGTGCCGTACGGGCAGCAGCTGAACTTTACCTTTGAAGGGCTTGCGGCGGAGACGGCGGCACTGGATCGGTTAAGGGATTTTCAGGACCGGATGCGGAGGCTGGCAGGCGGGAGCGCTCCGAATCATGACCTAAGGTACGAGGAGCCGGCCGCTTTGGTTGAGCAGCAGACTCGGGCGTTTGATGAAGCGCTGGCGCATGACCTGAATACAGCGGCCGCACGTGCGGCGATCTTTGAAACGGTGCGGCTGGCAAACACAGCCGCCGATGCAGGCCGGATAGGGCCTGGAAACGCCCGCGAGCTGCTGGCGCTGCTGGACCGGTTTGATCGCGTGTTTGCAGTATTGGCGACCGATGATGCGGCGATTACCGAGGCAGCGCTGGCTTGGGCTGAGTGTGAGGGTCGGCTTAGGGAAGCGCCGGCAGAGCTGCTGGCGCGGCGGGCGCTGACCGACGAGCGAATCGAGGCATTGGTCGCTGAACGGAACGAGGCTCGCCGCGCGCGGGAGTTTGCGCGGTCCGATGCGATCCGGAACGAGCTGGCCGCCAAGGGCGTGATCCTGGAAGATGGCAAGGACGCGGTTCGGTGGCGGCGCCGCTAGCGTTTGGACAACTGCGGAACCCGCATCGGCTAGGGCTCGCGCGGGTGGGTGCCGCGAAGCAAAAAGAAGCAGGGCAAGAAAGCAGGCAGGGCGAAGAGCCAGATGGCCCCGGGAAGCTGCGGGAGTTTTTGCTGCAGCAGAGCGTACAGACTGGACGCGGCCAGTGGGCACAGCACGGCAATGATGGAAGCGATGCTGGTCAGAACGCCCTGCAGCTCTCCCTGGCGCGACTGCTCCACGCGGCCGGATAGGATTGTTTGCAGCGACGGCAGCGCAATCCCGCTCACGGCCAGCAGGGGCATGGTACTGAGAGCGGCCAGAGTGGTCCGGGCAAGGCCGAACAGGCTGAAACCGAGCATATCGGCTGCCATGCCGAAGGCCACCGTGCCGGTCCGGCCCAGGCGCTGCTCGGCGTAACTCGGTAAGAAGATTTGACCGAGTGCGTACAGCAGGCCATAGAGTGCGAGAGACGCGCCGACGACCACAGACGACCAGCCGAAGCGTGTGGTGCCGTAGATGACCCAGAGCGCGCCGGTGATCTGATTGACGGCGCTGATGGTGCCAAAGACGTACAGCAGCGGCACGATGCCGGCGATCCTGCCGATATTGCTGAGCGGCGCAAAGGGGTTGAGCCGGCGCAGTGCCAGCGGTTCCGGCTCTGGGTTTGGCTCATGGTTTGGCTCTGGGTTTGGAAGCCGCGCCTGCGATTCCGGCAGAAGAAAAACGCAGATCAACGCGCTGAGGCCGTTGAGGGCGGCGGCCAGGTAAAACGGAGCGCGTATGTTGTAGGCTCCGGCAAAGCCGCCCAGCACGGGTCCCGCGATGAAACCGATGCCAAAGCAGGCATTCATCCGTCCGAAGGCCTTGGCTCGATTTGCTTCTTCCGTGATGTCGACCATATAGGCATTGGCGACCGTGAGGCTGGCGCCGGTGACCCCGGCGAGTGTGCGCCCGACATACAGAATGGAGAGGGTGGGGGCCAGCGCCATGACTAAGTTGTCGAAAGCTGTGCCAAACAGGCCGGCAAGCAGTACGGGCCGTCGACCGTAGCGGTCGCTCAAGGCGCCGAGTACGGGCGAGGACAGGAGGCTGGTGCTCGCATAAGCGGCCAGGAGGTAGCCGTAGTGCCGCGCTACCGAAGCGCCCGCGTCCCCGTGCAGCAGCGAGCGCAACAGGGCGGGCATGGTCGGGAAGGCCATGCCGATGCCCATGGCATCGAGCGTGACGATAAGGAGGATGAGGGAGCGGCGGTGCATGCAGGTTTCTTTTCTCGGGAGGCAGGATGGGAACGCGGAAAGCGGCTGCCATGCGGATGTATGTGGGCGGCGAGAGGACCGGGACCACTGGAACCGGGACCACTGGAACAAGGTTGGGCTAGGCCGGTGGGGGCTACTCTCGGGTAAGTCGGTGCCTTGCTCAGGTTTGAGAATCTCGATCCGATAAATGGCTAGCTTCAAAGAGGGATCGTCATTGGCCTGGAATGTAGCGTAATCGGCGGCAAGCCGGCCCTTTGTCGGATGGTGAAGCCATTTATTGATTCTCGGACGTCATGGACCTCCCACCAGGCGGGAAACTCGGGGCATTCCTGAGCGACGCGTCTTTCCAGGTCGAGAAACGCTCCGTCGGTTGCCCAAAGGTCATAGTTGCTGCGAAACTGCGCGACCATGCGTTTAGCTTCACGCGCCCAGCCTGCGCCGAATAATCGGCGGGCACCCGGGTCGGTAAGCATGTAGAGCAGGATGTTGCGGTCGCCTTGCACACTGCCCCAAAATCCGTAAACAAGTCAGCAGCAGCGGCATTCCAGGCCAGCACATCCCATCGTCGACCGGTGACATAGGCAGGTTGTTCGAGTGTTTCAACAATATGGCGGAGGGTTTGCGGGACGGTTTCCCTGGTGAAAGGCTGCTGCTCCGTACCGCGTGTCAGCGCTCGCAGATGAGCGTGTTCGGCCGGCTGCAGGCGCAGTGCGCGCGCGAGCGCATCGATCGTGGTGGAAGAGGGGTTGACATCGCGGCCCTGTTCAAGGGGAATGTACCGATCGACGCCGATGCCGGCGAGTTCGGCGACTTCTTCCCGCCGCAATCCGCGGGTTCGCCGCCGCCGACTGCTATACATGCCGAGCGCGAAGGGATTGAGCTGTTCGCGGCTGGTTCGTAGCAAATTGCCGAGTTCGGCGCGGCTCGGCTTGGTGGATTCGCGCATAAAGCTCCGTGAGCAGGGTTTCGCAGTCCCAGGATAGTACCAGCCCTGCATCCGCATGGGAGACTCCCGCACACTGAATGCGAAACACCGGAGAACACGATGAAAGCTGCTGTGTTAAAAGCCTTCGGAACACCTCTTGCGCTCGAAATGCTGCCTGATCCCCAAGCCGCGCGGGCGAGGTTGTGGTCGATGTGGCTGCTGCTCCAGTTCTGACTTACGCGAACGAAGTATTCAGCGGGGCGAGGCAGTACGACATGCTGCTGCCGATGGTCGTTGGGGTCGGCGCGATTGGCCGGGTTCGCGAGGCAGGACTGGATGCGACGCGGCTCAAAGCCGGAGACTGGGTCTTCTGTGATCCTACGGTTCGAGCGCGCGATGGCGGGGCCACTCCGGACACGATGCTGCAAGGCTGGATTGCGCCCAGCTAAGGAACGAACGGCTGCAGGCGTGTTTTCGCAATGGGACCTTTGCGGAGCAGATGGTCCTGCTGATGGAGAATGCGATCCGCATTGGCGGGATAGACTGCGCGGATGCCGGACGATGGTGCGCTGTGAGCACGCTTGCGATCCCCTACGGTGGATTGCTTGCGGCCGACCTACAGGCGGGAGAAACCATTCTGATCAGCGGCGCTACCGGCAGTTTGGCAGTGCAGCGGTAAAGCTGGCCCTTCTCTGGAGGACATGGAAGTGACGAGCTTCAGCCTTGATCAGGCCAATGAAGCCGTGGAGCATGCTGCCGCCCATAGCGGGCCGTTTCGATATATGCAGTGCTTGAGCCGTGACCTGGCATGGAGATCCAGTCAAAAGAAAAAGGGCGGCCTCCAGGCCGCCCTTTGTTGGTGTAGGAGTGGATTTACGCGGGTGAAGGACTGCCCTCGGGGAAGCCGCCGCCGTGCTTGGGTTCCGGCTTGAGGACCTGCTGTACACCGCCCGTGGGGGTTCCGGTCGGAGGATCGGGCTGCTTCATCGGCGGCAGTTCCTGCCCGTCGATGATCATCCGGATCTCGGCCGCGTCGAGGGTCTCGCGCTCGAGCAGAGCAGTTGCCATACGGTGCATTGCATCCTGCTTGGTGTCAAGGATGTGGTACGCCGATTGGTAGGCTGCATCGACCTTGGAGCGGACTTCCGCATCGATCATGCGCGCCGTTTCCTCGGAGAAGTCACGGTGCTGCGCAATCTCGCGGCCCAGGAAGATCTGCTCTTCCTTTTTGCCGTAGGTCAGCGGGCCCAGGTTCGACATGCCGTACTCGCACACCATTTTGCGGGCCAGTTCGGTGGCGCGCTCGATGTCGTTACCGGCACCGGTGGTCATCTGTTTTAGGAAGATCTCCTCGGCGATACGGCCGCCCATCAGGATCGCGAGCTGCGTGTCCAAGTAATCCTTGGTGACAGTGTGCTTGTCATCGACCGGCAGCTGCATGGTGACGCCGAGCGCCATGCCTCGCGGGATGATGGTGACCTTGTGGAGGGGGTCAGCATGGGCGCGCGTTGCGGCGACCAGGGCGTGACCGGCTTCATGGTAAGCGGTGACCCGCTTTTCCTCGTCCGAGAGCAGCATCGACTTGCGCTCGGCACCCATCATGACCTTGTCCTTGGCGGCCTCAAAATCAGCCATCAGGACAGCCTTGCGGTTAGCACGCGCGGCATTCAGGGCAGCCTCGTTGACCATATTGGCCAAGTCGGCGCCGGAGAAGCCCGGTGTGCCGCGAGCCATGACGCGGAGGTCGACGTCGTCGGCCACAGGCACTTTGCGGGCGTGGACGGCGAGCACTTCCTCGCGGCCGCGAACGTCAGGACGACCGACGATGACGCGGCGATCGAAGCGGCCGGGACGCAGTAGCGCGGGATCAAGCACATCAGGGCGGTTGGTGGCAGCGACGAGGATCACGCCGTCGTTCGATTCAAAGCCGTCCATCTCGACAAGCAGCTGGTTGAGGGTCTGCTCGCGCTCATCGTGACCGCCGCCGAGGCCTGCGCCGCGGTGCCGACCGACTGCGTCGATTTCGTCGATGAAGATGATGCAGGGAGCATTCTTTTTGCCCTGCTCAAAGAGATCGCGGACGCGGCTTGCACCAACGCCGACAAACATCTCGACGAAGTCAGAACCGGAGATGGAGAAGAAGGGGACGTTAGCCTCACCGGCAACGGCGCGGGCCAGCAGGGTTTTGCCGGTACCCGGAGGTCCGACCAGCAAGACGCCCTTGGGGATGCGGCCGCCGAGCTTCTGGAACTTTTGCGCTTCGCGCAGGAACTCGATAATCTCCTTGAGCTCTTCCTTGGCTTCGTCAACACCGGCGACGTCCTTAAAGGTCACTTTCTTCTGCTGCATGGAGAGCAGGCGCGCACGGCTCTTGCCGAACGAGAGCGCCTTGTTGCCGCCCGACTGCATCTGCCGCAGCATAAAGAACCACAGCGCGCCGATGATCAGGATGGGGCCGAGATTGAAGAGCAGGGGCAGCCAGGAGCTGTTCTGCGTGTCACGCACAGTGACCGACACGTGATTTTCCTGCAGGATGTCGTACAGGTGGGCGTAGGTGACCGGGACTGTCACGTGGTACGGCGTGCCGTTCTTGAGCTTGCCATGGACCTCGTTGTTGTTGGTCACCGTTGCGTCGAGCACCTGGCCGCTTTGCGCGTCGCCGAGGAATGTTGAGAACGAGACATCCTGGTCATGCCCGGAGCCACTGCCCTTCTGGAACACCTGCCACAGGAGAATCAGGCAGGCGAAGATGAAGACCCAGAAGATGATCGTTTTGACCGTCGAATTCACTAGAAACCCTCACTTCTCTTCCGAGCACCACGCACGGTGGAGCAGGAACCGATGACCTTTAGACGCAGCTCCCTCCCGGAAGAAGCAGGGAGAAGGTGCGCCGTATCGATGTGCTGAACAGCGCGGGAAGAAAGCCACACTCAGACTACAGGAGTAACCGGGTCCAGCGCGGCCCGCCTTTGCGGTTTTCCTCTTCTTTTCCCGCTTTGGTGCGCGGTTGCCAAAAGGGGATTGGTTACGAACGGACGGAGTGGCGCCCATAGCGGGTCCCGGGCAGATGCGTCATGCTGAGGGCATGAGGTCTGCTCTGAAGCCTGTGTTTGTCTGCGACGGGCTGAGGCCGGGAACCAGGCTGGGACTAGCTGTATCAGGCGGCGCGGACTCAACCGCGCTGCTGCGGCTGGCGCACGAGCAGGCCGGCGCCGAAGGCTGGATGCTGACGGTGCTGCACGTGGAGCACGGGCTGCGCGGCGAGGCGGGGCGGGAGGATGCAG
>CAXTMW010000114.1:0-2544 GCA_964245455.1 uncultured Acidobacteriaceae bacterium
AGATGCCCGGAAGACGCCATCGAGCTGCTGGAGGCCGCCTTCAACCATGGAGACCTCGCAACGGTGCTCCGGTACTACGATGATGCGGCCGTAGTCGTCCCCGAGCCCGGCAAAGAGGCTCGAGGGAAGCAGGAACTGCGAAGTCTTTATCAAAAGCTCATGCAGCCCGGCACCACGGCCACCCAGTTGAAGACCCACGTCGTCAAGGCAGACGGCATTGCGCTTTTTCTATCGCGTTGGAGCCTGAGCGTAGGCAACGGGCCGCCCGAAACTTTTACCGCAACCACCGGCTTTCGCAAGGGGGAGGACGGTGGCTGGAAGGCGCTGATCGACATCGCTCAGGGGCCCGCCGTTCTTGGTCCGGTGCCGGAAAAGTGAGGGCAACTTTGAGCGCAAGGATTCTTGCCTGAACATCACCGCAGCAGCATGGGCGGCTTCTCCGTCGGGAAAAGCCGCCCTTTTATTCCATGTCTCCCGCAGCAGGAGCGCCTTGCCTTACAGCGGGTTCAGCTTGTCTACGCCTTTCTTCGGATGGTGCTTGCTCGAAGATTCATCGCCGCCGCTGTAGGCCGGCTTAGGCTTCTTTTTGCCCGGTTTGCCGCTCGTGGTTCCTGTGGACACCTGCGGCTGGCCGTTCGACTTAACGTCGCTGATCTGGTCGGGCGCGGCGGCCGGCTTGTCGATCGGCGGCAGCGGCGCCGGGGTGTTGGGGCCTACAGGCTGCGCCAGCCCGTACACCCGCTCCGGGTTGCCGGCAGCGGGCGCGGGATTGGCCGACGAGTTGGCGCTCCCAGCTACGTTCGGTCCCACCGCGGTGGGTCCGCTGCCTGTCGGCGTGCTGATGATGTTGTTGCTGCTCTCCGGCGTGCCGGAGGCGCCCGGTGCGGCGTTCGTCGTCGTCGGAGGGTTATCGGTCGAGGTCGGCGCGGCATCGCTTGGACCAGGTGCCGGCGCGGTGTTGGGCGCTGACACGACCTCCGCGCTGATCCCGGTGCCGCCGCCCGAATTATCGGGCACGTTCTGCATGGTGACGACCGGCGTCGCCACGCCCGTATCGACCGAAGCCGGGGCGTCACCCGCGTTGGAAGCAACAAGCGTGCGCGCGCCAAGCGGAGCAGGCGCCGGGATCGGCTTGCCATTCATCGCCAGCTGGAAGTTGTCGACCGACTGCTGCGCCACCGCCGGGGCAAGCGTGGGCGGGGCGTCAGCCATGCTGGGCTCTCCGACCCGCACGCTTTCGATCGTCGAAGGCCCGTGATTGATCAGCAGCAGCGCACGGTCCTTGAGGCGTATCGGTGCGCGGCTGCCTTCTTCGGCCTCGCTTTCAGCCATCTCGGCCCCGTTCGGCTCAGGCACGGGCCGTCCGGCGGCAATCAGGCGATCTTTCGCATCTTCCACGTGCGGGGCCATCGGGTAGCGCGTCACCACGCGGCTCCACGCCTGCGCCGCGCGGTCGTTGTAAGCCTTTTCGAGCTCGGCTTTGGCCTTTTCGGGTATGTTGATGCCGGCCACCACCGTAGCCTGCTGAGCGTAGGCGTCGCCCATCGAGATCAGCGTCTGGTCTGAGTGCGAAAACAGCGGGTAATTGTCGGAGACCGTCTGCAGCCGCGCGATGGAGGCTGCCCAGTTCTCGCGACCCAGATAGAACTGGCCGATCTCAAACTGCCGCTGCGCGAGCACTTCCTGCACCTCGCGCAGGCGCTGCTTGGCGCGCGGCACCAGCTGCGAGTCCGGGAACTGCTGGATCATCTGCCGGTACTCGTCCTCAGAGTGCTCAGCTTCCTGGGGGTCGCGGTCGGGCTTGTCCATCTGCGCAAAGTAGATGTCACCGACCTTCATCTGCGCTTCAGCCGCTTCCGGCGTGTTCGGGAAGAAGGTGATGAAGTCCTTGTATTCCTGCTCGGCCTGTGCCATCGACGCCGTGCCGCCTTCCTTGTACCAGGTATCGCCGACCGACAGCTTGGCGCGCATCTGGTACTCAGAATCAGGGTATGTGTTGAGCAGGGTCTGCAGGTCCAGCCGCGCAATGTCGTAGCGGCCCTTCTTCATGGCGACCATCGCCTTGTCGTACAGCTCCTTATCGGGCTGCTTTGAGTTGATGTCCGCGATCGGGTTGGCGCTAAGGTCGGCCTGCTTTTTCTTCTTGGGGGCTGCATGGCCTGCCGGTACCAGAACAAAACAAAGCCCAAGGGCGAGGAGAGGAGCGCTGCGTTGGAACAAAGTCATGCGGGAAAGCCTCATCATCATGCGGCAGAGCCTGGGGAGCCGGCTGCGGGGCGTACGGGGCAGCCCGTTCGAGCTCGTTCGCGCTGAACTGTCTGCTGCCATGCTACCGCTCAGGGGCGCTTCTGTCGCGCTATGCCCCTGTTTTTGAAGGGTATGGCGGTCGCTCAGGCGAGCAGCTGCCGGGCATTGCGCCGTGCTGCCTGCGCCGCTTCGAGCAGCTTCCGTCCATCCCGCTCGGCCTCGCCCTTGCCGAACACCGCGGAGCCGGCGACCAGCAGCTCCGCTCCCTCTTCGACGACCGAGGCGACCGTATGGTGA
>CAXTMW010000114.1:2554-11908 GCA_964245455.1 uncultured Acidobacteriaceae bacterium
GCCACGCCGCCGTCGCCCTCAATGCGGAAATCCAGGTCCATCTCCTCCCGGAGCCTCCGCAGCTCTCGCAGCTTCACCAGCGAGTAGGGGATGAACGTCTGCCCGCCGAAGCCTGGGTTGACGCTCATGATGAGCACGTGGTGCAGCATGGGCAGCACCGGGATGAGCAGGTGGACCGGCGTGGCCGGGTTGAGCACCACGCCCGGCTCCATGCCGTGCGCGCGGATCAGCCCAATGGTGCGGTGGAGGTGCCGGCAGGCTTCATAGTGGACGCCGATCCAGTTGGCTCCTGCCTCGGCAAAGGCCGGGATGAAGTCGTCCGGGTTCTCGATCATGAGGTGGCAGTCAAGCGGCAGGCGAGTGTGCTTGCGCAGCGACTGCACCACCGGCGGCCCGAGCGTGATGTTGGGCACGAAGTGCCCGTCCATGACGTCGACGTGGATCGCCGTCCCGCCGCCGCGCTCGGCCGCGGCAACCTCGTCGGCAAGCCTTGCGAAGTCGGCCGAAAGGATGGAGGGCAGCAGCTCGACGGGGTAGGGGTTCATGGTTTGGTCAGTTTACCAGCGGGCAGTAAACCTAAGAAGGCCGGCTCTCCCTAGATGCAATGACGGAGACAATGACGATGGTCGCTACTGCTTGCGTTCCAACGCGTCCAGCCGAGCCTCGTGCTTTCCGATGTCGCGGTAAAAGACTTTGAGATCATCGGAGATTCGATCTATACGGGACTATAATCTTCCTCCCAGGACAGGCGCCGTTGCAATGGCGACCAGGCCTGTCACCGTAGGCGCAAGAGCAGCGATCAGGAACCTACTCTCATCCGTCATATGGCTTCCCTTTGTAGCTACGTACCGCTCATGAAAGATTACGCTCAGCTCTTGCTGAACGTAAGGCTCTACTGGTATCGATCGATGTTTGCTAAAACTCACTTGTGCAGCCGGCCTGGGAACTTCCTGCAGCCTCTCTGCGTAAGCAGGGGCATGCGGTTTTGCAGGATCGCTCTTGTTCTCATATTTGCTACTTGGCCCGTCTTTGCATTCGCACAGAGCCGATTTTCTCTGATGGAGGGTGCTGTCGACTCTGGGCAGTTCCAGAAAATTGGAAGCGTCCTTGTCGAACAAGACGGGCGGCTTATCTACGAGCATTATTTCCAGGGGGATGCGCACACTCTTCGAGACACGCGGTCGGCGACCAAGAGCATTACATCCATCCTGACCGGCATCGCGATCGACTCGCATAAGATTTCGAGCGTCTCAGCGCCCCTGTTCTCCTTCTTTCTCGGCCGGAAGGTGGAGAATCCTGATCCGCGAAAGGCCAAGATAACGCTGGAAGACCTGCTTACCATGAGCTCGCTGCTCGAATGCGATGATTGGAACGATTTCTCGCGCGGCAATGAGGAGCGCATGTACACGGTTGAGGACTGGACTCAATTCGCTTTGGACCTGCCGGTCAGAGGGTTTGTTCGCCTGCCGGAGGACACGCCGCCAACGTATGGGCGCCGCTTTAGTTACTGCACAGCAGGCGCATTTCTTATGGGACAGGTGCTGCAGCAAGCTACCGGCGAGGCGGCGGATGTGTATGCCCAGCGAGTCCTCTTTGACCCGCTCGGGATCCATGATGCGCGTTGGGTTTACTCGCCTTTGGGCGCGCCGCAGACGGGCGGCGGGCTGCGGCTCAGCAGTCTTGACTTACTGAAGATTGCAGAGTTGTACCGCTCGGGTGGAGAAGTGCAAGGCAGGCGTATCGTCAGCGCGGAATGGATCCAAGCATCCACGACGCCGCACGCTCGGGTGCCCCCTCAGGGAGATGATTCGGCCGGCGAGCCGACGGATTATGGATACTTCTGGTGGCTCAAGACCTTCCACGCAGGGGTCCGCGCCTACCCTGCGTGGTACATGAGCGGGAATGGCGGCAACAAGGTTCTAGTTATACCTTCCTTGCGGCTGTCTGTTGTGATTACAAGCACGAACTACAACACTCGCGGCATGCACGAGCAGACAGAAAAACTTCTAACGGATTACATATTGCCGTCTGTCCAGTAGCTTATTCGGTTCGCAGACGCATATGGCACGGCTCGCTCTCATCCTGAGAGGGTGTGTGAGAAGTTCGATCCATTCATCGGGTCACATCCTGAGCACAGCGAAGGATCTGCTCCTCAGGATGACCCTTTGTGAAGCCTGATCCTGAACGAGCGAACTTCTCACACGCTCTCAGAGGTCAAGGCGGGGCGAAGTCCACCACCAGCTCTGCTCTGCGACAATAAAGGCGGCATGCACCATCCCCTCCTTCGCTGGCCCATTTTCGCAGCCCTCGCGGTCGTCGTCCCCCTCGCGGGCTGCGGCTACCACACCGCTGGCCAGGCCACGCACATACCGGCGACTGCCCGCGTGCTTGACGTACCGATCTTCACCAATCACACGCAGGCCTACCATGTCGAGCTCACCATGACCGAGGCCGTCATTCGAGAGCTGGGGAGCCGCACTGCCTTCAAGACTGTGACCACGACCGACCCCGGCGAGGCGGACGCGGTGCTCCACGGCGATATCACCAGCTTTACCGTGTACGCGCTCACGTATGACTCCAGCACGAACCAGTCCTCCAGCTACCTGATTACGATCACCGCGCGGGTACGGCTCCAGGACCGCGCAGGCCGCGTTCTCTACCAGAACAACAGCTACCTGTTCCGCCAGCAGTATGAGTCGACGCAGGACCTGGTGTCGTTCATCCAGGAAGACCCGGCGGCCATCCAGAGGCTTTCCCGGGACTTTGCGCAGAACCTGGTCGCCGACATGACGGAAAGCTTTTAGCCGTGGGCGCGGGTTTCGCTTCGACCGACCGATTTCTCGCCGAGGTACAGAGCGAGAAGCTGCGCCCCGGCTACGTCTTCATCGGCGATGAGGCGTTCCACTACGAGCGCTGCCGCCGCGCGCTGCTGACGAAGTTCCTGCCTGTGAACGAGCAGGGGGACTCGGGCGGCCTGCGCGAGTTCTGCCTCCATGACCTTGATCTCGCCGAGACGTCCATTTTTGAGGTGCTGGACCGCGCGCAGTCGCCATCGCTGATGGCGCCGTTCCAGCTGGTGTTTGTGCGCGGCGTCAAGGCGCTGTACGGCCGGGGCGCAAAGAAGGAAGAGTTCGCGGCGATTGATGCGTACTTCCGCTCGCCGAACCCGGCCGCGCTCGTGTTGTTTGTCGCCGACCACATCCGCATCCTCGCGGATGTGCGCCGCATGGACTACGAAGATAAGACCCGGTACGAGCGCATCCGCGAAACGCTTGGGGAGTGGTGCGGCACGGTGGAGCTGGCGCGCGCGGATGAGGAAGACGCGATGCGCTGGCTCGCCGGCGAGGCAAAGCGCGCCGGCCGGCAGTTGGAGCTGGAGGCTGCGCGCTCGCTTGCTGACGTGCTCGGCGCCGACATGCTCGCCATTGCAAATGAGTGGGAAAAGCTGTTGCTGTACACGTCCGGTCGAGGTTCCGAGGCCGGCGCCGGGGCCGGTCTTGAGACCAGTCCGGGGGCCGCGATCACCCTGGCCGACGTGGAAACCATGGTGCTCGGCGCGAAGCAGCGTTCGCTCTACGAGCTCACCGAGGCGATCTCCCGCAAAGACCCCGCACGGGCGCTCGCCCTGCTCAACGGCCTGCTGAACGCAAGCGACGGCGGCGATGATGCGGCGATCGGCCACCTGTACATGCTGGCCCGGACCTTCCGGCAGATGCTCGTCATCGTCGAGAAAAACGTGCGCGACTCGCGGGCGGTGTGGAGCGCGCTGTGGCAGGGGTTTCGCCCGCCGCCGTTTGCGGTGGACGACATCATCCGCCAGGCGCGCCGCTACCGCAACCGGGGCGAGCTGATGGCCGCCATCCGCGCCGTAGCCCGCGCCGACGGCGAGCTTCGCTCCAGCCCCGTGGATAAGAAGCTGGTGCTGGAGCGGCTCGTGCTGGAACTCGCGAGACCCGCTCAGTAAGATACCTTGCCTGAAACTCTTACGGAGTGAGAGCTGTGTAGCCGCACCTCCCGGCTTTCAGCGTAGCAGCACACGAATCTTGAAGAATTTGGTTGAAAGCACGACCGGTCGTTCTTTATCTTGAGCACATGGCTGGTGCTTCCCTTTCGAAAGATCGAATTCTAGACTCGGGATCAAACCTCCTAAGTCTTTCCGGCTTGGGCGGGATCACCCTCGGCACATTGGCGGATCGCTCCGGCATGTCGAAGAGCGGCTTGTTTGCGCATTTCCGCTCCAAAGACGAATTACAAATTCAACTGCTGGAGCACACGGCTAAGATCGCCTCGGCGCATGTGGTTGTTCCGGCCTTCGCGGCTGAGAAGGGCTTGCCTCGACTCCGTGCTCTGGTCGAGCGATGGCTTGGCTGGACCCGCCAAGCCGGACTGGAGGGAGGGTGCCCGGTAGCTGCGGGCATGTTCGAACTCGACGACGGTTCCGGCCCGGTACGTGACTGCCTGCTGCAAATGGAAGCGTACTGGCGTGGGCTGCTGCTTCAGCTAACGCGCGAGGCGGTCGACCACGGTCATCTGCGGAGCGACCTCGAGGCAGAGCAATTCGTGTGGGAGCTCTGCGGGATTTATCTGAGTCACCATGCTTCGCTTCGTTTCCTTCGAGACCCCGACTCTGATGCCCGCGCAGGCGCTGCGTTCGAGGCTTTGCTGGAGCGGGCTATTCCACAATCCACGAGCCGCACTCGGAGGACGAGATGAAGACAGCGTTACTCGTCACGTTTACAGCCCTGACAACCTTCCTCGTGGTGTGGGCTCTCTCGGCGATCGCAATCAAGCTGACAGGCGTGCCCAAAGGCTTCCCGCCCTTTACGGCGCTGCCTCTCTTGTCCGGCGTCGCAGGAGGCTTTCTGGGCGCGTCCGCGGTGTATGCAATCGTGCGGGCATCCGCTGCAAATCCGGATCGTGTCTTCTTCCTCATCGCAATCACGTGTCTTGCTGTGTCGTTTGCGCTTCCGCTCCGGCTAAGTTTCACTAAGTCCCGTCGCTTTGCGGGCGTCACTCCTGCCGCGCAGATGACCTTGGCGCTATTCCACACCATCATCGCGGCATCTTCCGTCATCGCCCTTACCAGAATAGGAGCAAGCAATCGATGATCGTTCCACGCCCGGCAATCGGGGCCATCCAGGTTATCTCTCCCATTATCGTGAGCGCGGCTTACATAGGAATCATGTCAGTGCTGAGCGAACGAGCCCGACACAGGTTAAGCGCACTTATCATTGCCGGCGCGGGTGGTGTCTACTTTGGAGCAGGCTTTGGTATATGGGAAGCGCTCTTTTGCATACCGATGTTTTGGCTTGCGTATCGCGGGTTGGACAACTATCGGTATGTCGGCGGTGGATGGATCCTTCACATGGTTTGGGATATATTGCATCACCTTTATGGAGCGCCTATCCTGCCGTTCGTCCCTTTGTCGTCCTTCGGATGCGCAATCTGTGATTCTGGTCTGGCAGCTTGGTACCTGCTTAGAGCTCCGATTCCAGATTTTCTGCAGCGTCCTGAAGCTGCTGCATAGCACGAAGCACGTCAACACGCATCCTGTGTGCCTGGCAAAAGGCTCTACGCGACGTCCCGCCCCCGAGTATCGATCCTGCCCGACCTTCGCTTTTTCTACGATTTTTTCTCTCCCTGTCGCAAATTCCGCCGATAACTCCCACAAGCGAGGTAGGGAAGCGCGGCACGCGCCGGGCTTACCCAATCGCGGTCGCAAGCGCGTACGCGGTCATAGGCCGAGCGCTTCCATGCGCAATCCGTCGGTGTGGCGGTTTGCCCTGGAAGGCCGTAGCGCGAGCTTACCCGGGTTTCCGGGCATGGAGGAGTTATGCATTTAGGCAGAATTTTCGCGGTGGGAGCGCTGGTGATCTCGGCGTGCCCGCTGTTTGCGCAAACAGCCCCGGACGTGACCGGCCCGGTCACCACCTTCGGTATCCTGGGCACCGCCCAGGCCGAAACGCTGGGCTACCGGCGGACCACGGCGGGCTTCAAGGTATTTGCCGACGTGCAGTATCGGCCGTTGGTCGGCTTTGATGTCCGCGGCACGGCCATTCGCTTTATAGGGTCAAACCACACGTATGCGCTCGAGGCCGGCCCGCGCGTGGAACACCGCTACGGCCCGGTCATGCCCTATGCGGAGGCGCTGTTCGGCGGTATCCACCAGTACTTCTACGGCGCGACCATTGGAGCTGCGGTAGGCGCCGAAGCACATGTGTATCAGAACGTATACCTGATCAGCGAGGGCGAGTACCGGTACGCTCCGCAGAAATCAACGCCCCTAATCAATCCGCGCGAAGGCCGGGTCGAGTTGAGCGCGGGCATCGCGGTACGCATCGGGCACCAGAATGAACCGTTTGGGTCCCCGACTGCGCGGTAGACGGCTACTTTGGCCGATAATGTGGGGTTACTCGAGAATCAGCTCCGCCTCACTCCGCCCCGCACCGGTCAGCACGGCGGCCGCCAGCAGGATCAGCGCGCCGCCAAGCCAGGCCAGCGGTCCCAGACTGTCGCCCAGCAGCCACACGCCGAGCGCGGAGCCCAGCGCCGGCTCAATGTTGAGAAACACCGCGGCCCGCGACGCCGGCACGTGGCGCATGCCCCAGTTCCACAGCAGGCTGGTGGCCGCGGTACACAGCACGCCGCTGGCTGCGAGCGAAGCCCAGGCCAGAGGCGGCACGCCGTGCATCGGCGGCAGCGGCTCCTGCAGGTGAAAGGGCCGAAACAACAGATCCTCGCCCAACACCCAGACGGCCAGCATCGCGGTGCCGGCGACCATGCCCCATGCGGTCACCTGCAGGGCCGAGTGCCGCCGCACCAGCGATTGATTGAGCAGCAGCCACCCAAGCGAGATGGAGAGCGACAGCACGATCAGCAAATCTCCCGTAAGCGACGGCCCGGCACCCGCCGTGCGGTGCCCGCCGCTCAGGACGATCATGGCCACGCCCGCGCTTGAGCCCGCAAGCGCGCACCAGCCCGCGGCCGGCAAACGCTCGCCGGCAAACACGGTGGCGCCCAGCGCAAGAATGCCGGGCATGGTGCCGACCATCAATGCAGCGTGGGACACCGTGGTGAGGGACAGGCCGTAAAACTGCGTTAGAAACTGCACCGGCACGCCGAGCAGCGAGGCGGTGAGCAGCAGCCGCCACTCGCGGGGCGAGAACCGCGGTTTTCTCAGCACCGGCAGCAGAGCCAGGCAGGCGAAGGCAAAGCGGTACAGCACCATGTGGTTCGAGTTCATGGACCGCAAAGCGAATTTGCCGAACAGAAAGCCCGTGCTCCACAGTGCGCCCGCGGTGGCGCAGGCTGCATAGCCCAGCACTGTCAGTTTTCGCCGCGTTCGTTGTTCCAGTTCGGGGTCCATGCTCGCTTTCCGGTGCGCCTTCCCACTCTCGCACGGCGCGCCATGCTACGTTCGTGAGCAAACAGGATCTTGCCGAGAAGGGAGCAGCAGCCATGGCAACGCGCGAGGCGATTCTTGAGAAGGTGCAGGCAGCTCGAAGGGAGCAGGGGCTCACCTGGCGAGCGGTTGCGGAGCGCCTCAGCAGCGGCTCGCCTGTGCAGATTACCGCCGCGCTGCTGGGGCAGATGACGCTCACCCGCGAGGAAGCCGCGAAGGCAGCGGAGCTGTTCGGGTTTGACGTGGACGAAACCGCGCTGCTGACGGAGCCGCCGATGCGCGGCTCGCTGTCGACGGTGCCGCCCACCGACCCTTTGCTGTACCGCTTTTACGAGCTGCTGCAGGTGTACGGCACTACGTGGAAAGCGCTCATCGAGGAGGAGTTCGGGGACGGCATCATGAGCGCGATCGACTTCCACATGGCGCTCGCGCGCGAGCCGGACCCAAAGGGCGACCGGGTCAAGCTCACGCTTTCGGGTAAGTTTCTGCCGTACCGGCGGTACTGAGATAGTACAAAGCCCAGGTTCCGCTCCTGCTTCAGGAAAGGCACTTACTCATGTCACTTCTCCCGGTGGAGTCTTATGCAAGACGTTCATTACATCCACTGAACGTTTGCCTTCTCTTAGCTAACATCCTTGGAGCGATAGCCTATCTTGCGTTGGCATCACGTGGCTGGAGAATAGCAGCCGAGCACGGGAGTATTCCCGTATCAGGCGAACCAATTGTCTGGGCTCTGGCACTGCCCGTGCTTGTCGTTTTCTTTACTTTAGATGCCGTTTGGGGCGTTGTCCTCATTCGACGCAAGGAGCGAAAGGGAAGGCTTTGGTGGCTTACGACGGCACTCATGTGGCTGCTTGCGATCATCATAGATTTCGCTCATCACTAATAGGGAATAGAAGTTCCGGTAAAAGGTCGACGACGACCCACATTCGTGTTTGGCAGAGCGCCTCCTCAATGCCATTCTCGGATCGAAGCAAACCTACCAGAGCGTGCAGCGCTTGGCCGCCAGCATCGGCGCGCCTGCCTTGCACCCGAACGCCTCCGCGAACGCGGGCATGTTCTCCACCACACCGTTGACGCGGTACTTTTCCGGAGCGTGCGGGTCGATGGCCACTCTCTGCCGCATCGCATCCGGCCGGGTGCTCTCGCACCAGCTTTGCCCATAGGCCGTAAAGAATTGCTGCGCCGGCGTAAGCCCGCCGTATGCGGCCTCACCCGGCGCGTTGAGGGCCGTGCCGGCCTCTTTCGCCTTCGCTGCGTAAGCCAGAAACGCGAGCCGCAGCCCGGACAGGTCGGCCAGGTCTTCGCCGAGGGTCAGCTTACCGTCGACGTGCAGCTCGTCGACCTGCACAAAGCCGTTGTACTCGCCGGTGACGCAAGCCTCCCGCTCGGCAAACTGCCGGGCGTCGTCCTTGCGCCACCAGTCCCGCAGGTTCCCCTGCCCGTCAAATAGCCGGCCTTCGTCGTCGAACCCGTGGGTCAGCTCATGGCCGATGACGCCGCCGATCGAGCCGTAGTTCACCGCATCATCCTCGGTTGGGTCATAGTAGGGCGGCTGCAGGATGCCCGCGGGAAAGTTGATGCTGTTCATCTGTGGGTCATAGTAGGCATTCACGGTCGGCGGGGTCATGGTCCACTCGCTGCGGTCGACCGGCTTGCCGATCTTGCGTGTGTTGCGGGCGGCCTCAAACTCCGCAGACCGCTCCGCGTTGCCCAACGCCGCATTGCCGGAAACCACGGTGCGCGCGATGGTCAGGGTCGAGTAATCGCGCCACCGGTCCGGGTAGCCGACGTTGTTGGCCAGCAGGTGCAGCTTCGCTTGCGCTTCTGCCTTTGTGGGCGCGCTCATCCAATCCAGGGTGTTGATATCGCGGCCGGCGGCATCCTCAATCGCGCGCGTCAGCGCTTCGGTGCGCTGTTTGTCCTCGGGGCTGAAGCGCTCCGCCACGTAC
>CAXTMW010000115.1:0-7053 GCA_964245455.1 uncultured Acidobacteriaceae bacterium
GGGGTGAGCGGAAGGCGCAGCTCGACGAGCTTCACCGGCAACTGGGCTACGCCTTCCGCGAGCCCGCGTTGCTTGAGGAAGCGCTGACCCATAGCTCGCTCCGGCACGAGCAGCTGACCGGCGGGATCACAGGCGGTTTGGGTGCGGATCCCGGGGACAACGAGCGGCTCGAGTTCCTGGGAGACGCCATTGTGGGCATGCTGGTGGCCGAAAGCCTGTACCGGCGATTCCCCGGGCTGCGCGAGGGGGAGTTGACGCGGCTTCGCGCGGCACTGGTCAGCCGGTCGCACCTGGGTGAAGTCGGCAAATCTCTTGGCCTGGGCAAATGGCTGCGCATGGGGCGCAGTGAGGAGCGCAACGGCGGCCGCGGCAAAGCCGTACTGCTGGCCAACTGCGTGGAAGCGCTTACGGCGGCGCTGTACCTGGACAGCGGAGGCCTCCCAAAGGCGGCCGCGTTTGTGGAGAGGGTGATCGTGGACCCGCAGGCGTCGCTTCTCTACGAGCAGCTCCAGGCGAAACACGCCATCGGCGACTATAAGTCGGCGCTGCAGGAGTTTCTGCAGGCACGCGGGCAAGGCCAGCCCGAGTACGCTCTCGAATCGGAAAGCGGCCCGGATCATCGCAAGCGTTTTCTGGTGGAGGTGCGGACCGCCGGAACCGACGAGGGCGGAAGCCGCGGACTGGCGCGCGGCGCGGGCAGCACCAAGAAAAAGGCAGAGCAGGAAGCGGCGCGCCGGGCCTTCCTAGGTTTGGGCGGCGAGCCGGCCGGGCAGGCGCCGGAGGCGCTTCTATGAGCGCTTCTACTTCTATGAGCGCTTCCAAGAGTAGGACCGGGCCGGGTGCGGCGGCGGTGTCCCTGCAGTCTCAGGTGCAAGCTGGGGTGCCATCCCAGACGCAAACCCAGTCGCGATTTCCTGCGCGGGACATCCTGCTGCCGACCGTAGCCGATACTGTGCGCTCGCTGCTGGCCATGATTGTGGTCGCGCTGTTTCTGCTTACCTTTGTGCTGCAGCCGTTTCGTATCCCGTCCGAGTCGATGGAGCGCACACTGCTGGTCGGCGATTTTCTGCTGGTAAATAAGCAGATTTATGCGCCTGGGGGATGGCTAAGCAGACTGCTGCCGTACCATGAGCCCCAGCGCGGCGATGTCGTAGTGTTTCGCTTCCCACTCGACCCGAATGAGTACGTTGTGAAGAGGGTCATCGGCGTTCCGGGCGACCGGATCCACCTGCAAAACGGCGTGGTGATCCGTAACGGGGAGCCGCTACGGGAGCCCTATGCCGTCTTTGAGCCCGCGTATCGCGACACCTTCCGCGACAATTTTCCCCAAGGCACCTACACAGACCCGGGCGTGGATAATCGCTGGTGGGCGTCGCTGACAGCGATGGTGCACGGCGGCAATGTGACCGTGCCGGCCGGCGACTATTTTGTAATGGGCGACAACCGCAACCATAGTCGGGATGGCCGTTACTGGGGCTTTGTGCCCCGCAGCGAGATTTTGGGCCGGCCCTTTGTCATCTACTTCTCACTGCGCGAGCCGTCGGCAACGGATGCGCCCAGCCTGCCCGATGATACACTCGGGAGCGAAAACGACCCGGTAACCGGCGTGATGAACTTCGCACGTTGGGACCGCCTTTTCCGGATCGTACGCTAGACAGGCGCGCTGAACAGGCGCGCTAGACCGGTTCAAACGGGCGCGAGCGCTTTCCACGACGTTTTATACCCAGAGCAAAGCGCCGCTGCGCGAGGCAAAGGACAGGAATCCGCCATGGCGACCACGGTCGACGAAGAACAGCAAGCGCCGAGCGTACCCGCGCAGACCGAAGAAACGCCCTTGGAGTTTGTCGCCTCCATCAGCGGCGTTTTGGTGTTCGGGCTATTCCTGCTGACCTTTGTGTTTCAAAACTTCGTCATCCCATCCGGCTCGATGCTCAAAACACTGCTGGTCGGGGACCATGTGCTGGTCGACCGCATCACGCTTGCGCCGAGAACCGCCTGGGCGCCGTTTGTGCACTATCGCGAGGTGCACCGAGGCGACATCGTGGTGTTCTACAAGCCTGGCGAGCCGGATTTGTTTCTGGTCAAGCGCGTAGTCGGCATCCCCGGCGACCGCATCCACCTGCGCAATGGCGTTGTTTTCCTGAACGGCAAGGCGCAGAACGAGCCGCAGACCGAGAAGACCAACGACCTGATCTACCAGCCATACCGCGATGACTTCCCTGCCGTGCACCCGTCGGAAGACGTGGGCGCGACGGCGACCTGGTCGGCCGAGCTGCCGACCCATGTCCGCGGCGAGGATCTCGTCGTGCCGGCGGGCGATTACTTCTGCATGGGCGACAACCGGCCCTACTCGCTCGACAGCCGCTACTGGGGCTTTGTGCCGCGCGAAAACATCGTGGGTCGGCCCCTGTTTGTGTATTGGTCGTTTGTGACAGGCGAGGAGCAAATCAACAAGACCGGCGCCCGCGATCAGGCAGCCTGGCTCCTTCACATTGTGGTGCACTTCTTTGATCAAACGCGCTGGAGCCGCACCTTCCACCGGGTGCGCTAGGGTGGCTGCACCGCTCGGGGCACCTGTGCACGCACCGGTTCGTCCGGGAAGCTTTCGCGGGCGCCGCCGCGAGCCCGGGCTGCTCGCGCTGTGCGTCCTTCTGCTGCTGCTCGCGACGGTGCCCCCGCTCATCAATCTTGGGCGCTTTCAAAGGCGCATCGCCGGGGCCATCAGTCAATCTGTCGGCAGGCCCGTGCGCATGGGCTCCATTTCGCTGCGCATGCTGCCCTGGCCCGCGCTTCAGATCGGCAGTCTCCAGGTGGATGAGGAGCCGGGCTTCGGGGCAGAACCCGCTCTCATCGCCCCGGAGGTTTTGGCGGAGCTTCGCTTGTCTTCCCTGTGGCGGGGCCGCTTTGAGCTGAGCCGGGTCGAGCTGTCGGACGCAAGCGTCAACCTGGTGCGCCTGCCTACCGGGCAGTGGAATATCTCCTCCGTGCTGCTGTCCGCCTCGCACGTGCCAAACGCGCCCACCGGACAGAGCCGGCCGGGACCTGCGCCGCGCTTTCCTTACATCCAGGCCAGCGGCACGCGGATCAACTTCAAGCGCGGAGTCGAAAAGCTCCCGTACTCGATCCTGAACGCGGATTTTTCCATGGTTCTTGTGCGCCCAGAGGTGTGGCAGCTCCGGCTGGAAGGGCAGCCGGTCCGGACTGACCTGGAGCTTGCCCTGGGGGATACGGGCACGGTGCAGGTGGAGGGCGAACTGCACCGTGCCTCGGCGCTGGGCGCTATGCCGCTTGCGCTCCATGCTGCGTGGAGCCACGCTCCGCTTGGCCAGCTAAGCCGCCTGCTGCTGGGCCGTGATGCGGGCTGGCGGGGCGACGTCGACGCGACCGCGCAGCTGGACGGAGAGATGGATCGTTTGCAGGTCAGCACCCATGTGGTTCTGGCCAACCTGCATCGGCAGGAGTTTGCTCCCGCACAGCCCTTTACGCTGGACGCGACCTGCCGCGGCAACTACAGCCATGCGGCAGGGGCGCTCCAGTCGTTCAGCTGTCGCCTGCCGCTCGGCGGCGGCAATGCCCTGCTCAGCCGGGGCCCGGCACCGGATGCAGACGAGCTGACGCTAGCTCTCGAAAAGGTGCCGGCGAGTACCTTTGCTTCGGTACTCGCGCTGCTTGGGCACGAAAGCACGCCGGCACGGGCAATCGGCGGCAACGTGGAAGGAACCATGCGCTACTTGCCGGGAGGAAGGCTGGTCGGCGCGCTCACGTCAGATGCCGTGACGATTGCCCGTGGCAAGCCCGACGGCTCGGCACTCACGCTGACTGGATTGATGCTGCGCCCGAGCGCGAGCGGCCGGAGCACGCTGCTGCTCTCAGCCGATCCTGTGTCTCTCGGCTCTCGCGATCGCCGGCTGGTGCTTTCGGCCGAGTTCTCGCCGGAGGGCTACGCCGTCCACGCCAATGGGTCAGGATCGCTCGATGCGCTGCAGGCCGCGGCCGGCAGCCTTCACCTGCCTGCGCTTCGGTCCCTGTCAAGCATGGACGGAAATCAGCCGGAAGCGGCTGTCGAGCTGTCGCTTACCCGTGCCGGCAGATGGAACACGAGTGAGGCTTCGGAGCTGCCGGCGTCGGACCTCGTCGGGTCGGTCGACCTGGAGCATGTGCGCTGGAAGGTGCCGCGGATGCCGATCACGGTTGCGTTTCCACAGCTCCATGCCGCGCTTTCCCCCGGGCTGGCGGCATGGACGACGCCGAGCGCAAGTGTCGGCGGTGGCGACACACGGATCGAGCTGGCCGGGGAAGCGCAGACGCCTCTCGGCTGCGCCGCAGACACTTCCTGCGTGATGCAGTTTCGTCTTCGGGCCGCATCGCTCGATGCGGCGGCGATCAAGGCGCTGTTTCGCTCAGAGTCCCATTCGCTGATGCCGGCATGGCTTGACCACTTCGATTCTTCACACGCGCGCTTGCCGGCGGTCTCCGGGACGGTGCGCGTCGGGGTACTCTCGCTGGGCAGGCTGCCGGTCCGCGACGCTCTGCTTCGGGTCTCGACGGTGGACGCGCTTCCCTCCTCTGAAGAACAGGCCGACCCGGCGATCCGCCTTGAAAGTGTTGACGGGCGCGCCCTGGGCGGGAACCTTCATATGGAAGGCGTGCTTCGGCTATTGGGCGACGGCGCCCACTACGCTATGCATGCATCGCTCGCGGGGGCGAGCGTGGGGCAACTTGCTGCGTTGTGGCATGAAAACTGGGGGCCCGGCACGCTGGGCGGCGATGCGGAGCTGCAATTTTCAGGAAATTCCATGGAGCAGGTCCTGAACAGTGCACGAGGGACCTTTCGCGCGTCGTGGCTGCGCGGCAGCCTCCAGGCACTGCCTCGCTTTACAAGCTGGGACGCCGCAGGCACGGTGGGCACGGCTGGCCTGCAGCTGGAACGGGGCACGCTTTCGAGTCCGCCGGCTCGGCTGGACGGGCACATCGGCTGGGACCGGAGTCTGCTGCTTCATTTTGCGCCCGACGACGAGGACCAGACTGCGACGGTCACCGGAACGCTTGCCGACCCGCTGCTTACCCCGGCTTCCGCGGATAGCTCAGCACCGTAGCCGGGTCTTCGCAGGCAAGCTCTGCCGCTATGAAGCCTCTTACCGCAGCACCCGCCGGTGGACGCTGGCCCGCACCTCAGGAACGCTGCCGTCGTTTACGTCGACCTCGGTCGGCTCACCCAGCAGCAGGATGCGCCGCGCAAGGGTACCGCGCGCGGGGACGCGCACTTGAACGGTGGCACTGCTGGATGCGGAGCGTACCGTGAGCGGCACATCCGCGTCTGCATATCCGGCATTGCTGATCTGCACGGCAACCAGCCGCTGATCGCTGTTTGGAGCGGTACGATTCGAGAACACGTTGGCAATGGCGAGATCGGGCAACCCGGGATCGCCGTAAACCCAGGTCTGAAAAAAGGTGTGCAGCGCCGCGGCCGTCGTAGTCGCAGAGGCACCTTCCAGCCCGGCATTTCCCAATCCTGCTGTGTCAGGCGGTTGTGGAACGCTGCTTACAGTTGGTACGCCGTCCGCAAATGGATGGGCCGCCATTGCATGAGTAAGAACAGTTTCGAAGTACTCGGGCGCAGTGTCTTTTCCGGGATCGTAGCTTTGGAGTGCACTTGCGAGCGCCATATCGCCCGCGAGCGCGCGCAGCATAAACAGAACAAATGTGGCTTTCGTGCGATAAAACACCTCGCCCTGAGCCGTGATTAGGGGTTCTCCTCCATCGGTTGGGCGCGCCGGCTCGGCAATGGCGAGCGTGCCTCGACCGGCACCCAACTGCTCCAGCGCCCGACTGCGGCCTTCGGTACGCTCGGTCCAGAGCACGCCCATCAGCCCCGCCACCCCTTCGCGCAGCCACGGGCGCGATGAATGGAAGTACGCGTGGGCGAGAGCCCCGGCAAGCGTGCCGGCGAGCCGCGACGGTGCCGCGTCGGCCGACAACGACAGCAGCAGCGCGTCACCGTCGTCGGACGGCGCTGCATGATCGATTGGCAGGTCGAGCAGCAGCAGTGGCTTGGTCGGCTGATCCCCGAGCCAGTCGGCAAACAGCGGTTGCAGCAGGTCGGCCGCGGCGCGGTACCGGTCCGCGGCCCCGCTGTGCGCGGGAAGCGCAGCGATTGAGAGGAGGCCATTGGTCAGGGCTTCGTCCCGGGCGGCAAGAACCAGCGACGGTGTCGCGAAGCCGAGGGTCGTCGGGGGAAGCAGGACGCGGATGACGCCAGGGAAGCTGGCGGTGGGCAGCGACGCCGGCTCCCCCGGGGTCGTCGGATGGCCGTCCAGCACGGCCAGGTTCGGCGCTTCGCCAGTGAACTCGACAGTGACCGCCATGCTGACACGGGCGGCGCGGTTCCCCTGCTTCTGCCGCCCGATTTCCTGAAAGAGCCGGGCACCATCGCCTAACAGCGCCGGTACGGACGCGACCGGGTACCAGACCGCATCGCCAAAGCCGCGCAGACCCGTGAAGCTGTCGCTGATCCGGTCCCAATCCGCTGCGGCGGCCTCGGAAGCAGGCGTGCCGAGGCGGTCGAGCCGCGCGGTCGAAGGCGGGATCGCTCCGGCATAGCTGATCGTGAAGCTTTGCTCCGCGCCGGGCGCGAGCGGCTTCGGCAGCGCAATGGCTGCTTCGACGAGCGCGCCCGTGTGATCGGCATCGCTTTGGAGGTGGTGAGCCGCAAACGGCAATGCCTGCCCGGCGGAGCGGATGTGCTCGAAATGCAGCGAGGAGCTGAGCTGGAGAGGCAAGGTCGCGAGCGGGGAGGAGCCCATGTTGCGCAGCGTGACGCGCAGCTCGACCTGGAGAGTCGCGGTCGCGGGCTGGAGATGGATGGCGAAGTCATAGGCGGTGAACGCGACGGAGGTCCGCATAGTGTCCGTGAGAGACGCCGCGAGCGCAGGCGGGGCAGCTTCGCTGGAATCGGGCGCTTGCGCGGCTCCAGTCGAAGTGGCAGCAGAGCGCGAGAAGATGACCTGCCCATGCGGCGCGGCTGGCGGGGCAAGCACCGGTGCGCTAATGGGG
>CAXTMW010000115.1:7063-11863 GCA_964245455.1 uncultured Acidobacteriaceae bacterium
AACAGCACCACGGCGCCGGCGACCGACACATTGAGCGACGCAATTGCGCCCGCCATCGGGATCCGCAGCAGATGGTCGCAGGTGCGGCGCACCAGCTCGTGCAGACCGGCGCCTTCGCGGCCCAGCACCAGCGCGCACGGGGCGGCAAAGTCGAAGCGGTCGTAATCGGTCGAGCCGCGCTCATCGAGGCCGATCACCCAGATGCCCGCCGCCTTGATCTGCTCCAGAGCACGCGTCATGTTGACCACCCGCGCCATGCGGACGTGCTCCGCAGCGCCGGCTGAGGCCTTGGCGGCGACCCCGCTCAGGGGCGCGGCGCGCCGCTCGGTGGTTACCACGCCGTCGACTCCGGCACCGTTTGCAGTTCGCAGCAGCGCGCCCAAATTCTGCGGATCCTCCACGCCGTCGAGCGCCAACAGCAACGCGCTTCGCCCTGCAGAGGCAAGCAGCAGGTCTTCAAGGTCAACCAGTGCTTTTGCCCGGACAAGGGCAACGACGCCCTGGTGCGCGGCGGTTTTCGCAAGCTCGGTGAGGTGGTCGCGCGGCTCCAGGCGCACACGGACGCCGCGCTCCCGGCACAACGCGGCGAGGCGGTCGAGCTTTGCATCTACGCGGTCGCGCGCCAGGCAAACGTGATCAAAGGTGCGGGAGCCGGCCCGCACCGCCTCCTCAACCGGGTGGAGGCCATAGAGAATGTCCATTCCCTTCAGTGTAGAAGGGTGGGGGAAGCGAGGTTGCGTGCACCCGCGTAATATATCGTCGATCAGCGGGTCCTTTCCCACGGGCTCGGCGTCTGATGGGGGAGAGATGATGAGCACCCAGGCCAGGACCCTACCGCTCGCCGGCACGGCAAGCATCGAGATCGCGGAGCGGCTCAAGCGGCAAGACCCGCTGCTGTTGGACCAGCTCATTGTGGAGTACCAGCACCGCTTGCTGCGCTACCTGCTGTATCTGACGGGCAATCGCGAGCTGGCCGAAGACCTGTTCCAGGAGACCTGGATGCGCGTGCTGGTGCGGGGCGCGCAGTTTAACGGCAATGCTCGGTTTGATACATGGCTGTTTACGATCGCGCGGAACCTGGTGATTGATTTCCGCCGTCGTCGCACCATGGCAAGTCTTGAGGAAATGGCTGAAAAAGGCGAGGACGAGCGGCCGTTTGAAGTGGCCAGCAATGACCCGACGCCGTTTGACAATTATCTAAGCCGACAGAATGGAGCGCTGGTTGCTGAAGCGCTGCTTTCACTCGAGCCCCTGCATCGCGAAGTGCTGGTGCTGCGCTTCCATGAGGAGCTGGCGCTCGACCAGATCGCCGCCGTCACCGGCGCACCGCTTTCCACGGTCAAATCACGGTTGTACCGTGGCCTGGCTGCGCTGCGTCCGCGGGTCGAGCAGGCCACGCGTCGCGGGGCAGAAGAGGCGGGCCGATGAGCGCACCTGAAGAATCCTACGGAACGCATTCCGGCCGCGTGTCTCTGGACTCTGCTTTCCCCGCAGATGCGGACCCGCTGTTCCGCCGGTCGGACCTTCGTGTTCCCGACCCTCGTGTTGTCGATGCCCTGACCGGGCGCGATGCCGGGGCGGAACGCGCAGTCGCCCTGAGAACCCGGCGCGCCGTGTACCACGCGGTGATGGACCATCGCAGCGAACGTGACCAGGGCCGGCGCAATCTGCTGTTCGCTCTGCTGCTGACCGGCGCGCTTACGCTCGCGCTGGCGCCTGCGCTGTGGGCCGGCATCGACGACCTGCTGGGCGGGGAAACTCTTCTGGATTTGCCGGGGATGCTTGTTGCGCTTGGCATGACCTTGTTTGCCGCCGTCGCTGCGGTGCTGTTCCTGCTGGGCGGCGAGCGGCGCGCGCCGCAAACGGCGCGCAGCGGGCGGCGGTAACCTGCCTCGGAAGGCATCCGATGATCCCAGGACTTCCAATGCGCACCCACCGACCGTCGGGCAGGCACTCGGACGATGCGCTGCCGACCTTGTCCTCGGAGCTCCAGCTGATTCCGCGCTGGTCTGTCGCTGCCGCCGCAGCCGCCTTTGTCGGCGTGCTGTATTTGTTCTGGGTAGTTGTCCCGGCGCATCGGCACCACCAGCTGCCATTCGGCCTGCGGCTCTACTTTGCGTTTACCTGGAGTTCGCTTTCGGCGTTGTACATGCTGATGGTGGGCTACATTTGGCGCGATACCAAACGACGCGGCATGCGGGCACGGTTCTGGATCGTGCTCTGCCTCGTGCTGCAGGGCGGCATCGGCGCGGTGCTCTACTTCCTGCTGAGGTCACCCTTGATTGCGACCTGCCCCGCCTGCGCGACGCGCGTGCAGCCCGGCTACCACTTTTGCCCGCACTGCGCTTACCAGCTTTCCGCAAGCTGCCGGCGCTGTTTTGCCACCATGGGGCTTACCGATCGCTTTTGTGTGGATTGCGGCTACGACCGCTCGGTCGAGGACGCGCCCCAGCGGTTGTATGCTTTTCGTGAAGAGCAGTAGGCGCGCATGGCGACGCGCACCGGCTTGACCGCCCTGATTATTGATGACGAACAACTGGCGCGCGAGGAGCTTGAGTTCCTGCTCGAGTCGTCTGCCGATGTGGATGTGCTGGCTCAGGGATCGAATGGAATTGAAGCAGTGGACCTGATCCGCACGCATCAGCCGGATGTGGTGTTTCTCGACGTGCAGATGCCCGGGCTCGACGGCTTTGCCGTGCTGCGCAAGCTGCTGGAGGTTCCCGGCGCGGCGTCCCTGCCGCAGATCATCTTTGCCACTGCCTTTGACCAGTATGCTGTGCGTGCCTTTGACGTCAACGCGATTGACTACCTGCTGAAGCCTTTTGACCGCTCGCGGGTGCAGCAGGCGTTGGAACGGGCGCGCGTCCGGGTGCAGGAGCGGGCCTCCGGAATGCGGGTGGTTTCCGAGTTGTCTTTTTTATCTATTACCACCCTGCCGGGGACAGAAGCGCAGTTGTCAGCACTGCTGCGGCTGATCGAGCAAACCAGCGCGGCCAAGCACACGCCGGCAAGCAAGATCGTGCTGCAGGCCGGCACGCGCCTGCTGCTTGTCGACCAGAAAGATATTTGCTACGCCGCGGTCGAGGACGGCACGATTACGGTAACAACGACCGCGCTTGAAGGGCAGTCCAAATGCCGGACGCTGGAGGAGCTTCTGGAGATGCTGGACCCTGCGGTGTTCTGGCGCGCGCATCGGGGATACGTGGTGAACCTGAACCATATCCGCGAGGTGGTGCCGTGGTTTAAAGGCAGCTACCAGCTGCGCATGGATGACAAAAAAGGGTCGGAAGTTCCTGTAAGCCGGACGCAAACGCGACGGCTGCGGGAGTTGTTCAAGCTGTAGCCGATGCGCGTTCCGGGCTGACGGAGTTCTCTCGACAAACGTGTTCGCAGGGCTCCTGACGGCGCGAGGGGGAGCGGCTTTGGCCCCATTCCAGGTCCCGGCTGTCCCACGGTGACCAATGTTAGGATAGACCCGGGGCACCCATGAACAGCGTGCAATTTTACTTCGCGCTGGGTGTGCCATTCTTTACGCTTGTGCTCATATTTACCGTTTCAACCATTTCGAATCGTTCGGCAATCGCAGATTTGGGCAAGCGGATGGATGATTTGCGCAGCGATATGAACGCACGGTTTTCAGATATAAACAGCAGGCTCGATAGGGTAGAGAAGCGTTTAGAGCATATCGAAGATGCTGTTCGTGTCAACCATGAGGCCGGCTTGCGAGTCTTGAGGCACACGTGTTCAGCAAGGCCGGGTAAAGCTCTTCCCTGTTCCGGCTTTGACTTTTTAGCAGACGAGGTAGGTTCAGGAAGTAAGCTGAACTTCTCTATGCGATGCTGGCGCCCTGTGACGGCGGCCCATGGCGACCCAGCCTGCAGAGGCGAGTGTGAGCAGCGCGATCACGCCCTGGGAGCAGACGCAGTAGAGGCACCAGACCTTGAGCAGGTCGCGCTCAATGTGAGTCAGGTAGGCCGCGTAGCAGAAACCGGCAGCCGCGCTTACCAGCAGCAGCTTGCGTAGTCCAAGGAGCGCGAGCGCGAGCAGCACCGCGTAGCCGGCGATGCCGACCACGGCCACGGGCAGACCGTTGACGGGACCAAGGTTTAAAACGGCGAACCGGCTGTGATTGACGACGCCGCAGTCCCAGCGGGCGTTGATATCGCACGGTTCTACATCATTCGAGTAGTGGACCCGCAACGCGAGCGAAGATACGATAATACCCAAGGTCGCAAGCAGGGCAAGCAGGATGCGCATAGAAATGCCAGGCTCCTCAGGCTCCGTGGCCGCCTGACACATTCGATAGTACAGCCGATGCGCCCCGGTCTTACGCGGCTGGCGGGCGATGGAGGGTTTTGACATGAACAGTTCAGCAGCAGGACGCACGCGGGTTTGGCAGTGGATTTCGGGAATCAGCGACGTGCTGGCGCTCGCGCTTGCCGCCGTCATTGCTCCCTCGGCATTCGCACTATTCTCGCAGGCGCCGCAGGTTCCGCAGTCCATGCTGGAGTCGCCCGCGCTGAAGCCTCCGGCCGGGGCCAATGTTGCCATCGTCGAGTTTGCTGATCTAGAATGCCCGGCATGCGGCGCCGACAACCCGACGCTTATGGCCGCCGCAGGTAAATATCATGTGCCCTGGATGCGGCATGACTTTCCCCTGCCGCAGCACCAGTGGAGCTTTCAGGCGGCGGTCAACGCGCGCTGGTTTGATGAAAAATCGCCCAAGCTGGGCGGAGACTACCGCAACACCATCTTTGCCGAGCAGCGGGCCATCAGCACGACCGACGACCTGAACCAGGC
>CAXTMW010000116.1:0-2992 GCA_964245455.1 uncultured Acidobacteriaceae bacterium
TTCTGGGCCTTTCCAAGCTGCGCCCCGCATACCTGCCGCACCATCGCGCGAAACCACGCATGAAGAGGCTCTTGTTCAAGTCTCGGGTGCCACACCATGCAGTACTGGATGGCGGGCAGCTCGGCAGGTGCAGAAAAAAGCCGCACTCGGTAGCGCTTCGCTGCATCCCCGGCAAGGCGTGCCGGGACAGTCAGCAGGAGCGGTGAGCTTTCCACTGCTAGAATCGCAGGAAGAAGATACGGCAGGTGCAGGATCACGTCCCGTCGCAGCCCTGCTTCGGCCAGTGCGCGGTCGATCAGGTTCTGCTGCCCCGGCTCGGTTTCAACGGAGATATGCCCGTACTGCAGGTATCGCTCAAGCGGCAGCGATCCGCGCTTCCACGGCTGGTCTTGCCCAAGCAGGCAGACAAACCGGTCATGAAAGAGCGGCTCCACGCGAAAGCCCCGGGCAGTTGCGAGTGGACTGAATACGAGGTCCACCACGCTGCTCGCCAGGTCTTCACAGGAGCGTTCGTGCCAGGGCAGCACCTCCATCGCGATGCCCGGCGCTATCCGGCGCACTTCAGCAATCAGCCGCGGCAGAGTGAGGCTCGCGGCGTAGTCCGTCATGGCAACACGGACTCGTCCGCAGGCTGAGGCAGGAGAGAACACCTCGCCGGCCCACAACTGCTGCAGCCGCGGTACAAGCAGTGCAAGCTCCTGCAGCAAGACGCTCGCTCTCGGCGTCAGCTGGTATCCGCGGTGTACCGGGATCAGCAGCTCATCGGCAAGAATCCCGCGCAGGCGTTCCAGCGCGCGGCTCATCGCGGACTGGCTTAGGTTGACCCGTCTTCCCGCGCGCGTCACACTGCGCTCCTCAAGCAGCGCATGGAGTGGCAACAGCAGGTTCTGGTCAATGTTCCGCAGCTGCACTGAAGCCATAGCAGCCATTTTAATAAATCTGGTGCGAGCGCCCATGCACGCCGCGCATGCAACGCATTCGAAGAATGCATGATCCGGATGACCCGCAGACGACTCTAAGAAGGGGAGTGATGCTCGGTGGGCCACCCTCCGACATCGCAATTACCATCCAGGAGAGAAAATGCCGCTCAATTCGTTCGTTACCCTCGGCCGCTCCGGCCTGCGCGTCAGCCCTTTTTGCCTTGGCGCCATGAGCTTCGGCGAGGATCTGGGCTGGGGTTCCAGCGTTCCCGACTCCGAGGCCATTCTGTCGCGCTATTTGGACGAGGGCGGCAACTTCATCGACACAGCCAACAGTTACACGCGAGGCCACTCGGAAAAGATCATCGGCGACTTCTTTCAGCAGCAAAAAAGCCGCAGAGATCGTGTTGTGATCGCGACTAAATTCTTCTTCAACCTCCATGCCGGCGACCCGAACGGCGGCGGGGCCGGCCGGAAAGGCATCATCGCGCAATGCGAAGCCTCCCTCCGCCGGCTCGGGACCGACTACATCGACCTGTACTACCTGCACAACTGGGACCGGTTTACTCCCGTGGAAGAAACGATGAGCGCGCTCGAAGACCTGGTACGCGCCGGCAAGGTGCGGTATCTCGGCTTTTCCGACGCGCCGGCTTGGAAAGTCACGCAGGCGCAGATGATTGCCAACTTTCGTGGATGGGCACCGCTGATTGCGCTGCAGATCGAGTACTCGCTCAGTGAACGTACGGTGGAAGGCGAGCTTGTGCCCATGGCGCAGGAGCTTGGGCTTGGCGTGCTGCCTTGGAGCCCGCTCAGAATGGGCGTGCTTTCCGGCAAATACACGCGCGCAAACCGCGCGGAGTTAGCGAAGCGCAGCGCGTATGTCGGCGGCATCCGGGACAAGGATTATGACATCCTCGATGCGCTCGAGCAGGTCGCGTCGGAACGCGATACAGACGTTGCCACGGTAGCGCTGGCCTGGGTGCACAGCCGTCCGGGCGTAAGCTCGACCGTCATTGGCGCCAGGACCATGGAACACCTTGACGCGAACCTGAAAGCGCTTGACGTACACCTGGCGCCCGAGCAGATAGCCGTACTGGATGCTGCCTCGAAGCCGACGCTGAACTTCCCTGCCGACTTCAATGCCACTCTGTCACCGAACTTTGCGCATGCCGGCGCTACGGTCAATGGAGTACCCAGCAAACTTGTCGGCAACGTTCCCGCGGACGACACCCAGCGCTACTAGGCATCGGGCTGCTGTAAGAAATCCGGACCACAACCGTAGCTCGCCGACTTACAGCGGCAGCCCGAAGGGAGCCGGGGGCTGGACGAGCAGCCTCAGGCGTAAGCACTAAGTGGAAACTGCCAGGACAGCTGCCGGAATGAAACTTAGGCTCGCCGGATGGCGCCGCTTGTTGTGGTTCGCGGATGTCTATAGTGCAGACCTGCATGCTGCGAACTTGGATACAGCACTTTTGACGCGCGCCCGGTCGCGCGCATCCGTGAGTCCGCATCGCTCCATGACGGAAGAGCGCTGCCCTGCTGAGTCCAATGCGCCACAGAGGCCTCATCGCACCAGTGCATCAAGTAAGTCATGGCCTGTTTGTGTGCGCCCGCAATGATGTAGGAACGCATACTCTCTTGCGTGTCCCAGGCGGTCATCGTCCAAAAAGTCCAGCTGCGATCGGCCAGGATTGCACCGCTTTCAAAGCCGGGCGCCTTCTTGACCTGTCGCAGCGAGCGAGCCGTGTGAAGCGCGAAAAGCGGCATGAAACGAACAGACCGGACACGGAGGCGCGTCAAACTGACGAAGGCCATGATCCACTCGCAATTCCTGCGAAGCTAGCACACCCGTAACGCTGCGATTGTAGTTACGCTCGGGGCAAAATGCTTAGAAGGAAGATCACCACCGCAGTGTACATGTGCGGCCCGGATGTACGAGGAGACTCAGATTGGTTGCGGGGGCTGGATTTGAACCAGCGACCTTTGGGTTATGAGCCCAACGAGCTACCGGACTGCTCCACCCCGCTTTTTGATACTAACAATCCGGCTCGGAAGGGTCAAACGAGGCACTC
>CAXTMW010000116.1:3002-3919 GCA_964245455.1 uncultured Acidobacteriaceae bacterium
GTCGAGAAGAAAACCCGCTGGGTGGCAGCCTGGTAATCCTGCGGCTGCGCCGTCATGATGTTCGTCACAAAATGCTGCGGATTGCGGTCGTACAAGGGAAACCAGCTGCTTTGCACCTCCACCAGCAGCCGGTGCCCGGGTAAAAAGGCATGGTCCACACCGTGCAGGCTCCAGCTGTACTCAAGCGGGGTATTCGGCGGGATCGGTTGCGGGCTTCCGAAGCCGGTACGGTAGCGGCCGCGAAGAATCTCTTCGGCGACCATCAGCTGGTAGCCGGCCATGCGGCCAAGCCGCGGGTCACGCGGGTACTCGTCAATCAGCTTGACGACCCAGTCGGCGTCTGTGCCGGTGGTTGCCGCCCACAGGTCCGCCCCTACGTCGCCGGTCACGGTAAGGGTGTGCGCGAGCGGCTCCGTGTGCCAGCTCAGCTGGTCGGGACGCCCGGTTGCAGGGCGCTGATCCTCCGCCAGCCACTCGGCCCAGTGCGTGCCGGTCGGCGCATAGGTCGCCTCGATCGGCCGGGCGCGGTACGGAATGGGCAGTGCCGGGTCAGCCGTGTACTGCCCGGCACCTTCGCGGTCGCTCGCCGCAGGCTTGTTGAAGCTAAGCGTGCCGCCCGGGCCGAGATAGAGCGCGCGCTCGGTCATGCCGTCGGTCGGCGGCCACACGGTGTAGTGCATCCACCGGTTCGTCCCGCTCTGGAATGACGTGATGCCCGCGATCCTGAGCGGTTCCCCCTTGAGGTAGTGCGCGAAGAACGGCGCCTCCACCTCGCGCTGAAACTCGAGTCCGGTCGGCTCGCCCCAGTCCAGCGCTCCGAGCGACGACGCGGGCGTGCGCCATTCGCCATGGTTCCAGGGCCCGAGCACCAGCCGCACCTCGCCCGTCGTGTCGGCGGCATGGAGCTTCCGGTACTC
>CAXTMW010000116.1:3929-6761 GCA_964245455.1 uncultured Acidobacteriaceae bacterium
GGCGCGTGCAGCTGGTCCTCAACTGCGCGCGCCTGCCAGTAGCTGTCGTAGGCCGGATGGGCAACAAACGCGTCCCAGGTGGGCAGCCGCGGCGAGCCCGCGGCGACCGTATCGCCTGAGAACGAGCCTGCCTTGAGGAAGAAGTCGTACCCGTCCACCCCGGGCGGCAGGTTGGAGGAGTCAACCTCCTTGCCGCGCTCCATCTCCAGCGCGTAATCGTAGCCATAAGTTTGGCGAAATGCGCCGTTATGGAAGAAGTCGTCGCCCTTCCACACGTCGGTCATCGGCGCCTGCGGCGAGATCGCCTTCACCGCCGGGTGCGGGTCGATACCGGCCTCCATCGCCAGAAACCCGGGGTAAGAAACGCCTGTGACGCCGACTCGCCCGTTGTTGCCGGGCACGTGCGCCAGCAGCCAACCGACCGTGTCGTAGGCGTCCGTGCTCTCGTCTACGTCGCGCGGGTACAGCTTCGGGTCGTGGTGCGCGGCCAGCGGCCGCATCATGACGAATTGTCCTTCGGAGCCGAAGCGGCCGCGTATGTCTTCGATGACGAAGATGTAGCCGCTGCGTTCGAGTTCCCCGTAGGCAGCGGCCAAGCCTTTCGCCGACCATGCCTGGGCGCCGTACGGGGTGCGAATCAGCAGCAGCGGCAGAGGGCCGCTTGCATGCGCGGGCCGCCACACACAGGCGTGCAGGCGGACGCCATCCCGCATCGGCAGGACGACCTCCTGCCGAACGTACTCGGGCGTGATGGGCGGTCGCTGGGCGCAAAGCACGCCCGGAAGAACAGCGGTCAGCAGCAGGCCGGCAAGCAAGGCGTAGGTATGTCGGTACGGCATGGAGATACTCTAGCGCGGCATTGCTGTGGTTGCGGAGAACGGTGCAGCTCGTCTTAAGAGAGTGCGAGAAGAGGGTGAGAAGTTCGCCCGTATTAGCTTCACGCTCGCCCAAACGGGGGTCATTCTGAGGAGCGATGCGACGAAGGATCTGCTTTTCGCGCTTGAATAAAGCAAAGCAGATCCTTCGCTTCGCTCAGGATGACCCAGGTGGTTCACTGGAACTTCTCACACACAGCCGTGCTCGTAAAAACGGGCGCTCCCTGCCGGCTATTTGAGGCCACGGCAGCTTGATCTGCACTGTCTGCGCTAGCTGATCTGCTCCTGCTGATAGCCGGCCTCTGTCAGCGCTGCCCGGATTTCGGCGATGTGGCCGGCACCCCTGGTCTCCAGCGTTACATCAATCGCCGTGTTGCCCAGGTTCACGCCGTAGTAAGCGCGGTCGTACGAGGTTTCCACGATATTGACCCGCGCCTCCGCGAGGATCCTGGTCATGCCGTGCAGCGCGCCGGGCCGGTCAGTCAGGTGAATGCGCAACCGGGTGCGGCGCCCATCCTTCACCAGGCCGCGTTCAATCATCATCGAAAGCAGGCTTACGTCGATGTTGCCGCCACACACCAGCACTGCTGTCCGGTGCGCACGGCCGCTCCCCGCGAGCGAGGTCTTCCCCTGCAGCACCGCTGCCAGCGCGATGGCGCCGGCGCCTTCGGCCAGCGTCTTCTCACTTTCCAGCAGCAGCAGGATTGCCTGCGCGATCTCCTCCTCTTCCACCGTCACAATCTCGTCGACGTAGCGCTGCACCATGGGGTAGGTCAGCGTGCCGGCGCGGCGTACCGCGATGCCGTCAGCAATGGTCGCCGCGGGCGGCAGCGTGACCGGGCCGCCCGCCTCGCGGGCGCGCAGCATGGAGGGCAGCCGCTCGGTTTGCACGCCGATGACTTTTACCCCAGGCCTTCGTTCTCTGACTCGGGATTCCTTGACAGCGCATCCGACGCCGCTGATCAAGCCTCCACCGCCGATCGGGACTACGACCGCTTCAAGCTCTGGCACCTGCTCCAGCAGTTCCAGGCCGAGCGTTCCCTGTCCCGCAATCACTGCCGCGTCGTCGAATGGATGCAGAAAGCACATGCCGGTCTCGCCGCTCAGGCGAACGGCTTCCGCATAGGCTTCGTCGTAGTTCGCCCCGTGCAGCAGCACCTCGGCGCCATAGCCGGCGGTTTTTGAAACCTTGTTGAGCGGGGTCGTTTCCGGCATGACGATGCGCACGCGCATGCCGTGCGCGGCGGCGTGGTACGCCACCGCCTGCGCGTGGTTGCCGGCGCTGGCCGCAATCACCCCGCGGCTCCGCTCCTCCGGCCGCAGGGACAGGATCTTGTTGAGCGCTCCCCGTTCCTTAAAGGCGCCAGTGCGCTGCAGGTTGTCGAGCTTGAGGAAGATGGTTTGGCCGGACAACGCGGACAGCGCTGCCGAATGGCGCGCCGGGGTCAGCGCGATGCTGCCGCGCGTCCGCTCCGCCGCCTGTTCAATATCGGCGAGAGTGACGGCGAGACCAGTCTGAGGCGCGAACGGCGGCGCGAGCATGGCACCAGTGTCGCCCGAGCTGCCGTTCGCTGCAATTGCTGTCTAGTCGGCCACTGCCTGAACGACCGCATGGGGTTCGCCCGGCGCGATCCGGTAGCCGCGGAACCCATAGAAGATGATGAACAGGTAGCAGAGCAGCGGCAGCAGCAGCGAGTGGTGAATGCCGAACCGGTCAGCCAGGTAGCCCATGAGCACCGGGATGACGGCGCCGCCGACGATTGCCTGCACCAGCAGACCGGAGCCGCGCCCGGTCAGCGGGCCGAGTTCGGCCACTGCCAGCGTGAAGATGGTAGGGAACATGATGGAGTTGAAGATGCCCACGCACAGAATCGTCACCATGGCGAAATGGCCCGTGCCGAGCAGCGAGCAGAGAACCATCAGGCTCGCGCCGATCCCGGCCCAGGCAAGCAGCTTG
>CAXTMW010000116.1:6771-6989 GCA_964245455.1 uncultured Acidobacteriaceae bacterium
TGCGCCGCCATCCGCTGCATTACAGCCGAGCCGATAAAGCGCCCAACCATCATGCTTCCCCAAAAGAAGGCGAGCAGCTTCGAGCCCTTTTCCAGGGGTAGATTGCCGATAGTCGGGTCGGCGAAGTACTTGACGAGAAAACTGCCGACGCTGACCTCCGCGCCGACGTAAATAAAGATGGCGATCGCGCCAAGGTACAGGTGCGGATGGTTCCAGAC
>CAXTMW010000116.1:6999-10733 GCA_964245455.1 uncultured Acidobacteriaceae bacterium
GCGGTAATCGCGGGTCACTTCAAGACGCGGGAAGCGATAAAACGCGATCGCCAGAGCGAGCACAATGACCGCCGCGGCGATCGCGAGATACGGCGACTTGATGCTCGCCGCCTGATGGATGCGGCTGGCCGTGAGAGCCGCGCCCTGGAGCGGGGCACCGTTGGCGGCACCCGCGGTAACGCCCAGGATGAAGACGCCGCCGATGTAGGGCGCTACCGTGTCGCCAAGCGTATTGAAGGCCTGGGTCAGGTTCAAACGGCTGGAGGCGGTCTCCGGGGGGCCAAGAATCGTGACGTAGGGGTTCGCCGCGACCTGGAGCGTCGTGACGCCTGCCGCGAGAACCACCTCCGCGGCGAGAAAGAGCCAGTAGGTAGCGATGCTCGCAGCCGGTACGAAAAGAAGCGCGCCGGCTCCCATGGTAAGCAGGCCGATGACCATGGTCCGCTGATAGCCAAACAGCTCGATGAGCTTGCCGGCAGGCTGCGCAAAGATGAAATAGGAGCCGAAAAACGCGAGCTGAATCAATGCCGCCTGCACATAGCTCAGGCCGAAAATCCCCTGCAGATGCGGGATCACCGAGTCATTCATGACGGTGCAGAACCCCCACACAAAAAACAGCGTGGTCACCATCGCCATCGCGCTGTAGTTCGTGGTTCGGGGGATCGAGCTTGAAAGGGGAGCGTTCCCTACGCTTGTTATGGCCATCCGTCGATCGCTTTCCGCTGCAGCTCCAGTTCGCTGCTTTGAGCAAAGGTATGAGCTTGCCCGCGATACCCGGCACCCTTAGTGGGGCAGCGCCCGCGGTAAAACCGTCCCTGATGCTACATGATTGCGGCAGCAACGCGCTGCCGCAATCTGGGACGACCGGCTCCAGTGCTGAGACGGGCGCCTGACCTTCACCATCCACCATCGCTCCACCCTTCGGAAGCTCGTCCCCGATACCATCAAGACAGGCATGAAACTTTCGTGTCATACCATCGTCCTTAGGGACGTGCAGCTGGACCTACCGCCCTCTGCTCACCGGAGAAGGATTCCATGCTTCGTGTCGCGTTGCTTGGCAGCTCACTGATCGTTCTCGGAGCCGCGTCGGTCGCGCAAATCCCGACGTCCTCATCGAATCCACGCCTGATCGGGACGGTGGTCTCCGTCACGAACGATGCAGTCATCGTGCATCCGGAGAGTGCGGGCAGCGTAGACGTCACGGTGGCGATTACGCCGCAAACCCGCCTGCTGCGCAGCGCCCCGGGCGAAACAAGCCTCAAAACCGCGCAGCCGCTCGACCTGCACGACCTCGCTCCGGGAGACCGGGTCCTGATTCGCCCGGCGGGCGAGGACGCCTCGCACCCGACGGCCGCCCTGCTGGTCGCGATGAAGCAGGCCGACATCTCACAGGCCCACCGGCAGGAAGCCTCCGACTGGCAGCGGCGCGGCATCGCGGGCATCGTCGACACGGTCGACGCCCCCTCCGGCACCGTCCGCCTGAAGGCACAGGGCGGAGCGCCGGCGATCGCGGTGCACACCACGGCCTCTACTGTCGTTCGCCACTACGCCGCGGCCTCCACGGCGTTTGCCGACGCGCGCAAAGCGACCCTGGCCGACATTCATCCGGGCGATCAGCTGCGCGCGCGCGGGCAGAAAAGTGATGCCAGCGACCAACTGGCAGCCGAGGAGATCGTGGTCGGCTCGTTCCGCAACATCGCCGGCACGGTTCTTACGATCGACAGCTCCGCGAACACGCTTTCGCTCACGGACTTGGCGACGAGGCGACCGGTCACGCTGCAGATCGAGGCCGGCACGCAGCTGCGCAGGCTGCCGCCCGAGGCAGCCGCTCGGCTCGCGCGTCGGGCGGGCGCAGGTTCCGGCGCAAACTCCGGCCAGAACTCCGGCTCGGGCCTGGCTGCTCCGGTTCCCACCATCGCGGATGCGAGCGGCCGCACGCCGGGGCCTGCCCGTCCGCAGGGCGGCGATGCAGCCGCCCTGCTTAGCCGCGCGCCCTCCATCACCCCTGCCGACCTGCACAAAGGCGACGCCGTCATGATCGTGGCCAGCGGGCCGGAGGCGAAGCAGCCGGTCGCGATCACAGTGATCGCCGGCGTTGAGCCGCTGCTGCAGGCCTCTCCGGAGGCGAGCGCAGGCCTGTTCTCCGCTTCCTGGAACCTCGGCGGCGGCGCTCCCGGAGAAGAAGGCCCGCCCCGTTGATCCTTTGAATGCGGTTGCGCTCAGTGCCGATCCGCTTGGCACCGATCCAGTCAGCAGCCATCCGCTTCGTCGAGCTGCATCGTCGGAGCTGCAGTTCCCTCGAAGGACCTGCGAGATTCGACCCCACGCGCTGTAAATCGGAGACCTGTGACCCGAAGCCGACCCGCTCCCCGCGCCCTGCCGCTCTTGCTTGCCCTTGTATCCGCTCCCCTGCTTCAGGCGCAAACGCCGGGCTCCGCGTCGCTCGCACCCGCGAGCCGAGCGAGCCTGCACGGCGAGGTCATGGACCCGACCGGCGCCATCATCCCAGGTGCCGTCATCAACCTGACCGACCCGCAGGGTCACACGGTGGCCAGCACGATCTCGGGCGCCGACGGCAGCTACACGCTGGGCGGCATCACCAGCGGAACCTACGTACTATTTGTCACAGCTCCCGGCTTCGGCTCCTTGAGCACGCAGCCCTTTGCCCTGGCGCCCGGGCAGAACAAGCTGCTGAACTCGACGCTCATCATCCAGGTGCAGCAGCAGAACGTGCAGGTCAATGCTGACTTGCCCACGGTCTCGGTTGATGCCGACGCGAATGCGAACAGCATCACCATCAAGGGCAAGGACCTGGACGCGCTCTCAGATGACCCGGACGAGCTGCAGAACGCGCTGTCCGCGCTGGCCGGACCGGCCGCCGGGCCGTCCGGCGGGCAGGTCTTTATCGACGGGTTTACCGGGGGGCAGCTGCCGCCCAAGTCCGCGATCCGCGAAATCCGCGTCAACCAGAACCCCTACGGCGCGCAGTTCGACAAGATCGGCTTCGGCCGCGTCGAGGTGTTCACCAAACCCGGAACCGACAAGTTTCACGGGCAGGGTTATATCCAGGGCAACACCCGCCAGTTCAACACCGGCAATCCCTTCGGCCCCCGGCAGCTGCCCGACTACGACAGCTACCAGTACGAGGGCACATTGAGCGGGCCGCTCGGCAAAAAAGCTTCGTTCTTTGTCACGGCGCAGCACCGCAATATCCAGGACGATTCGGTCATCGACGCTTCAAGGCTGCCGGGCGAGATCAACGGCGACTTTGCGGCAGGCGTATTTACCAACTCCGCCGACTACCTCGTCCCGTCCGCGCCAAACTTTCAGGACGCCCTGAACACGCCGCAAAGCCGCACCAACGTGAGCCCACGCCTGGACCTGCAGGTGTCTGAAAAAAACACCCTCAGCGTGCGCTACCAGTTTGAGCGCAACGTGCTCAACAATCAGGGCATCGGGCAGTTTTCGCTGCGCTCGCAGGCCTACAACAGCACCTCCAGCGAGAACACCCTGCAGATCTCGGACACAGAGGTTTTCGGGCCGAGGGTGATCTCGGAAACCCACCTCCAGGCGCTGTGGGACCGCTCGACGCAGGCACCCTCAAGCACCACGCCGCAGGTGCAGGTGCAGGGCTTTCAAACCTTTGGCGGCCAAAGCCAGCAGTTCATCTCAGACCACACGGACCGCTACGAGCTGTCGAACCTGACCGAGCTCGCGCTGCACACGCACTCGCT
>CAXTMW010000116.1:10743-11812 GCA_964245455.1 uncultured Acidobacteriaceae bacterium
GCGCGCGACGCGCGAGGCCAACTCGTCCGACGGCAGCTTCAACGGCCTGTTTACCTTCAGCGCCCGGCCGCAGCAGCAGTTGAATGCCGGGCAGGTGTACGGCCTCACGCTGCAGGGCATCCAGACGGGGCAGAGTTTTGGCAGCATCCAGGCGGCGGGCGGCGGCCCCGCGCAGCTGGTGCTCGTGACCGGCTCCCCGAAAGCCGAGGTCAACCTGATCGACGGGGCCCTCTACTACCAGGACGACTGGAAGGTGCGTCCCAACCTCACCTTCTCCTACGGCCTGCGCTGGGAAACCCAGAACGACATCCATGACCACAGCGACTGGGCGCCGCGGCTGGCGCTTGCCTACGGCTTTCTGCACAATGGCAAGCCGACCAAGGATGTGCTGCGCCTGGGCTTCGGCTACTTTTACGACCGCTTCGGCGTGGCGCAGGTGCTGCAATCTTCGCGCGTGAACGGCGTCGTCCAGCGCGAGATCGTCGTCCAGAACCCAAGCTGCTACCTGCCCGGCGGCCTGCCTGACCTCACTACCACCGAAGCCGAGTGCGAGGCCAACACCAGCGCGGTCACCACCGCCGGCAACAGCAGCCGGTCGCCCGCGATCTACCAGATCAACCCGAACCTGCACGCGCAGGCCAACATTCAGGATTCGATCGGGCTTGATCACCAGATCAATCGTTCCTCCACGCTGTCAGTCACCTACATCCACTCACACTGCGAGCACTCGCTCGACACCATCAATGCCAATGCGCCTTATATGCCGGGCTACGACGCCGCGCTGGGCAATGTGTACCAGTACTTTTCCGAGGCGGTCTACAACCAGAACCAGCTGTTTCTCAACTTCCGCACGCAGGTCAGCCGCTCGCTCTCCGCATTCGGCTTTTACGGGCTCGGTTTTGCGAACGCCGACGCGAACGGCGTCACCAGCAACCCCTCCAACTCGCTCAATCTGAAGGAGGATTATGGGCGCGCCGGTTTCGACGTGCGCAACCGCTTTATCCTGGTCGGCTCCTACGCGGCCCCGCATTTTTACCGCATTTCGCCATTCATCGTGGCACAGTCCGGC
>CAXTMW010000117.1:0-2512 GCA_964245455.1 uncultured Acidobacteriaceae bacterium
GCGCCGAACTGATCGCCGCCAAATGGGCCGAAGCCCGCCGCGTCCCGCAGATTGCGTTCAAACCCGACTGGACACGACACGCGAAGGCCGCCCCGTTCAAGCGCAACGACGCGCTGCTCGAAGTCCTGCCGATCGGCGTCGTGGTGTTCCCGGGCACCGGCATCCAGGACAACCTCGCCGACAAGGCCAGGAAGATAGGGATCCCGCTGTTTGACTTCCGCAAGGCGGGCGGTGCTTAAAGCACCGCTTCTTCCATGGACGCACACCGTGGCGGTTTCACGCCTGATGGAGCCTGAGCCGTAGTATCGGGAACAACCATGCCTTGTAGCTATGTCGCGCTGCCGCCGTGTATCAACTGAAACCAGTTCGCATGGGCGAAGCCAGCCTTGTCGGCCTCGTCCAGCCCGCATTCCGCCAAGAACCGCCGCGCGTCCCCGCCAAGCCGGTGCTGGTAGGGGAAGTCGGTGGAAAACAGCAATCGATTCTTCCCGACGATCGCGGCCGCTCGCGCGAGATAGCGGGGCGAGAACATGCCGCTGGCGGTGACGTACAGGTTGCGGCGGAGGTAAGTCGCGATCGGATGCGCCAGCCCCGAAACGCGGTCCATCGCCGCGAGGCGTTCGGCGTAGAACAGGACCACCTCGCCCCAGTGACCGAGGATCACCTGGAGGCCGGGTAGACGATCGAAAATGCCCGCAAGCACGAGGCGGATGAACTGGATGCCCGCGTCATAGTGCCAGCCGAGGCCATACATCGCGAACGCGGCGTCGACCTCCGGCGCGAAGCCCGAGTAGTAAACGGACCGCACCGCCGTGGCGGGCGTGCGAGGGTGGAGCAGCACCGGCATCCCGAGCGCCGCCGCCCTCTCGAAGATGGGCAGGAAGTCCGGATGATCGAGGTTGCGATCACCGATCCGGCCGCACAGCATGGCTCCCTTGAAGCCGAGCGTTCGAACGCAGCGGTCCAGCTCCAGCGCCGCTTCATCCGGCATCGCCACGGGCAGCGTGGCCAGCGCCTGAAGGCGGTCGGGCCATCGAACGATGGCTTCGGCCACGGCATCGTTGGCGCGGCGTGCCAGGTCGACGCTGTCCGGCCCGAGATCGTGCAACGCCGGCGTGGTCAGCGACAAGACCTGAACGTCGAGGCCGGTCTCATCCATCAGAGCGATCCGCTCGCCGGCGAGATCGAGCAGGCGGCGCTCGACTTCCCCGGAGTGGAAGGCGACGCTGGGGTCCGTCGCAGCAAGCCCGATCGCATCCCAGGCGTCGCGCACACGGGCGGTCAGGTAATGTTCCTCGACGCCGATCAGCTTCATGCGCGGCGCCCAATCGCCCGTGCGGCCGCTCGCGCCGTCACCACGGCACGGTCGCGCCGTGCCGGTCGATGAAGCGCAGCCCCGGCGTGCCCTGCTGCGCGAGAAGCGTGTCGACGATCTGCGGAACAGTCTCCTCGACGCTGAACGTCGCGTTCGGCCCGCCCAGTTCCGTGCGGATCCAGCCCGGGGCCATCAGCACCAACGCTCGCGGGTCGTCGGCATGGCGGGCCGCGTAGCTGCGCATATACTGGTTCAGCGCCGCCTTGCTGCCGCGATACACCTCGTGGCCGCCCTTGGTGTTGTTGGCGATGCTGCCCTGGCCGGACGACATCACGCCGATTAGTCCATCGGCCCGCACCACGTCCTGCAAGCCCTCCACGGCCCGCATCACCCCGAGCGCGTTGGTCAGCATCACGCGCACGAACTCGTCGGTCGAGACCTCCGCGATCGTCTCGTCCTGATCGTGGTTGGCGGTGCCGGCGTTGACGAACAGCATGTCGAAGCCGCCTTCCGAGAGCCGATCGCGCAATCCGGCGATCTGATCGGCCTCGGTGATGTCCAGCATCTCGATCGAGACCTGATCGGGATGCGCGCCGGAAAGATCGTGCAGTTCGGTCCGGTCGCTCTCGCGGACGGTGCCGACGACGTGCCAACCCTTACTCACAAACTGTTCCGCCATCGCCATCCCAAGGCCGCGCGATGCGCCGACGAGCAGGACGGTCCTTCGTTGCAGGTGGGGTGTGTTCATGCGGTGGCCCTTTTCGTCATGTTCGGTCCGGATGTGGGTGCAGCTACGAAGCGCGCCAGACGCATGGGAAGCAAAGCATGATTGCGCCGAACGCTATGCCCGGCGTGGGCGCGAGACTATGGTCTCGGCATGGGTGACATCGACCTGAATCTGCTCATTGCGCTCGATGTGCTGCTAACCGAACGAAGCGTCACGGCCGCCGCTCATCGCCTCGGCCTCAGCGTCTCCGCGACCAGTCGGACGTTGGCGCGGCTTCGATCCGCGACGGGTGACCCCCTGCTGGTGCAAGCCGGACGTTCGCTCGTGCCGACACCCTATGCGGAGCAACTGGCCGGGCGCGTTCACGCGGTCGCGCAGGAGGCGCGTGCGGTGCTGACCCTGGCCACGGATCAGATGGACCCTGCATCGCTGGAGCGGACGTTCACGATCCGCGCCAATGAGGGGTTCGT
>CAXTMW010000117.1:2522-3393 GCA_964245455.1 uncultured Acidobacteriaceae bacterium
ACCTGGACGTGAACGGCCCGGCCTTTTCTGTGGCGCTGTTCGCCGCGGCGTTGGTGGCGACGATCACACAGGCGGCTCCTCACGTCCGCCTTCGCTTCGCCCCCAAGCCCGACAAGGAGGCGGCTCCGCTGCGGGACGGCAGGGTCGACCTGGAGATCGGGACAGCGGGCGCATCCGCACCCGAGGTGCGAAGCCAGCTTTTGTTCCGCGACCGCTTCATCGGCGCGGCACGCCTGCGCCACCCCTTGCTCGATGGTCCGGTCACGCCGCAGCGCTACGCCGCGTGCGGCCACGTCGTCACATCGCGGCGCGGCGCATGGACGGGACCGGTGGACGACGCCCTTCGGGAGCTCGGCTTGCGGCGTGAGATCGTCGCAATCGTGCCGAGCTTCCCCGATGTGTTGAACATCGCGCGTCGTTCGGACCTGATCGCCCTCGTGCCGGGCTCCTGCTTTCGCGACACCGACATAGCGGCCCAGGGTACCGAAGTGTTCGACCTGCCCGTGTCGACCCCGGAGCTGGCGATCAGCGCGATGTGGCACCCGCGTCTCGACGCCGATCCGGCCCATCGCTGGTTGCGGCAAAAGCTCGTGGCGACCTGTCGGGACGCGGCCTGAAACAATCCAAGTTGCAGACGCGTCTCCCTTTGCGAGGCTCTTGGTGGCTGCCGCCATCTGCCGCGTGTAGGGTTCTCGTGATGCAGGTAGCCCAGACCGAGACGCTTCTGATCGCTTTTCAAGAGAGCGGACCAGCCGATGGCTGGCCTGTGGTTTTATCGCACGGCTTTCCGTACGATATTCACGCCTATGACGAAGTTGCGCCGATCCTGGCGGACGCTGGGGCGAGGGTCATCGTTCCGTACCTTCGGGGG
>CAXTMW010000117.1:3403-10462 GCA_964245455.1 uncultured Acidobacteriaceae bacterium
CTCGGCAAGGACCTGATCGACTTGCTCGACGCGGTAAGCATCGAGCGCGCGATCCTGGCCGGCTACGATTGGGGAGGGCTCGCCTCCTGCGTCGCGACGGCGCTCTGGCCCGAACGCGTTGCGGGGCTTGTGTCGCTCGCAGGTTATGACGTGATCGACATCGAGCGTATGCGCCATCCGTTCCCTCCGCGTCTGGAGTCGGTGCTGTGGTATCAACACCTCTTTCAAAGCGAGCGCGGACGGGAATGCCTCGCATCTCAGCGCCGTGATCTTTGCCGGCTGTTGTGGGAGCAGTGGTCGCCAGGCGGGGTCTTCGATGGCGCAAGCTTTGAGCGAACCGCCACATCGTTCGACAATCCGGATTTTGTCGAGGTCGTTATCCATTTCTACCGTTTCAGCTTTGGGCTGGCCGAGGGAGACCCCGCCTTCTCGCGGCTCGAAGAAAAGCTGCGGGATAGGCCCAAGATCCTTGTTCCGGCGGTGACGCTGGACGGCGCCGACGATCCGCTGAAACCGGGAGGGACGGCGGACCACGCGACGATGTTCGCCAACCTCCACGAGCACTGAACCGTCCGTTCGGGCCACAACCTTCCGCAGGAGGCGCCTCACGCCTTCGCGGACGCCGTCGTCAGCCTTCGCGCGATGAGCAGCAAGGCCGATCACCGGAACGCCTCTATTAGCGGATGAACCCGTCCGGCGCGTCGGCCGGGAGCTTGCGCAGGCAGCCGAGCACCAATCACTTCAGCCGCTCAACCAGCCACTTCGTCACGATGGTCCGGGGCGCGACCTCGAAACCGATATGCTCGTAGAAGGCGACCACCCGGGGGTTCGTCTCTCGTACAAGCAGTTGCACCTTTACTACGCCCCGTTCTCGTAGCCAGGCCTCGCCGGAAATGTTCCTATCGTGATCCGAAGCGGGCTTTTGCGGCGTCGGTGACGGGCGTGAAGAGGCTGACGACCGTGCCTTCGGGGTCGCGGAACTGGACCGAGCGGTTGCCCCAGGGAAGCAGCTTGGGCTCATGCACCAGCTCGACCCTGTCCTTCACGCGAGCGAACACCGCATCCACGTCGTCGACCATGAACTCCAGGATCGCCGTGCGGTTCGCGCCCGGCTCGGCGCTTCCCTCGCTGAAGGCCGCTACCGTCTCGGCGCTGCCGATGGCCAGGGTGGCGGCGGGTGTGACGATCTCGGCGAACTGCGGAGCGAGCCAGTCGGCGGTTTGGCCGGTCACCATCTCATAGAAGGCGACCATCGCCTTGATGTCGGCAGCGATAAGACGGACAGAGGCGAACTTGATCATTGGGGTCCTATGCTCAACGGGTCGGGCTTGTGTCGAACAGGCTTGTGGCACAACGCTGCTGACAGCGTTCTGTCAGCAGGAGTCATGAGCGGGTGCGCCGCGCCGAACGCCTCTTTCAGATCATCCAAATCCTTCGCCGATCGACCCTGCCGGTGACGGGAGCCGCCTTGGCCGCCGAGCTGGAGGTGTCCACGCGTACCGTGTACCGCGATGTCGCGGACCTGATGGCGCAGCGGGTGCCGATCACGGGCGAGGCCGGGCTCGGCTATCTGCTGGCGGCCGAGTACGACATGCCGCCGCTGATGCTGACACCGGCCGAACTGGAAGCCGTCGTCCTGGGCGCGCAATGGGTGGCCGGACGCGGCGACAGACTTCTCTCTCCCGCTGCACGTGACGTTCTCGCCAAGATCGCTGCCGCCGTGCCCGCCCAGCTGAGGCCGTTCATCGCGGAACCGAGCACGTCCACGGAGCCACCCCTCGACGAACTGGAGGAGTTGGTGGAGACCGCCATTCTGCGGGATGCCATTCGCAAGAGGTTGAAACTGCGCCTCCTATACTGCGCTGAGAACGGCGAGCGGACCGAGCGGGTCGTCTCGCCCGTGGTGCTTGGCTACTCTGACACCAAGCGCGTCCTGATCGCGTGGTGCGAGATGCGGCAGGGCTTTCGCCATTTCCGCACTGACCGGATGCAGGCAGCCGAACTCATGGATCAGCCGATCGGCGAACCACGCGGCCTGCTGCTCCGGCGTTGGGAAGCATCGCGGTCGGCAGAGCTCGCCAAGACCGGACGGCACACCTGAGAACACCCGGCCACAGACGGGTTGCTGGACGGCATCTGCGAGACAGCCCGGAACGTCGGCAACGGCGACTCAAGCTGCACCCCGCTCAAAACCTGCCAGACCGAAGTTCACCAGAGCCGGATACGGCTCGGCGCGGCTCGTGCTTAGCGTAACTCTGTGCCCGTTCTATGTAGCTTTCCCCAGATGATTGCGAGCAAACTGTCAAAGAACGTGAGAAGCAACGCCCATCCGGCTTCGATCAATTCGAGCAGGGAAGCCTTGAATTGTTTCAATGGAATCGGTGCTCTGAGTAAAGCAGCAAACACGAACGGAGGCGATAGTGGCGTCGCCCTCCGGGCCGGGCTCGTCGGCTGCGCTCGAACCGGCTCGACGCCGTTTCGCCCTTCGGGCTCGATCCCTGACGCTGGTCGGGTCCTACGACCGGCAATGTTTCGCAACTGGTATCCGTTCACTCTGGCCTGCCTGTACCCGCGATCCGTGCCGCCCGAGCATATTGCTCAAGCTCAATGTCCGACGCGATCATAGCTTCGAGCAGGTCTTTCATGTCCTGCATGTCGGAGTCCGACCGGAACGGACCCTCGGGCGAGCGCTGGATCGTCAGCACCGCAATGGCCAGCGCCTTCTTGACCAGGTGCAGATTGCGTCCGTCCAGTTCGGGCATGGCGATGTCCTTCGTCGCGGCTCAACTCCTGCATCGGTGATCACCACCCCTCTCCCATAGTCGCTGATCCTTGGTCCAGCCCAGGGCCTTGTGCGATCAACCCTCAAGGGGTCCGCTAAGCGAAGCTTGCGGCCTACGGCTCCGCCTCCGGTGATCGCGGACCTGCGCCGGACACATCGGGCGCCTGTCGAGCGGGGACGGTTCCCGCTCGCGAACAGGAGCCGGTCCGATGTCCCTCCCCACCGCCCAGAAATTCGCCTGGAGCCTCGCCACATCGCTGATGACCTGCGTTACCCTCTTCAGGGCCGCCGACGGCTACAGCGTCCTGCCCAGCGCCGAGTTCGACGGCGACCCGGAGGTGATCGTCCATGAATACGGTCCCTTCTGAGCCGTCGCAGACCGGCGTCGAGCCGCGGAGCCGTTTCGGCGGCTTCGCGGCTTTCCGATTTCACGGAGGCTCAATTCCCGCTATATTAACTCCGAAGCGTCATGGTGGTGGTGGTGGCGACGCTCCGGACTTCGCACGTCTAGGAGCATCGCCATGATCTTTGCCGTTCTTCTCACCAGCGGCGCGCTGGTCATCCTCGCCTGGCTCGTCTTCAACTTGGCCGTTTACGCACTGCCGTTTTTCGTCGGCATGAGCGCCGCCTCTTGGGCGCACGCTCATGGATCCGGGATCGTAGGAGCCGGGATCATCGGGTTAATTGCCGGCGCGCTCACCTTGGCTGTCGGCCAAACCGTGAGCGCCACGACGCGCTCGCCGGTGCTGCGACTGGCCATCCTCGCTGTCTACCTCGTTCCTGCCGCGATCGCTGGGTTCGCGGCGACAAACCACGTCGCTGCATGGACCGTTACGGGCGAGGTCTGGCGGACGAGCTTAGCGGTATTCGGCGCGACCGTGACGACGCTGGTCGCTTATGCCCGTCTTACGAGTGCCCCGCCCGGTGGTCCGGGCGGGGCGTCGTGGCCGGAACCGCCTGAGCCCGCCCGCGGCCGCGACCAGAAGCTGAGCCCACGCCGCCCGCCTGGTCAGAGCGGGGCTGATCGGACCGTGGATGCCGACTACCTTGGGGCCGAGTGCGCGCACCGCGCTACAACGTGTCTGGCCGGGCGCGCCTATCAACACGCCGAACCACCCGAGAGTGCGCGTCGGGTGTACGGCAATCTCGGGGAGGAGGCGATCTCGGCCTGCAACGGGTAAGGCGCCACTGAGTGAGCCCGGTCGACCTCAGGTCTACTCCGGTCGCAAGGAAGGTCCCTTCTCGTCTGGGGTGCCCGCGAGCCACGCCGCCTCTGTGATGGCCTGATCTGGCCGAAGGACGGCTGAAGCCTCGACCGCCTGTGCCGCAACGGCGCCGGCCGACTTTCTTCCCCTGACGCCCAAGGGCGTCATTCCTCGCGAGGCAAGAAAGCCGTCCAACGCCGTCCTCCGCTGTGCTGCGGGCCTGAAGGCTGCGTCGTCGATCGCCTCCGGCCTCTCGATCGCCATCGAGGCCGCGATGGGCGCGGGCTCGACCAGACGAAGGAACATCATCATGGCGACCATCGGCACCTTCAAGAAGTCCGGCACCGGCTACACCGGCGCGATCACCACCCTCTCGCTGCAGGCCAAGAACGTCCGCATCGTCCCCGAGGAGAACCGCACCAACGACAACGCGCCCTCCCACCGGGTCTTCGTCGGCCAGGTCGAGATCGGCGCCGCCTGGGCCAAACGCTCTAACGAGGATCGCCCCTACCTCGGCCTCAAGCTGGACGACCCGAGCTTCACCGCCCCCATCTACGCCAACCTCTTCGACGACGAGGGCGGCGACAGCTACAGCCTCATCTGGTCGCGCCCGAACGGCAAGCGCCAGGGCGACTGACCGGCCTCGGTGCCCCGCCCGGACCACCGGGCGGGGCGATAGGCGTCTTCTGCACTCAGGCAAGCGCCACCACGCCGCACAGCACGCCGTCCGGCGAGCCGTCATTATTCGCGAGCGGCAGGTAGAGGCGCGCAATGCGCTGACGACCACCGGTCGCGCAAAGCTCGTCTTCGATCAGCAGGGGACGTCCAGTTTCGATCGCGCAGCGAGCTTCCCGCTCAGCGTCGTCGCGATCGGGGGTAAGCCTTGCCGCTGCGGAGCCGGTCAGCGAGACCCCATAGAGCGCGTCGACCGCCTCGCCGCTCGACGCGATCGTCATCCCGGCCCCGTCCTCATCTGCGGACAGGGTCACCGTGACCCGGGCCAAGTCCGCCAATTGCGCGGGACAGAGGGTGCCGGCGCTCGGCAGGCCGCCCTCGCAGTGAGCAGCACGCCACCGCCGTAGCAGCTGCTTGAACGCCGGATGCCGTTGCTCAATCATAGCCATATCGCAGCCCTCCTGCCACGAGAGTCATAACCAGATTTTCTGTTAATCGGAAAACCCGCTTACTCGGTCTGTCGGCTTCAACAAGGGTGCCGACACGGGCTCATGCCCAAGACCTTGCGTTCACATCGACAGATTCGGCTCATCGATCGACTGGTCGAGCAGCGCAAGCGCGCGGGCCTGAGCCAGGCTCAACTGGCCGAGCGCCTCGGCCGCTACCAGTCCGTCGTGTCGCAGATCGAGGCCGGCGGTCGCCGCGTGGACGTCGTCGAACTGCTCGAGATCGCCGAGGCGATCGGCCTCGACCTCCACGCCCTGATCGATGACCTGCTCGCCACCCCCAAGATGGCCGAGCGCTGAGTTACTCTGTCGTAAGACCGTACTCCCGCCTTTGTGCATTCCCTCCGTTCCTGATCAAATCCGCGTCGGTTCAGCATATCCATTAAGCTCTGCATAGGCTTGGACCGGCTAGAACAACTCATGGCTGAGCGCGTGAGCGCTTCGCTCCGCTGGCCATGCGGAGTGACCGATGCCTAAACTCGACCTGCCCGGCGCCGCCTACCTCTACACCATCAGCCTCGACGGGCCTGGGATCGCCTGGGAATACCTGCGCCGCAACGAGGGCTATCGCGCGGATTGGGACCGGCGCGCCCGTGCAGACGCGCCCGAACCCTGGGGGTTGCGATTTCCTTGAGGACCCTGACCTCGACGCCCGAACAGCCGATCCGGTCTGGCTGCCCGACCCCGACGCGCTGATCGCGCTCGGTCCGGCCGTGCGGGACGACAGCGACCCATTCAGCGTCTGGTCCATTCCCGGTCGCAAGAGCCTCGTCCACGACGGCAAGCGCCTGCTCGTGCGGACACGGCTTGGCCGACGCGTCGTCCGCCTCGCCGTGTCGCTCGCGCTCAGCGACGGCATGCCCTACGCCTACGCGGTCGCGTCGGGACCTCGCGCCCGCTCAGGCGCGCTGGCTGCGACCGAGCTGGCAGAAGCCCTCACGGGTTCATCCGGGCCGGGCCGCGGCGCTGCCGTGAGCCGCGGCGCGCTGGTCAACATGCGCGCGCTGCAGGCGCTCGACGCGCTGGCCGTCGGCGCCTCGGAGCGCGACATCGCGGTGATGGTATTCGGTACGGCCGAGACGGACGCGACCTGGAACGCCAGCGCCACCCGCGCGATGGTCCGCTACCTCGTCCGCCACGGCCGGCGCATGCGCGACGGCAGCTACCGCGCGCTGCTTCGCGCCGCGACGCCCTCGAGCGCACTGTAGGAGGTTTTCCGCTCCCGCCGAACCTCCATCCCGAGCCGCCCTGACCTCGTCCAGCTTGCCTCCACCGCGCGGCGACCCTGCCGCACGCGACCGGCCAGGACGGAGGCGGACGTGACCACCCAGACCGCGATCAAAGCACCCGCAGTTCCCGCGGTCCCCACCACCAAGACCGGCCGTTATCTCTGCAACGACGAGGCGGCCGCCTACCTGCAGCTCAGCCCGCGCACGCTGGAGAAGCAGCGCGTGATCGGCGGCGGCCCCAAGTTCCGCAAGTTCGGCCGCCGCGTCGTCTATGCGATCGAGGATCTGGAGAGCTGGGCCAGCGCCCGCGCCTGCGACACGACCTCCGACCCGAACTACGCTGCGCGGCGCTGAGCGGGTCGCATGGTGACCACGGCAATGGCGCACCCCCGCCGCTCCGAGCGCGAGCAGCTCGACCTCTTCCGCGCGCTGCCTGGCGACCTCGCCCCGCGCGATGCGCAAGACCTCATGTCCTACCCGTTCTTCTCGCTCTCCAAGTCGCCGCGCGTACGCCCGATCGACTTCCGCATGGGCAAGGTGGCGATCCGCGTCGAGGCCGTGCCCGAGCACGGCATGGCGACCATCTGGGACGCCGACGTGCTGATCTGGGCGGCCTCGCAGATCGTCGAGGCGCGTGATCGCGGAGCCAAGCCGTCGCGCCT
>CAXTMW010000117.1:10472-11772 GCA_964245455.1 uncultured Acidobacteriaceae bacterium
GCTAATGGCGGCCACCCCCTACGAGATCCTGAGCTTCGTCGGCCGCGGCACGGGCGCGCGCGACTACGACCGCCTCAAGGCCGCGCTCGACCGGCTCCAGTCCACCACGGTCGCAACCTCCATCCGCCAGCCGACCGAGCGGCGGATGCACCGCTTCTCCTGGATCAACGAATGGAAGGAGCGCGCCGACCCTCATGGCCGACCGCTCGGGATCGAGTTGATCCTGCCGGACTGGTTCTACGCCGGCGTGATCGACGAGGCGCTCGTCCTCACCATCGACGCCGCCTATTTCGACCTCACCGGCGGGCTGGAGCGCTGGCTCTATCGCCTCGTGCGCAAGCACGGCGGGCGGCAGGAAGGCGGCTGGAGCTTCGACGTCAGTCACCTGCACGCAAAATCCGGCGCGCTCTCGCCGCTGAAGCACTTCGCGCACGACCTGCGCGAGATCGTCCGCCGCCAGCCGCTTCCGGGCTACCGCCTCACCATCGCGGCCGAGTTGGGACGCGAGCGCCTAAGCTTCGTGGCGCCCCCCGTCGACCCGCTCGACCGCGCCGCGCGCCGGCTCGGCCTGCCCCTCCAGCCTGTGGATAAGCTGTGAATACGCTCGTGCTATCGGGGACCGGCACTATCGTGCCATCGGGGACCGAATCCTCGTGCTATCGGGGACCGCGACCCCTCATAAGTCGCTGGAATTGCGAGACGAATCCCGCCCCTTCTAACGATGCTAACTTAGAGTCCTTCGGACTCTTGCTAACGGAACCGGTACGCGGCCGTGCTGACACGCCTAGTGCGCAGTCGCCCCGATACCGATCGGCTCCGTCGTCGCAGTGCGCCGAGGCCGGGAAGAGGAAGGTGGACGGCGGCGTCCAGCCTTCCGGTGGGTGGGCGCGATGATCGTCGCCCTGCTCAACCAGAAAGGCGGCGTCGGCAAGACCACGCTGTCGCTGCATCTCGCGGGCGAGCTGGCCCGGGACGGCGCGCGGGTGCTGCTGGTCGACGCCGATCCGCAGGGGTCGGCGCTAGACTGGGCCGAGCAGCGCTCGCGCGAGGACCTGGCCCGCCGGTTTGGCGTGCTCGGCCTGCCGCGCGAGACGCTTCATCGCGAAGCGCCCGCGCTCCGCCGCGACGCCGATCACGTCGTCATCGACGGACCGCCGCGCAGCGGTTCAGGACGAAGCGGGCGGCGAGTTCCGGCCGGAACATGCGCGCTTCCTCGACGAGGCGCAGCATCTCGGCCCTGGCCCAGCCGTCGAGCGGCGAGGGCTGCACGGGGATCAGCACGAGGTCGGCGGCGAGCAGC
>CAXTMW010000118.1:0-419 GCA_964245455.1 uncultured Acidobacteriaceae bacterium
GGCACAAACAGCGGCACCCACGTCGGCACAAACCTCTGCCGCCGCCTCGTCCGCGCCGTCCAGGCAGCAAACACCGCCAAAGGGCCTGATCGGCGGCTTTCTGGCGCGCGTGAGCGCGACGCAAGCCCAGCAGCCGCACTGGGTAACGCCGCTGGTCACCGTGACCCCCCGGCTGGAGCAGGAGCTGCGGACGGATTTCCTGTCGCAGCCGCAAACCAATCGCACGCGGCTGTGGAACTTTGGGGGCACCAAGGGGCTCGAAATTATTCCTCTGCGGCGAGTCGAGCTGCTCTTCAATGTGCCGCCGTATCTCCAGCGCAACTCCCGGACCGGGAAGGACGGCTTTGGCGACGTGAATTTTCTATCAAAGTACCGGGTGTTCGCGCGGAATGAGGAGCACGGCAACTCCATCTTTACGT
>CAXTMW010000118.1:429-11640 GCA_964245455.1 uncultured Acidobacteriaceae bacterium
CGGCTCCTATACAAACGGCGCGCGGAATGGGACGGTGATTCCGTCGATTTCGGGCGGCAAGGGGTGGGGACCTTTCTCGGTGCAATCGACGGCGGGTGTGACCCTGCCGGTGCGGAACGCCAACGGGCTGGGACGGCCGATCGCGTGGAATACCGCGGTCCAGTTTCACCGCGACGCGCACTGGTGGCCGGAGATCGAAGACAACTACGTGTACAACTACGGCGGACCGGCGGCAAGCAACGGCAAAATCACGAACTACATTACGCCCGGGGTGGTGGCGCGCTGGACGCTGCACAACCGCATCGGCGTGACGCTAGGCGGCGGCATACAGATCGCGACCAGCGGGTACCACACGTTTAATCATGGAGTGGTGACCACGGCGCGCATGCCGTTCTAGGCTGCAAGAGTGGCTCGCTTCTCCAGGGTGCTTGTGGAGATACGGTCATCTCAGCCCGAATCATAGACATCGTTTTCGCCGGCTCTGCAGGGAAGTAAGAACAGATCCTTCGCTATGCTCAAGACGATACAGGCAGGTAAGCATACCCAGTAGATGTGGAGCCAAATGCCTGTTGCAGCCGTATGCTGCTCTTGAATGATTCCTTTCACGTCCAGAACTTCACTGCGCGCCGATACGGCCTACCTGAGTGTTTTCGCTGCTTTCATTCTGCTGGTGCATTTTCTGATCGGAAATGGATACGGTTTTCACCGTGACGAGTTGCAGTTCCTGGACGACGCTCGACACCTTCAATGGGGCTTTGTCGCCTATCCACCGTTAACCGCGTTTTGCGGGAGGGTCGCGATTGCGCTCTTTGGTATATCTCCGCAGGTGTTTCGACTTCCGGCAGCACTCGTCAATGGGATTTCACTTGTATTGGTGGGCCTGATTGCTCGAGAACTGGGCGGACGCCGGCCGGCCCAAATGCTTGCGCTCTTTGCGAGCTTTCCATTGGCACTCGCTTTCAGCTCGGTCCTTCAATACAACACGTTCGACCTGCTCGCCTGGTCCCTCATCGTCTTGTTCACTACCCGTGTACTTCACACCGGTTACGGGCGCAATTGGATTGGAGTTGGTGTTGGGGTCGGGTCGGGGTGCTTTCTAAGTACTCCATCGCCTTTCCCGTAATCAGCCTTGCCACGGCTCTTATCCTCTTGCCTTCGCAACGGCATCATTTCCGGAGCCGCCGGTTTTGGTACGGTGCGCTTGCGGCGGCAGTGATTGCCGCTCCCAACCTGATCTGGTTGGCGACACACCAGTTCATCACCTTACGAATGGAAAGCTTCATCCATGCGCGGGATGTCCGGCTGGGCCGGGCTGACGAGTATTACGCTGATCAGTTGAGATTCACCATGTTTGGTTTGCCTCTTGCTGTTGCGGGACTTGTGTCTCTGGTGCGGAGCGATCGCTTTCGGCTGCTCAGCGCTTTCTATATCGGACCCTTCGTCCTTTTTGCTCTTCTGCGAGGACGTGGCTATTATCTGCTGCCTGCCTATCCTGTTCTGTACGCGGCGGGTGCGGTCGCTTTCGAGCGCGTACTGACAGCCCGGAGCAGGCTCACGCGCGCTTCCATCCGGGCAGTGGTCTTCACCGCGATGGTCGCTGACGCCGCAGCTGTGGCCTGGGCTTACCTGCCCGTCTGGAAGCCCAACTCGCCGGGCTGGAACTGGCAGATGAAGAACAACTACGACATGGCCGATGAGGTGGGGTGGCCGGAGTTTGTTGCCCAGGTGGCGGCTGTTCGCGACACGCTCACCTCCGACGAGCGCAGCCATCTGGGCATCCTGGCTAACAATTACGGGGAAGCGGGCTCGCTCGCCCTTTATGGCCCGCAGTACGGCTTGCCGACGCCGATCAGCAGCACCAACGGCTTTCATGCACGTGGGTATGGCAGCATTCCGCCTGAGATTGTGATCGTTGTTGGAAGCCGGCTAGGAGATCAACAGCTCAACTTTGCAAGCTGCGCAGTTGCCGGAATTGTTGCCATTCCATTTGGGGTCAAGAACGAAGAATCAATCGATCACCCGGAGATCCTGGTGTGTCGTCACCTTCGTAAACCTTGGCCGGAAGCCTGGAAGAAGTCACAGGTTTTTGGCTAAGTTCTTCCGAGCGATGTTTGTTGAGGTATACCTCGCCCGCCGATCGTAACTGGGATCGCACAGGGAGATCCCCTCGCGCATACTGGTACGGTGCCGGCAGACGAGATCTGGGACGTGATTGTGGTGGGAGCCGGGCCGGCCGGGTGCGCGGCGGCCTACGACCTGGCGGCCGCCGGGCGAACGGTGCTGCTGCTCGACACGGCGGCATTTCCAAGGCCCAAGGCGTGCGCGGGCGGGCTGACGATGAAAGCCGTGCGTGCGCTGCGCTACCCGATCGATCCCGTGGTGCGGCGGTGGGAGCGGGCGGTGGAGCTGGAGCAAGCGCCGGGCCGGGGTGTGACCCTCCGTCGGCGCAAGCCGGTGTGCGCGATGACGATCCGGGCGGAGCTCGACAGCTACTGCCTTGCGCAGACCGTGGCGCGCGGGGCCCAGTTTCGCAGGATCGCCGGCCTTGCCGGTCTTGAGCAGGGCCTCGACCAGGATCTCGACCAGGATGTGGACACGGTGACTCTAAGGCTTGTGCCGAGTGCGAACTTGGCTGCGGGCGAGCTGCGCGCGCGTTTTGTGCTGGGGGCTGACGGCGTCCACAGCCGGGTGCGGGCGCTGCTTGGGGTTGCACCATGGTTTCGAACGGGCTTCGCGGTCGAGGCCAATGTGCCCTACAGTGCGGACGATAAGGCGGCCGCCGGCTACCCGCTTACCTTTGATTTCGCGCCGGTCGCGGGCGGCTACGGTTGGCTGTTTCCCCGGGATACCCACGTCAACGTGGGTTTATACATCGAGGATGGAAAGGCCGGCGGCGTAGACAAATCGGCGCTTGCGCGCTATATCGAGCTCCGCGGCGGAGCCGGCCGCGCTTCAGACCCGGCCGTGGGGCAGTTCCTGGGCCTGGGCGCGGCGGGGTACCGGCCGGCTGCGGGGACGCGTGTACTGCTGGCCGGGGATGCGGCAGGCTTTGCGGATCCGCTGACGGGTGAGGGCATTTACGGCGCCATCCGGAGCGGGCAGGCCGCGGCCGAGGCGATGCTTGGGGCATTCGGCGGCGCGGGTCGCGGCAAGAACAGCCGGGCGCTGAGCGATGCACCCGGGCCGGGTCGCGAGGCGTCCCTGGCGGAGCGTTTTCTCCAGGCTGCACGCGGTCTCCAGGAAGATCTCGGCATCGCTGAACATGGGAGGAGGCGCTTCCACGCGGAGCCTGCGCGCGCGTGGGCAATGCTGCGGGTGCCGGGGCTCGGGCGCTTTGCGCAGGAGGTGTACGCGGAAGGGCTGCGGCTGCGCGGACTGCTGCGGGCCGCACGCTTCGCGGGCCGCTGTACGGGCTCATGGAGGAGAGTGCAATAGCCCGGTGCCCGGCAGCTGGGCGGACGCGGCGCCCCAGGCAGGCGGCCACCCGCCAAAGTTCGTCCGGTCGAACCGGGCACGCTTCGAGGGCACTTCGGTGCGGTCCTGGACGGCTTTTCCCCTGCTAGGATGGGAAGGAAACGTGGACAACGCAGGAGTCTCCGAGCGCGGCGTGACCGCCCCCGAAACCTGCTTCCCGTGATGATAACCCGAAAGGGAACTGGAAAGGCGGGGCGATGCACAGGCGCAGCGCAGGACACGAGCAGAGCGGGACGAAGAAGCAGGGCGTGCTCCGGAGTTTGCGCGCAGCCGCCGTGCTTGGCGCGACTGTTCTGTCGTCATCGTTGATGACGGGCAGCGCCTGGGCCTCGACCAAGCCTTCGCCAGTCCCGAATATGTTTGCGCCCACCTCGACACCGGCCGAGCAGGAGTTCCGGCTGGCCCTCTTTGTGATCGGCCTTACCATGGGCATCCTGGTGGTGGTCGGCGGGCTGTGGGCGTATGTGGTGTGGAAGTTCCGGGTCAAGGAAGACAGCGATACCGAGCCCGCGCAGATTTACGGTTCGCCGCAGGTGGAGCTGGCCTGGACGATCATTCCAGTTGTTCTGGTGGTGGTCCTGTTTCTGACCACCGCGCGCATGATTTTTGCCATACAGGACGCGCCGAAGCCACCGACTGCGCTCGACGTGACGGTAGTGGGCCACCAGTTCTGGTGGGAGTATCGCTACCCCAAGTATGGAGTCGTGGTCGCAAACGAGCTGCACGTGCCGATGAGCACCAAGGAGCGTCCGCAGCCGACGTTTATGAAGTTGATGTCGGCCGACGTGTGGCACTCGTTCTGGGTGCCGCAGCTGGGCGGCAAGGTCGACAACATTCCAGATCACGTGAACGAGATGTGGATCGATCCGCATGTGCCGGGCGTGTACGTCGGGCAGTGCGGCCAGTTCTGCGGGGTCGAGCACGCGAAGATGCTGATCCGCGTGTACGTGGATACGCCGACCGAGTTCCAGCATTGGATTGCGAACCAGCAGGCGCCGGCGACCGAACAGATCGACGGACAGTCGGCGCCGGTGGGTGGGCCCGGGCAAGTGGGCTCGGGATACTCCAGCCACTACGATGCACCTGAAGCGCAGGGTACCCCGCACTTCGAGATGGTTGCAGCAACCATGAACGATAACCCGAAGGCTCCGGCAAACGGCAACTCAGCAGGGGAGTCGAGCCAGGACATTGCCGGGCAGCGGGCACAGATCGCAGCCGGCAAGCAGGTGTTCCTGCAGAACTCCTGCATCAACTGCCATGCGGTCGGCGGCACGGTAGCTAACGGGCGCTTCGGCCCCAATCTGACGCACTTCGGCAGCCGCGATACGCTCGGTTCGGGCGCGATTGCAAATAATATGGGCAATCTGAAGATCTGGATCCGCAATCCGAGCGATGTAAAAGAAGGCGCGCTGATGCCGCCGATGCAGCTGGACGAGGTACAGCTGCAGCAGGTTTCCGCATACCTCACGAGCTTGAAGTAGACCGAGGCAGTAGAACTGAGTAAGAGGAGCAGCAACGATGGCAGACGCATCGATACCGATTGGATCGCTTGACCTGACGCCGCCGCGGGTCGCGGAAGGCACCTTCCGCGAGTACCTGCACGGCTGGGTCACGACCGTAGACCACAAGCGCCTTGGCATCCTGTATGTCATCTACGCCTTGTTTTTCCTGGTAGTTGGCGGCGGAGAAGCGATGGCGATCCGCATCCAGCTGGCGCAGCCGGACAACCACTTCCTGTCACCGGAGGTGTACAACCGGATGTTTACGATGCACGGCACGACCATGGTCTTCCTGATGGGCATGCCGCTGCTGTTCGGCTTCGCGAACTACCTGGTGCCGCTAATGATCGGCGCCCGCGACATGGCGTTTCCGCGATTGAACGCGCTGAGCTTCTGGCTGACCGCGTTCGGCGGCATCCTGCTCTACTACTCGTTTATCGGCGGTGTCGGCTTATACGGCGTAGGCGCGTCCCCGGACGTGGGCTGGTTTGAGTACGCTCCCCTTACCACACGCACCTACTCGCAGGGCCACGCGACTGACTTCTGGGCGCTGAGCCTGTTTGTGACCGGCTGGGGTACGCTCGGGGCGGCCATCAACATCATTGCCACCACCATCTCCATGCGCTGCAAGGGCATGACGATGATGAGGATTCCGCTGTTCTGCTGGATCATGCTGTGCGTTTCCGCGCTGACGCTGGTAGCCATTACCCCGCTGACCGCCGCACAGGTGATGCTTGAGCTGGACCGCTACCTGGGCGCGCATTTCTTTGACACGCAGGCGGGCGGCTCGGCGCTAATCTGGGCGCACTTCTTTTGGATTTTCGGGCACCCCGAGGTCTACATCCTGGTACTGCCGGCGTTCGGCGTCGCGAACGAGGTGGTGCCGGTGTTTTCCCGCAAAGCGATGTTCGGCTACCCGGCCATGGTCGCCGCTACTGTCGGCATTGTCTTTATCTCGCTCGGCGTGTGGGCGCACCATATGTTCACGGTCGGCATGACCTCGGCGGCGAACACCTTCTTCACGCTGTCGACGATGATCATCGCGGTGCCGACCGGCATCAAGATCTTCAATTGGATCGCGACGATGTGGGGCGGCAAAATCCGTTTTGCAACCCCCATGCTGTTCATGACGGCCTTTATCGTGCAGTTCCTGATCTCCGGCCTGACCGGGATTATGCTGTCGGCGTCGCCCTGGGACTGGCAGCTGCACAACTCGTACTTCGTGGTGGCGCATTTCCACTACGTGCTGGTCGGCGGCATCATTTTCAGCATGCTGGGGGGCATCTACTACTGGTTCCCGAAGGTTACGGGCCGGATGATGGACGAGAAGCTGGGCAAGTGGCATTTCTGGCTTTTCCTCATCGGCTTCCATCTCACTTTCGACTTCCTCCACATTCCGGGAATCCTCGGCATGCCGCGTTGGGTGTACACCTACGAGGCAAGCCGGCAGTGGGGTAGCTGGAACCTGATCGCCTCCATCGGCGCCGCGGTTCAGACGCTCGCCTCCGGTATCTTCCTGTACAACATCGTTAAATCGGGTCTACACGGGGTGGAAGCAGGGCCGGACCCGTGGGATGCGTGGACGCTCGAGTGGGCAACCGCTTCGCCGCCGCCGGACTACAATTTCGCGGTCGACCCGGTCGTTTCGAGCCGGCGCCCGCTGTGGGATTTGAAGCACCCGACCGACCCGGACTGGAAGTACGAGTAGTTCCCGCCGCGCCCCGCCGCTCGCAGTGAGCGGCGGGGCAAAACGGTCCTTTGGCAGAGCGTGAGATTGCACGAGAAGAAAGAGTATCGATGAGCGCGAGCACGATCCCCGTACCCGTAGTCGCCCACCAGCTCGAAGAGCCCTGGCACCTGCCTAACAAGGGCAAAGTCGGTATGATCTGCCTGATCATCGGCGAGACGGCGATTTTCTCGATCTTTGTGCTGGCTTACCTGTTCTACATCGGTAAAAGCCAGTGGGGCCCGCAGCCCAAGGAAGTGCTGTCCGTGCCGATCGTCAACACCATCTGTCTCCTATCCAGTTCGCTTACCATCTGGGTGTCCGAGCAGGCCATCGAGCATGGCAAGGTGCAGAAGTTTCTCGCATGGATGGGGCTGACGATCCTGCTGGGAACGATCTTCCTGTTCGGCACCGGCTATGAGTGGTACAAGCTGATCTACCACGACGGCCTGACGCTGCAGACGAACCTTTTCGGCACCACGTTCTACTCGCTTGTAGGGCTGCACGCCTCGCACGTCATTATCGGATTGATCATGCTGATCACGCTCTGGCTGTTTGCCAAGACCGGCCACGTGACCGCGAAGAACAGCGAGCGTATTCAGACGCTCGCGCTGTACTGGCACTTTGTCGATGCAGTATGGGTCGTGGTATTTGCCGTGGTGTACATCATCGGCAGGTAGCCCAGGTAGGTCATTGAGGCAGATAAGCTCACGCAGGGGCGCGGTGCAGAGCGAACAGGCAAGGAAAGCACAGGGACCGACGGCATGAGAACTGAAGAGCAAAGCATACACGCTGGCGATCTGCAGGGTGGCCCCGTTGAGGTGCCGCACGGCGTCCCGGTGACGGCGCATAGCCCCGCGCATGATGACGCACTCCCTCTGCCGCGCCCGACCGCCTACCCGATCGTGGCCGCACTCGGCTTTACGCTGCTGGTGGCGGGCATTCTGACCCACTATGTCATCAGCATCCTGGGCTTCTTGATGTTGACCTACGGCTGCGTGGGCTGGTTCAAGGAAGTGCTTCCGCACGAGATGCACGAAGAGGTAGATGTGCGCGTGCAGGAGATCGCGGTGGCGACCTCGCGCAAGTCGGTGGCGCGCATCTCTGTCGGCGACAATCATCGGGCGCACCTGCCGGTCGAACACTTCACTGTGTTGTCCGGGCTGAAAGGCGGGCTGGCCGGCGGGGCTGCGATGATTATCCCGGCGGTCGCCTACGGCCTGATCGCGCATCACTCGATCTGGTACCCGGTCAATCTGCTCGGGGGTGCCGGTGTGGCCAGCATGTCCGGGATTATGAACCCGACCGAGCAGAGCCTCCGCGCGTTCCACTTCCAGACGCTCGGCATTGCCGCGATTATCCATGTCATTTCCTGCACGTTGATCGGTCTGCTCTATGGATCGATCCTGCCGCTGGCGCCGAAGCACCCTGTCATTCTAGGCGGGGTGATCGCGCCGCTGGCCTGGACAGGGCTGCTATTCGCGACTCTGCCGACGATCAACCCTGAAATGAGTGCGCATATCAACTGGCCGGACTTTGTGATCGCGCAACTGACATTCGGTCTGGTCGCGGGATGGGTCGTTTCCCGCTCCGGCTATGCGCGCACCGCGCAGAACCTGCCATTCGCAATGCGGCTTGGCCTAGAAACCCCGGGCATGGGGCACGACAATACGAAGGACGGAAAGTAATGCCGGTACGTGGTAAGTGGTTGGGACGAGTACGAGCAGCGGCGCTGGCTGCCCTGGCGGCAGGAGCGATGGCCGGGGCGACCGGGTGTGAGCGGCTGATTAATGGTCCGGCAAAGTTGCATGAGGTGGAGCCTCGCCCGGACAAGGTGCTGGCGTTTAACGACCTGTACCAGAGCAATTGCGCAGCCTGCCACGGGGTGGACGGCAAGAACGGCCCGGCGGTCACGATGAACAACCCCTTGTACTACGGCATCGCCACGGACGAGATCATCACCAAGTGGACGGCCAACGGCGGCCCGGGCGGGCTGATGCCGGCGTATGCAACGTCGGCGGGTGGGCTGCTGACCGATGATCAGGTGAAGGCGATCGTGGTCGGGATGCGCCAGCGCTGGGCAAAGCCCGCTACGCTGGTAGGTATGAACCTGCCGCCGTATGCCGCGACACACCCGGGCGACGTTTCGCACGGCGCGCAGGTGTGGGGACAGGCCTGCGCGAGCTGCCATGGCGCGGCCGCCGCAGACGGCCGGGTGCCGCACCCGGGCAAGTCGGGCAATGTATCCGATCCAACCTACCTTGCGCTGATCAGCGACCAGGGGCTTCGGACGATCATCATTGCAGGGAGACCGGATTTAGGGCAGCCGGACTACCGGAGCGATATCCCGGGTCACCCCCTGAGCGACGCCGAGATCACCGACGTTGTCGCCTGGCTGGGGAGCCACCGGATCGCGGACCCCGGCAATCCGCACCCGATGGGCAATGCTACAGATGTCGAAAGGAGGACCGGCCAGTAATGAGCACAACAGAAGATCACAAGATTGAAGTTTCGGACCGGAAGGTCGAAGATCACCAGGCCGCGGTAACCGATGCGAATATGCCCGGTGAGAAGGTTCACACCGTTACGCGCCGCAGCGTCCTGATGAACATCGGCATCGCGCTCAATGCCCTGGTCGGCCTCGCGATTACGGTGCCGGTTATCGGCTACGTCATCGGCCCAGCCGTGCGCAAGAAGGGCTACTACAAGTCCTGGGTGTCGCTCGGCCATGTGGATCGCTACCCGAATGGGCAGACCCGCCTGGCCACCTTTGTCGAGCCGTACCGGACGCCGGATGACGGCGTCACCGACAATACCGCCTGCTGGGTGCGTCGCCTTTCTGACGAGGTGTTCCAGGTGTTTGCGATCAATTGCGCGCACCTGGGCTGCCCGGTACGCTGGTTCCCGCAGTCGGGCCTGTTTATGTGCCCGTGCCACGGCGGTGTGTATTACCAGGATGGTTCGCGCGCGGCGGGGCCGCCCGAGCGTGGGATGTTTGAGTACAAGTGGAAGCTCGTCAACGGCGAGCTGCAGATTAACGCGGGCCAGTTGCCCACGCTTTCGACACAGGCACGCCTCCGCAAGGAAGGCGGCAGCAAGGAAAAGTCATGCCTCGGGTAAATATCAACGCAAAGAAGACCGCGCTCGACGCCTACGGCTGGATCGAGCGCCGCGTGCAGCTGGAAGGCTTCGTCAAGGAGTCGGCCCTGCACCCGGTGCCGAAGTCGACGGCGAGCTGGTGGTACGTATTTGGCTCGGCGGCGACCGCGCTGCTGGTGCTGCAAATTCTCACCGGCATCCTGCTCGCGCTCGTGTACACCCCATCGGCGAGCGAAGCCTGGCAGAGCCTCAACTTTCTGAACAACGACCTGACCCTGGGCTGGTTCCTCCGTGCGATGCACGGCTGGGGTTCCAACTTCATGGTCGCGGTCGTGATCGTGCACATGGCGCAGGTGTTTCTGTTCGGCGCTTACAAGTTCCCGCGCGAGCTGACCTGGCTGCTGGGTGTGGGCCTCCTGTTTATGACGCTCGGCATGGCCTTTACCGGCCAGGTGCTGCGCTATGACCAGGACGCTTACTGGGGCTTGGGTATCGGTGCTTCTATCGCCGCGCGCGTGCCGGTCGTCGGGCCGATTGCGGTCAATGCGCTGCTGGGCGGTCCCATCATTGGCGGCGCGACGCTGACGCGCTTCTTCGCGCTTCACGTGTTTGTGATCCCAAGCCTGATGATCGGCATGTCGAGCCTGCATGTCTGGCTTGTCCTGAAGCTGGGCATCAACGAGTGGCCGATGCCTGGCCGTATCGTGCGGCGCTCGACCTATGTGCACGAGTACAATGAGCTGGCGCACAAGGATGGTATCGCATTTGTCCCTGGCGCCGTGTGGAAGGATCTCTTCTTCTCGGCTGCCATCTACGGCGCGGTTGCACTGTGCGCAGTGGTATTCGGACCGTTCGGCCCCGGCGGACAGCCTGACCCAACCATCATCCAGACTGTTCCTAAGCCGGACTACTTCTTTCTGTGGATTTATTCGATCCTGTCGTACCTCCCGGATTCGCTGGAAACCCCGTTCCTGCTGGTGGCCCCGATCATTGGCGTGGGGGTGCTGGTGGCCCTGCCGTTTGTTGCCGGAGAGGGTGAGAAGCACTGGAGCCGCCGGCCGGTAGCAGTTCTAAGCCTGATCACGATTGCCGTCAGCCTGTCGATCCTCAACCACCTTGGCACCTACGAGCCGTGGAGCCCGCACATGACAGCCTGGAGCGGCGCACAGCTGCCGGCTCACAAAATCCTGGCTGCATCGCCCCTGGAGCGCATCGGTGCGAACGTTTTCCAGGACAAGCAGTGCCGGAACTGCCATATGATCGGCGGCGACGGCGGCCAGCGCGGCCCGGACCTTGACCGCGTTGCGACCCGCCTGACCTACGACCAGCTGGTACGCCAGGTGGTGCAGGGCGGCGGCAACATGCCGGCCTACGGCAAGAACCTGTCTCCCGCGCAAACCACCGCGCTGGTGG
>CAXTMW010000119.1:0-11602 GCA_964245455.1 uncultured Acidobacteriaceae bacterium
CTCTTCCGCTGGCCACTGCTCGCAGCGACTTCGCACAGAGAGTCGATCTCAGTCTCGGTGTCAATAGAGGCGCGCCACAGATCAAGAAAGTGCTCGAGGCCCAGGCGGATTATGAGTCGCAGCTGCTCAGCGAGCGCATGATGCCTGATCCTGTGCTTCATAAAGGGAATGCTTAGCTAAGTGAGTTCATGGCAAATGTCTTTCCTGCCTCCAGAAGCTTTTCAACCGACGCCTTCGAGCAGGACTCTGAGTAAATCCGCAGCAACGGCTCAGTGCCGGAGGCGCGCAGCAGGAGCCAGCTTTCGGCGGCGTTCGGCTTGCCGGCGGCTTCCGGGTTCTGGAGGAAGAACTTAGTGCCGTCGAGCGTCGAAACGCGTTCGACGGGCATGCCCGCGAACTGCAGCTTCGTGAAATCCTCGACACCGGCTTTTGCCCTCGCGATCGTCGCATTCTTCAGCTCGTCTGCAATGTGGAGATCGATGCGGCCGTAGTAGTGCTCGCCGTACTCGTCCTGGAGTGCCTGCACGAGCTCGCCGAGGGTCTTCTTTTCCTCCGCCATGACGGTCGCGAGCAGCAGCGCGTTCAGCAGGCCGTCGCGCTCGGGCAGGTGGCGGGCGATGCCGATGCCGCCGGACTCTTCACCGCCGATCAGGATGTCCTGCTCCAGCATCAGATCGCAGACGTACTTGAAGCCGATGCCGTGCTCCCACAGCTTGCGGCCGTGCTTTGCGGCGATGCGGTCGAGCATGCCGGTCGTGTTGAAGGCGCGGGTCACGCCGCCCGGCCAGCCCTTGGTCCGCAGCAGCCAGTCAAGCAGGATCGAGAAGATTTTGTGCGGGTCGACGAAGTTGCCGTGCTCATCGATGGCGCCGATGCGGTCCGCGTCGCCGTCGGTCGCAAAGCCGGCCGCGCACTTGTGCTGAACCGTCGCTTCGCCCAGCGCGCGAATGTGCGGCTCGATCGGCTCCGGGTTGATGCCGGGAAACAGCGGGTTCAGCTCCGCGCGAATCTCAACGTGCTCGACATTCAGCTCGGTTAAAATAGCCGCGAGAATGCCGCGGCCCGCGCCGTACATGCAGTCGACCGCAAACTTCAGGCCGGAGGCGCGGATCGCCTCCAGGTTGGCAAACTCCCGGATCGCGTGCACGTAAGGCGCGACAAAATTTACTTCTGTGATCTGGGCGGGAGACGCGACTCTCGCAAGCGGTTGTCCGAGCTCTCGCTCGATGTCGGCGATGATCGCCGGGCGGCCCGAGCCGCCGTAGAAAGCCTTGTACTTCACCCCGTTCCACTGGAAAGGATTGTGCGAGGAGGTGATCATCACGCCGCCCGCGCAGCCTCGATCGCGCACTGCCATCGAGAGCGCCGGGGTAGGCGTAATGCGGTCTGCCAGCGCAACCGGGATGCCGGCCGAGGCAAGCACTTCTGCCACAGCCTGTGCAAAGGCGCGCGACCCGAACCGCGTGTCGTAGCCGATCGCAGCACCTTTTCGCTGCGCGCCCTCGCGCAGCAGGTAGTTGCCGATAGCGGCCGCGGCGATGCGGACGTTTTCAAACGTGAAGTCGTCTGCGATCACACCACGCCAGCCGTCCGTGCCAAACTTGATTTGTTCCGCTCCCATGCGCTCCTGTTGCTCCGTTTGCTGCTGAAAAGCAAATCCTTCGCTTGCACCCTCAGCGAGCAAGCTCGCCGGGGACCCCGCCTTCGCTCAGGATGACCCTTTACGAAATAAACCTTCTTGGAATGGCCTCTTAGAGAATCCGCCTGCCCTGGGCGCTTCTTTGCGCCGTTTGCCGACAACCCAGCCCCTGGATGCGTCAGATCAGCTCGCGCTTCCCTTTCGCCGCCAGCTCCTTGACCACCTTGCCGACGTCCTGTGAGTGGTGCCGCGTTGTTACAAGAATGGCGTCCTCTGTTTCGACGACAACCAGATCTTTTACGCCGACCAAGGCGACAAACTTCTTCGGCGCATAGACGTAGTTGCGGTGCGCATCCACCGGCAGCAATCCGGCAACGTCGCTGACGTTCTGATAGTCATCGACCCCTTCGTTCTGGGCGAGCTGGTGCTCGTAGAGCGCAGCCCACGAGCCGAGATCGTTCCAGCCGAAGTCGGCCTGCAGGCAGAAAAGATTCGAGTGGTGCTCCCCCTTGGCCGAACGCGGCTCGAGGATCGCGTAATCGACGCTGATGTTCTCGCATTTTGGGTAGAGCTCGGCAAACACCTGCGCGAACTGCGGTGTGCCGTAGGCGGCGGCAATGGTTTCGAGCAGCGGCGCGGTCTCGGGCAGGTGTTCGCGGACCGCGTTGGCCAGCGTGCGTGCGCTCCAAATGAAAATGCCGGAGTTCCAGCCGTAGTTGCCCGCTGCCACAAAAGCCTCAGCGCGCTCCTGATTCGGCTTCTCAGTAAAACGGCGCACGCGTAGCTCGCCGGCCGGCATCATCTCGCCGGACTCTATATAGCCGTAGCCCGTCTCGGCGCGAGTCGGCTTGATGGACAGCACGACCATGTTTTCGCCCGCGGACGCCAGGTGGATCGCGCGGCGGATCACAGCCACAAATGCGGCTTCGTTTGCAACCACATGGTCGGCCGGGAACATGCCCAGCACCGCATCCGGGTTCTGCCGCTCCACCAGGAATGCGGCCAGCCCAGCCGCGGGAGCCGTATTGCGCGCCGCCGGCTCGCAGATCACCTGCTGCTGCGGCACCGTCTCCAGCTGCCCGCAGATTTCCGGCGACAGCAGGTCATTGGTGATGACCCAGACATCCTTGTGGGCGCTCAAAGGGCCCAGACGATCCACGGTGCGCTGAATCATGGTGCGCTCGCCATCGAGCGCCAGCACCTGCTTGGCACGTGCCTTGCGGCTGCGCGGCCAAAAGCGTGTACCGCTCCCGCCGGCCAGGATGATCGGGCGGAACTGCTGCTCGTGTGTCATCTGCTTCGATTCTCCGTCCATCTCCGTTGGGCTTTGTATCGGCAAAACGCCGGATTTCTTTAGCCGGTTACGCCATCGCGCCTTCGAGCAGATCGGCAGCCGTCGCCGGTGCTCCCCGGGGCACGATGCGCATCACCTCGGCCTCACCGCGCGCTTCCCAGGCAAGGCTTTCCGCCGGGATCACGGCCAGCTCACAGCGTTCGAGCGTAAATGGCTCGAACGATTGACCTTGCTCGGACCGACCCGGCTCTGACCGCCTCTCAATCCGCAGCGTGCCTCCGGCCACAAACAGCAGCTGCGGCCCCGGCTCAGAAGCTGCCGCGCTCAGGCCGGCGGCATCGCCGTTCCAGTGCTCCACGCGAAAATACTGTTCGTCCACAATCACGGTTTCACCGCGGGCACCTTTCCGGGGCTGCACCTTCCCGGCAGCCGTGTCCATCCGCATCGCTTCAAGCGAGGCTTCCACATGCAGTTCCCGTGGGCGGCCGTAGTCGTATAGCCGGTAGGTCGTGTCCGAGGTCTGCTGCGTTTCCAGAATGACCGACCCGGGCCAAATGGCATGCACCGTGCCCGCATCCACGTAGACCATGTCGCCGGTCGCAAGCGGCAGCCAGGCGAGCAGCTCTTCCATGGTGTTGCCGGCGATGGCGGCTCGCACCTCGTCTGCGCTGACGCCTCGCTTCAGCCCCAGCGCCACCTGCGCGTCCGGCTTCGCTTCCAGCGCGTACCAGCATTCGGTTTTGCCGCGCGGCTCGCCTTTCTGCTGCGCCAGGGTGTCGTCCGGGTGCACCTGCACGCTCAGCTTCTCGCGGGGAAACAGCACCTTGATCAGCAGGGGGTACTCCGCTTCCGCCGCAAACGCGGGACCCAGAATGGCATGGGCGTGCTCGCGAACCGCAGCGGCAAAGTTCTGCCCGCCGAGCGGCCCGGTGGCGACGGAGCACTTCGCTCCCGTCAGCCAAACTTCGCCGATCGGCTCGCCGGCAGCCGCCTGGTGCTCAAACCAGGGCCGCAGATCGTCAAAACCCCAGATGCGCGTTTGAAAGTAGGGCGTGAGCTTGAACGGCGGTAGTTGGCTCGGTGCTTCCATGCACCTCAGTATGCCCCATTTCTATAAACTTCTTCCGCTTCGCTTGTGGTCCCTTTGCCGGAGGTAACCAGATACGATAGCGCCATGGCTCGATATCTGGTGACAGGCTGCGCGGGATTTATCGGTTCCTCCATCGCCGAAGCGCTGCTGCGCGACGGCGAGTCGGTGCGCGGACTCGACAATTTTGAGACTGGACGCAGGGAAACCATGGAAGCCGTCCGGCAGACGGCCTCGGCGAGCGGCGCGGAGTTTTCGCTTGCCGAGGTGGACCTGCGTGAGGCGGCGGGCGTGGCCAGGGCCTGCGAGGGCGTCGAGGTTATCTTCCACCAGGGCGCGCTGCCGTCGGTGCCGCGCTCCATTCGCGACCCGCGCACCTCGCACTCGGCCAACATCGACGGCACTTTTAACTTGCTTGAAGGCGCGCGCGCGGCAGGCGTGCGGCGGGTGATCTATGCCGCATCCTCATCGGCTTACGGCAACCAGCCCGGCTTCCCGCGAGTGGAAACGATGGTGCCCATGCCGATCGCACCCTACCCGGTGCAGAAGCTGACCGGCGAGCTTTACATGCGTTCTTACTGGCAGGTCTATGGCCTCGAAACAGTGGCGCTGCGCTACTTCAATATCTTTGGGCCGCGCCAGGTGCCGGACTCGCCCTACTCCGGGGTGATGGCGCGCTGGATCTTTCAAATGCTTGAGGGCAAGCAGCCAACCATCTTCGGCGACGGCGAGCAGGGCCGCGATTTCACTTTTGTCGCCAATGCGGTTGCGGCCAACCTCCAGGCCGCCGCAGCACCGGCCGAGCAGGTCGCGGGGCGCGTCTTCAACATCGCGTGCGGGCATCGCCACACACTCAACGAGACCTTTCGCGTGCTGGCCGAGCTGCTCGATTTCGCCCTGCCTGCCCTCCACGTAGCCGAGCGCGCAGGTGACATCCAGAACTCGCTGGCGGATATCTCGGCCGCGCGGGAGGCCTTCGGGTACGAACCGTCAGTCAGCTTTGAGGAAGGGCTGCGAAGAACAGTCGCGTACTACAGGGAGCTTTACACCGCGGCCGGTGTGGCTTTGACGGCACGTTCCTGAGCAGCTGCCTGCTCTGCTCCGCGGAGGGTGCAAGCTGCCCCGGGGCAGCCGATCGGCCGCACACACAGGTCGGCAGTCAGCACGACCAGCGACACCCACAGCAAGTCCGCGCCGAGCAGGTGCGTCACCTGGAGCCAGGTCGGCGCCAGCAGCAGCACGTCGAGGACACCGAGCACGATTTGCCAGCCTACCAGCCCCGCGACCACCAGGCCCAGACGCGCAGTCGCCGGTGAGCTGCCTGCCCTGCTGCCGAATGCCCGGCTTCGGAGAATGGCGAACAGTATCCACGCACCAGCTACCAGGCTCGATGCCGGATGGATCCAGCGAACGTGCAGCAGCCAGTTCCCGCCCGGCGCAAGGTCCTGCGCGAACGCTTGCCCGAGCGAGGCGGCCGGATACAACGTGTCGCCCAGGGCGGCCAGCGAACCGCTTACCCCGACGAACAGCGTCGCCAGCAGCCCAATCCCGCCCATCCATACATAGTGCAGGCCGATGCCGCCGCGCATTCTGCCCTCGCGCCGGCCTAGGAAGTGCGCGGTCAACGCGAGTGCCGCCAGAAGCAGCAGTGTGTTCGCCAGGTGGAGGGAAAGCCAGAACGCGCGCATCGGCGAAGTGTCCTTGCCGGTGTGGCCGAGCAGCACCAGCAACGCACCGAGCAGGCCTTCATTGAAGGTGAGCACCGCCGAGGCGGTCGCGAAAACGCGCGCCAGGTGGCGGGGCGGCGTGGAGCGCCAGGCGAAGAAGACCATCGGCACCAACGCGATCACGGCGATGCCGGACGTGGCGCGGTGCGCAAACTCGATGATGGAGGCGACCGTCTTCCAATGCTGCACCACGGTGCCGCCACACAACGGCCAGTGCTCGCCGCAGCCATTGCCGGAGCCGGTGGCGCGCACGACCGCGCCCCACAGAATCACAAGGATGTTGTAGGCGACCAGGATCCAGCTATAGATGCGCAGCCCCTGCGGGACCACTTTAGTGGCAGGCGAGCCGGCCAGCACGGCCGGATACGGGATGGAAAGCCTGGAAGCCATGGTTGCGGGCGCAGCGATAGGGTACGGGTGCGGCGATATTGTTTCAATCTTACTGCAGCCGGCACTCCGTCGTGACCCGGCCTGTGCGCTCGATCCATGGAGTCTGTGCATCCCCGACGCGGGCCGCCGGTCTCGACCCGGCCGTCCCGCCTGCCGGCCGGCAGCAACCGTTTCAGCCGGAGGCGCATCTCTCCTGCCCTATGAAAAGACTCACTCTCGTCCGCTCCCTAAGCTCCTTCGTTTTGGCGGTAAGCGTATCTGCTTCTTCCAGCCTTTTCGCACAAACTGCCGGCCAGGATGTACAGAACGCCGGAACGGACACCAAGCACGCGGCGCAAGATACCGGTCACGCCGCCTCGACCACCTCGAAAAAGGCGTATCACAAGACTGCTCACGCTACAGGTGCCGCGACCAAGGACACCAAGAGCGGCACCGCCAAGGCTGTTGACAGTACCAAGGAAGGCACCACCAAAGTGGCCGATAAGACCAAGGAGCTCTCTGTAAAGGGCTATGACAAATCCAAAGAAGGCGTCGAGAAGGTGGTTGCGCCGAAATCCGCCAAGAAAGCTGTGGTGCAGGACAAAGTCAAAGAGACCAACATGACGACCAAGGACAGCCTGATGCAGGATAAGCAGAAGGTGAAAGACTCAAAACCGCAGTAAACGCGTGGCTCCTGTTGCGTTGAGAAAAAGGTCGCGAAAAAGGGAAAGCGCTGCGGAGAAGCCATGCTTCGCAGCGCTTTTGCGTTCTGTTCCGCTTGCGCGGCCTTCCCTGCACACTGGGTGCTACTGATGGACCGCCGTACCATGCAGCAGGTAGGTAGTTTTGTGCGAGTCGGTCGAGAGAAGCAGCAGATGAACGCCGTCGATCGTGTAGCCGACGAAGGGAACCGCAGGCAGCGGGCCTTGCGTCAGTGTGAAGGTGAAGCGGCCGGTGCCCGGGTCGACGCCCGAGAAGTTGGTGTTGCCGAGCGAGATGTCGGGCAGCAGCACAGCTCCTATGGAACTCGACAGGGTGCCGTAGTTCCCTGCCGCGTTTGCCGCGAAACTAAGCGAGCCGGCCTCGAAGATAGAGTCCCCGCCGTTGCAGGTCGAAGTACATGGAAGATACCCGGACAGATTCAACGCGTAGTCACCCTGATCTGTGAGGTTGAGGCCGGTCGCGGTCTGGAGCTGCAGGGATCCCGTACCGAAGACGACGTAGCCGTCCTTCGAGAAGAGCGAGGTGCCTGTGATTTGGGGGCGTTCCGAAGCGGGCACAAAGAAAGACAGCTGCTGGACGCCGAACCTGCTTGCGAGCGTAAGCGCGCCATGGCCGGCGGCGTCGATCGTGTAGCTGCCCGTGATAGGCACAAGCGTGCTGCTGCCCGCGCCTGAATTGATGTCCTCGATCCCGGCGGTGATGTGGCCGAGACCATCGGCGCTAAAGCTGCCGACCGCGGCAAGCCGGGTGGACGCGCCCTGAATTTGCGGATTGAGGCCGTTGAAAGCGAACGCATACTGGCCTTTGAAGCCGTCGTAGGTGGGAGCCGTCGAGCCTATGTCGATCACCGTATTGACTTGTGGGACGACATCCCCGCACGGTGGCGTATTTCCCTCGTTACCGTTATAGAAGTCGGTGATGAAGATACCTGCCCGCCCCGCGTACGAAGGTGTAAAGGTGAAGGAGAAGACGCCGGGAAAAAGAACGATCTCGCTCGTCATTTGTGGGAGTTGGCCTGGCGGGTCCACTTCGGCACTGACGAAATATGTGTCTTGTTGGCTAGGCAGGGGCGCAACGGAGTCGACCACGTTCAAGCTCACCGTAACGGGCTGGCCGGCAACCGGGTTTTGCGGCGAGTAGGTAAACGTCCGGGTGCAGGTGCTTTGCGCGTGTGCCGCCAAAGGCAGCGCTGCACACGCGAGGACCGTGGCGCAACGGCTGAGTATCGTACGAGTCATGTTTTCCCCCGGGAGGTTTGGCTAGGATCGAGCGCAGTCACTGAGCGCTGGAGTCGGGAAGCCCGGCAGCGACTGACTCGCTTCCGGGCTTTGTCCGGCTACTGCTGGATAGCTGTACCGCTCAGCAGGTACGTGGTTTTGTGCGAGTCGGTCGAGACGAGCAGCAGGTGAAGCCCATCGACCGCGTAGCCCGCGAAATGCAGCGGCGGGAACTGCCCCTGCGAGAGTGTGAACGTGAAGCGCCCGGTGACCGGATCGATGCCGGCAAACTGCGTGTCACCCACCGGGCTGCTCGGCAGCAGCACTGCGCCGACAGAGCCCGACAAGGTGCCATGCGGTCCGCCCGCGACCGTATCAAACGAGAGGGAGCCCGACTCGTAGATCGAGGCACCGCCGTTGCACGTCGAGCTGCACGGCAGATAGCCGGAAAGCCCAAGCGCGTAGGCGCCGAGCTCGGTTGGTGTGGCTGTAGGTACATCCTGCAGTTGCAGTGAGCCCCCGCCGAAGACGACATAGCCGTCGGTCGAGAACAGTTGAACGCCAGTGATCTGCGGCACGGGATTGTTAAGCTGCGTCTGCTCGAACTTCGGCACGAAGAAGCTCAGCTTTTGCACGCCAAAGCTGCTCGCGAGCGTAAGCGCGCCATTGCCCGCCGCATCGATCGTGTAGCTGCCGGAGATCGGCACAAGCGTGCTGCTGCCTGCGCCGGAGTTCACGTCCTCGGTGCCGGCGGTAATGTGTCCCTGGCCGTCGGCGGTGAAGCTGCCGACCGCGGCGAGCCGGTCGGACGCGCCCTGGATCTGCGGATTGAGCCCGTTGAAGGCAAAAGCGTACTGGCCTTTCAAGCCGTCGTAGGTGGGCTGTGTAACAGGTGTTGGAGCTACCTGAATGACGGTCGTTGCCCCGGGGCCGAACTCTCCGCAGAGCGGCGTCAGTCCGAAGGAATACATACTCTGTGTCCCAACACGCAACGTAACCGCTCCGGGTTGAAAGGGAGTGAACGTATAAGACACTGCATCGGGCACTGTGGTGATCTCGAACCCGGAATCGGGGGCGGGGGCAAATACAGGCACCCCGGGTTCGGAGGCAGAAAAAGTAAGCAGGTAGGTACCATTTTGAGTCGATGTAGGAGCTGCGGAGCTCTGCGCGGTAAAGGTGGCCGTGATGGGCTGCGGAAAAACTGGATTCTGCGGAGTGTACGTGAGTGCCCCCGTGCAGGTTGTTTGCGCGCGTGCTGCGGTTGCCAGCGCTGCGAAAGCAAGGAATGCGGCGCATCGGCCGAAGAGTATGCGGTTCATTTGGTTCTCCCGTGATTCACTCAGGCGTCGAGGGGGGGATACCAGATCGCCTTATGTGCGAGGATCATAGCTCATGTACACGTCAGCTATGTAATCCATACACGCGCGCCCTGAGTGGTCGCAGGCTCACCTCGTTGACTCGCCCGCTTGCCTGAAAAGAGAAGCTCCTCGATCACGTTGCAGCGAGGCCTATGAGTCGCGCCGGCTATTTCGTAGATTCGGGACTGCCGAGCTGCCTGTCGGCAAACGCCTGCCCGCCCGCCGCCGGCTTCAGGCCCGCCATGTCGTGGAACCGCATCTCGCAACCCCAGCCATAGCGGGTCCTCGTCCGGCTGTCCGCGTGCACGGTGCTGTAGAGCGCGATGGCGATCTCGTTGGATCCCTTCTGCAAAGGCACTTCAAAAGAGCCGTTGTCAAAGGAAAGCCGGCCATCGTTCCGGCGCTCCCCCTCCGGGTAGTAGAAGTTTTTACCCTCTGTCACGAGCCTGCCGTTTACAAAAATCCACACCTGCCCCAGCCAGCCGAGGGACACACGCTTGTTTTCGGCGCGCGCCGACACGATGCTCGCGCGCAGCCAGACCAGCGCCGGCGGCTCAGAACCCGCGTCGTACCGGCGGTTCAGGTTCACGAGCCCTGCGTCATCGGCTGTGATGCTCTTCCAGAGCCGGGGATCGGCGGGCATCTGCGCATAGCCCGGGTGCTCACCGATGCGGAAGGGGACCAGCGGCGAGAGCAGCCATTGCCGCACGATGCCGCGGTCCGCCGCCGCAGGGTCCGGCGCTGCCCGGCCCGAAAGCCCCTCGACGGCACCCGGGGTGATCGTCAGGTTCGCGAAGTACGCAGGCCCGCGCACCTCGATGCCGCCTTCCGTCGCGTCTGCCTGCAGCGCGCCGACCGCCAGGGTGGGCGTGACCGAATGATTGATGAAAACGTTCATCCGGCGCCCTGAGACCACCAGCTTGACATGATTCCATCCTTCCAGGACCGGTGCCGCAGTCTGGTACTGCGGGTAGGCGTCCCACAGCATAAAGCCGCGGATCACGGGCGCGTACTGGATGCAGTCGTCCGACGCGCGGCAGTCCGGGAAGCTGCGGATGTAGAATTCTTCCGCGTTCCCGGCGTCCTTCTGCCGAAACCGGATCCCGGGAATGTCCTGCCCGATGGGCTTGATGTCGAACTCGATGGTGCCATCGCGAAACCGGAAGTCGTGGAGCGCGAGTTCGCCGGCCTTGAGCGCCAGCACCCCCTGCGGAAAGCCCTCATGCTGCACAAAGGCAACGTCGGTCTTCGGGTCACCCGGCAAAGGCTGGAGCGCGGTCCAGTAGTCGGCCGTCAGCGGCACCCGAATCGGCGCTTGGATGGGTTCGGCTGCGCGAGCAGTGTGCGCTGCCGTGGCGAGCGACATGGTGAGCAGCGTCCAAACCCGGAGCAGGGCTGCCGTGGTGCACGGAACCTTCATGCGTCTCCTTCCCCAGCTTGACGCTGGGGTGTTTTAAGTGGGGATTCGTCAAGGGAGCCGGACCGTGTAAGGGCTTGCTCAATGACATCGCAAGCACCTTCGATCCCATTTTCCATATTCAGCCCGCACTAAAGACGCAGGCCCGCGCACCCAGTGCCGTCCTCCGCCGCGTCCGCCTGCGGGGTGCCGACCACCAGGGTCGGCGTGGCCGAGCGATGGATGAAGACCTTTCGTGCGGCGCGCACGAGACCACCAACTTGACGTGCTTCTATCCTCAGAACCGGCGGTCGCGCAGACTTCCAAGCTCCATAGCCGAAGCGGCCGCCTCAGCTGCAGGAAGCTGTTCCGGCGAAAAGCTGCTTTTCTTGCGTTTCGCGACACTATCTCTTTGGTGCCTATAGAACTTTCAAGTGCCTTCTTACAACAAGTAAACAGCCTTCCTATACTCGCAGACAAGGAGGCTCTCATGCGCACCAGGTTCTTATACGCGGCCTACGGTTGGCTTCTGTTTGCCGGTGTCGTGCATTTTTGCATCGATGTGGTTTCGCAATATGTACGCGGCCGACGCGTTCCCGGACCTGAAACGACGCTCTACTACGGCCTAAACACCAGCTATGCCCTGGGACAGGTCCTTGTCGCTACATTGGCTCTCTTGGTTTTGCGTAACGCGAGCTCGCCGCTGCAGCGCTGGCCGGGCCTGAGCCATGGATTTGCGGCGGCTGCCGCCTGGCTTGCCCTCTGCCTTCACTCTCTCGAGTACCCTCAACC
>CAXTMW010000120.1:0-5573 GCA_964245455.1 uncultured Acidobacteriaceae bacterium
GGCTGGGCACTCTGCGCGAGCAGCGAGTACGGCAGAGACAACAGGAGCAGACATGCGGTCGAGAGACGCATCGAAACAAGACTCACCTGGACACACCTCCATCACTGGGCGCGGCCTGGTGCAGCAGGCGTGCTGCAGGAGCGACGGGCGTGTCGGCCGTAAGCCAGCCGTCGCGCAGCTCAAGCAAGCGGTTACCGTAAGCGGCATTTATCTCGGAGTGCGTCACCTGCACAATGGTGGTGCCCTGCTCGTTGAGCGTGCGGAAAAGCTGCATAATCTCCGCCGCCTGGGCGGAGTGCAGATTGCCGGTCGGCTCGTCCGCGAGCAGCAGCGCAGGCTTATGGATGACGGCGCGCGCGATCCCGACCAGCTGCTGCTGGCCGCCCGAGAGCTGGCTTGGGTACAGATCCTTTTTGCCGACGATGCGAAAGCGGTCGAGCGTGTCGGCGACCATCGCTTGACGCTCCGAACGCGGCAGGTTTTTATAGGACAGCGGCAGGTCGATGTTTTCGGCCACGGTCAGGTCATCGAGCAGGTGGTAACTCTGAAACACCATGCCGATGCGCCGGCGGGCGAGCTCGGCCCGCTGTTTACGGGCGAGCGTATGCACGGCCTCGCCCGCGAGCCGGTACTCGCCGCGCCACTCGTCATCGAGCATAGCCAGCACGTTCAGCAGCGACGACTTGCCCGCGCCGGACGGCCCCATGATGGTGACAAAGTCGCCCTCGCGGATGATTGTGTTGATGTTGCGCAGCACAAAGGTTTGCTCCGCGCCTGATTTGTAACTGCGTTCGAGGTGTTTCAGGTCAATCATGCGCTACTCCGTTCTCAGTGCTTCCATGGGGTCAACCTGCGCTGCCTTGCGGGCGGGCAGCAGGGCTGCCGCGAGCGTTGTGGCAACGAGAAAAGCGATCGCCAGGCAGATAGCCGCCGTGCCGTTGAAGAGCAGGCGGTGTTCGGCCGGGTCAACTCCAATGACGCTGATCGCGACCCAGTGTGTGAGCACGGGACGCAGCAGCAGCGCGCCCGCGCCGCCCAGTGCAGCGCCCGTGACCGCGAGCCCCATGCTGCCGGCGACCACCGCGCGTAGGATCACACCCCGGCTCGCGCCGAGCGCCATGCGGATGCCGATCTCGCGCGTGCGCTGCGCCACCTGGTAGCTGAGCAGGCCGAAGAGCCCGATCGCGGTGAGCAGCAAGCCAAAGGCGGCGAAGCCCTCAGCGAGCTCCGTGAAGAATCTCGGCGCGGCTACGGAATCGTCGATGACCTGCTGCATCGTTGTGAGCTTGGCAACAGGGATCTCCGGGTCAGCCGCGGCTACGGTTTTTCGCACGATGGGCCCGGCATCGAGGTTCGCAGCAAGCCGCACGGCGAAGCTGGTCGGGAACCATCCATTGAGCATCTTCGTCGCGTCGTCGGAAAGCTGCGCGATGGGCGCGTAGATGAAAATTTGAGGCTCGTCCGCCAAAGAATTGCTGGGCGCATCTGCGACGATGCCGACAATGCGCCAATCTATCGCCTCCGTGTGGACTGAGCTGCCGAGAGGCGACCGGCCGGGCCACCAACGGCGTGCTGCGGCCGCGCTGATGACGACCGAGGGCAGAGTCTTCGGACCATCGCTTGCGGCGAGGTCACGCCCGGCGAGCAGCGGCAGCTGCACCGTGTGAAAGTAGCCGGGCGTGATCGCACGAAACTCGATGGTCTGCCTTAACTGGCTGCGCGCGTCCGGGTAGCCGTTTTCGTTCAGACCTCGGTCGAGCGGCAGGCCATTGATAGCCGCCGCGTTGCTCACCCCCGGCGCTCCACTGAGGCCGGAAAGCACCGTCGTAACAAAGTGCTCGGTCGCAAGGGTCGGTGCATAGCGCTCGCCTTTCAGATTCGTCTGGAAGACGACCAGCTTTTCCGGGGCAAAGCCGAGCGGCCTTGCCTGCAATCTCAAGAAAGTCCCAAGCAGGAGCGATGCGGTCGAAAGCAGCACGACCGCGAGACTCATTTGCAAAACGAGCAGAGCGCGAGCTGAGCGCTGCCGGCGCTGTGTTCCTCCTATTTGGGGCGCTTCGAGACGCAGGTGCGTTCGCTCCCGGGTGAGCGCAAGAAGCGCGAGAGGAGCGCCGAAGAGAATGGCACTAAGCAGCCCCAGACCAGCTGTCTGTGTGAGCGTGACCCCGAAGCCGCCGACGCTGTTCAGCTGCGGGATAGGAACCGGTGAATGCGCGAGGAGAAAGGGCAGAAGCAAGCTGGCCACCAGCAGTGCACCGGCGGTACCGGCAAACGCAAGCAGAAAGACCTCAAGGAAAGCGAGCCGGAGCAGGCAGGCACGTGTCGCGCCGAGCGCAGCGCGCAAGCCGAACTCAGCAGCCCGCCGCAAAGCGCGTGCCATGTTCAGGCCGGCCATGTTAAGGCAGACGAGCAGCAACACAGCCGTTGCTGCCCAGCCCATGACGACTAAGCTCCGCTGCACATCCCCGGCAAACACGGTTGCGAGCGGCCAGATGCGCAGGACGGGATTCTGGCCCGCATAAGTCCTCCAGTGTCTCAGGTGCGGCAATTGCCTGTCGAGGGCGCGATCAAGGTTTCGCAGCTCGCCCTGCGCCTGCGCGAGCGAAACGCCGGGACGCAGACGCGCAAACATTTCGTAGTTCGTCCCGATGTAACCGGGATCGCTCTTGCTGAGCTGCAAGGGACGCCACGCGTCGGGCGCGCCGAGCATCGTTTTTGAGAAATGCACTTCGGCGCGGAAACTTGCAGGCATGACGCCGACAACGGTCACGCTCTCCTGGTTTAAGCGCACAGTGCGTCCGAGGATCGAGCGGTCACCGCCAAAGGCCCGCTGCCACAGGCCGTAGCTGAGCACCAGCGCCTTCGGTCCGTTTTGCCGATCTTCATCCGCTGCAAAGGCCCGACCCAGGCTCGGACCTACGCCGAGAGTGTCGAAGTAGCTGCGGGTCACGCTGGCGACGCGAATGCTGGACGAGTGCCCGCCTTTATCTGAGAGGCTCGCGATGCCGCTGGAGTCTTCGAGCAAAGCCGTCGAGCTGTAGCTCCGGCTGTTCTGAGCCAGGAAGTCATAGCTCTCGCCGGTCTGGTTCGCACTTGCGTTCTCTGTGGGCCAGTCCTCTGTGGGCCAGGTGAGGGCGACCCCAACCAGCCGCTCCGGCTGTGGGTAGGGCAAGGGCGCAAGCAGCACCTGCCGCACCACGCTGAACACGGTTGTCGTGACCCCGATGCCAAGCGCCAGCGTGACGATGGCCGTGAGCGTGAAGCCGGGCGAGCGGCGCAGCTGCCGCCATGCGTAGCAGAAATCCTTCAAGAATGCATGCATCGGTTACTCCTCCCTTAACAGGGTGGCCGGGTCTACCTGCAGCGCCCGGTGCGCGGGCAGCCACGTGGCCGCGAGCGCCAGTAGCGCCATGCTTGCGACCGCGCCTAAAAGCACCACCGGGTCCTGCGAAGTGGCTTGGTAGACAACGTGCGCCAGTAGACGGCTGGCCAGCATGCCCAGCCCGAGACCTGCGACCGAACCCAACAGAAGGAGGCGCGCAGGCTGGCCCAGCGCGGCTGCAAGCACGTCCCTGCGGCCGGCTCCAAGCGCAACCCGCAGCCCCAGCTCGCGCAGGCGCTTTGAGACCGCGTAGGAGGCCATGCCGAAAATGCCTGTGACGGCCAGCATCGCGGCGAGCCCGCCCATAACGCCTAATGCAATCGTGGCGGCTACAGACGGAAGTAGTTCGATAGCCATGGCCTGCTGCCAGGAGCCAATGGCAACTGGGAGGTCGGGATCGATCCCGGCCAAGACGTTGTGGACGGCGGCGGCGGCCGCTGCGTCGCCGGCGTGCGAGCGCACGACGACGACGGTGTCACTGCTTGGTGCTTGTGTCATCGGCAGGAACATTGCCGGGGTCGGGTCCTCGGTCATCGTGTTGTATTTGCCGTCTTCGACAATGCCGACGACCTGAATGCGTGGGCCGCTGCGGGTGAAGTAACGGCCTACCGCGTCGGTCGTGCCGAAGACCTTGCGCGCAAACGTCCCGTTTACGATGGCGACGAGCGGCGCGTGCTCATCGTCGTGCCAGGTTAGGTCGCGTCCCGCAAGGAGCCGCGTTCGAGCTGCATCGAGATAGCCGGGCGAGATGCTGTAGTTACTCGCATCCGCTGCGGCATTCGAATCACGAAAGTCCGTGGTGCCGTCGCGGTAAACATCCGTATCGGAGCTGCTCAGACTGAGAGGTATTTTGTTCGCGAAACCGACAGCCGTCACGCCCGGCACGCCTGCAATCGCATCCATCGCGCGATGCCGCAGCTGCACCGAACCCTCTCCGGCGTGGCCGCTCATCTGCAAGTCGAAGCTCGCAAGCATCGCGCCTTTCGGCTCAAAGCCGTAGGAAGTATGCAGGCTGTGCACCAAGCCTCGTACTGCTACGAGTGATGAGGTTACGAGTACCGAGCACAGCACGATCTGGACGACGAGCAACCCATCGCGCACAGTCCACCGGCGGCCTCCTCCGGCTGAAGTAGAACCGGTCTTTATGACCAGGGAAGCATCGTCGTGCCATACCTGCCGGATTGGAATCAAGCCAAAAAAGACGCCGCTTGCCACCGAGGCCAGTAGTGCAAGCGCCGACACACGTGCGTCAGCATGCACGGTGAGCTTGACTGGAAACTCCGGCGACACGCGCCAGACACTCAAGGCACGCAGCATCGCGTGCGCTACTGCCAAACCGAGCACTCCGCCGATGAGTGAAACAAGCACTGCCTCGGTGACAAGTTGCCGGACGATGTGGGCCCGTTTGGCGCCGAGTGCGAGCCGCAGCGCCAGCTCCCGCGCGCGGTCTGCCGCGCGTGCAGCAAACAAACTGCCTAGATTCGCGCAGGCTGCCAAAAGAACCAGTGCGGCCAGGACCATCAATCCCCAGAGAAACGCGTGCACGGGCTTGCCCAGCATGTCACCGAGCAGCCCGGGGCGGGACAGGTGAAAGCGCAGGTTTTCATCCTGCATGTTGGTCGCTGCCATGTGGGCCGCGGTCGCGTTTACGTCGGCTTCGGCCTGGGCTACCGTGATGCCCGGCTTGAGCCGGCCCACGATCCAGATTTCATGATCGCCGCGTTCCTCCAGGTAGCTGTAACCTTCGATCGTCTCCTGATTCAGCATCGGCACCCAGAAGTCCGCCGAAAAGAACAGCTCGGTTCCGCCGAACGCCTCCGGCGCAACCCCGATCACGGTGAATGGGTGCTTATTGAGCTCAACAACCTGGCCTACCACATGCGGGTCGCTGTTGAACTGCCGCTGCCAGTATGTGTGATTAAGGACAACGTACGGGCTGGCATTGGGACCATGCGCATCCGACGGGTGAAAGAAGCGGCCGAGCGCCGGCTGTACACGAAGCACGTCGAAGTAGTTCTCCGATACTTCGTAATACCAGCTCTCATGAAGAGAGCTCGCTACTCTGACGCCCGCGCGCTTGATGGCATACGCTGCCAAGCCGGAGAAGGTGCGGTTGGCATTTTGCAGGTCGCGATAGTCCGGATACGACTGCGCCGGCGAGGAGATAAACATACTGCCGGTGTTGCCGAGG
>CAXTMW010000120.1:5583-11499 GCA_964245455.1 uncultured Acidobacteriaceae bacterium
GAAACCAGTTGCCGCGCATCCGGCAAAGGCAGGGGACGCAGCACGAGCGCGTCGAGCACGCCAAAGACGATCGCGTTCGCGCCCACGCCGAGCGCGAGCGTCAGCGCGACGGTGAGCGCAAAGCCGGGGCTCCTGCGGAGCCGGCGTAATGCGTAACTGAGATCGTTCCAGATTGCGTACATGAGTTACTCCTTACTCTTCACGAAGCAGCGAAGCCGGATCAACGTTTAGGGCGCGGCGTGCCGGCAGCCACGTGGCCAGCAGCGCAAGCAAAGCCATGCTGAGAACCACACCCAGAAGCACAACCGGGTCCTGCGAGTTGGCCTGATACACAACATGCGCCAGCAGTCGGCTGGCCATGGCACCGAGCACGATGCCGGCGGCAGAGCCGAACAGGAGCAGGCGCGCAGGCCGGCCGAGCGCGGCTGCAAGCACCTCCTTGCGCCCGGCCCCGAGCGCAACGCGAAGCCCCAGCTCGCGCAAGCGCTTGGACACCGCGTAGGACGCCATGCCGAAGATGCCCGTGACCGCGAGCATCGCGGCGAGCCCGGCCATGACGCCAAGCGCGGCTGAAGCAGCGAAAGCGGGAAACTGCACGAAGCGAAGATCCTCAGACCATGCACGCACGTTCACGGGCAGGTTCGGGTCCATCTGCTGCACGGCGGCCCGCACTGCCACTGCAGTCTTCGCGTTAGGCTCGGCATCACCGGACCGGGTTCGCGCGACTAGGACCGCACTGGCATCGGGCCTTTGCAACGTTGCATAGAAGACAGCCGGCGTTGGGTCTTCCGTGAGCGAGTTGTACTTTCCATCTTCCGTGAGACTGACGACTTCGACCCTGCCTCCGTAGTACACAAAATGCTGGCCGATCGGGTTCCCCGGGCCAAGCACACGCTGCGCAAACGCGCGGTTGACGACCGCGACGCGTGGCGCATTCTTGTCGTCGTTCCAGGTAAGCTCACGGCCCGCTATAAGCTTGGTGCGTGCTGCTTCAAAATAGCCGGGCGATACTGCATACTGCTGCGCCTCGGCCGCAACGTTCGAAGCGCGGCGATCGCTTGTTCCGTCGCGATATATGTCCTGCGTATTGCTCCCTACGCTCAATGGAGGAACGTTGGTGATGAAGCCTGCGGACGCAACCGCCGGCAGTGCCGCAACGGCATCCAAAGCGCGGCGCTCCAGTGCTGGTACCTGAGCATCGGCGGCCCCTGCCGCATTCAGGTCGAAGCTCGCCAGTAAAGCGCCATTGGGGTCAAACCCTAAGTCGGCCTGGAGACTGCGGGCGAGTCCGCGTGCTGCTACCAGCGAGGAGGTCAGCAGTACGGCGCAGAGAGCAATCTGCACCACCAGGAGCGCGTCGCGCAGCGTCCAGCGGCGGCTGTTGCCGACCCCTGCCGGCCCGCCCTTGATGAGCAGGTACGCCTGCCCCTGCCAAACCTGCCGCATCGGCAGCAGGCCGAAGAACAGTGCGCTGCCAACTGCAAGAAACAACGCGAACGCTACAACACGTAGGTCCGGGTCAACCACGACAGCAACTGGTAAGTCAGGAGACGGCCGCCACGCCGTAAGAGCCTGCAGCGCGGCGTTCGCCAGCATGAACCCGAACGCGCCCCCGAGAACGCAAAGCAGGAGCGCTTCCGTCAGGAGCTGCCGGGCGACATGCATGCGGCTTGCGCCCAATGCCAGCCGGATGGCGAGCTCGCGCGAGCGGTCTGCTGCGCGCGCCGCAAACAGGCTGCCGAGGTTGGCGCATGCTGCTATGAGCACAAGTGCCGCCAGCAGTGTGACACCGAAGAGAAATGCCCGGACTGGGCCTCCAAAATATTCGCCCACTAGCCCGGGCCGGGACAGGCGAAAGGTCGCGCCCTCGTCCTCCTTGTATTGCACGCCCAGGCGCGAGGCAATGCCGCGAAGGTCGGCTTCGGCCTGTGCCTCCGTTACCCCGTCTCGCAGGCGGCCCAGCACCCACATGGCCCGGCTGTTGCGATAGAGAACCTCATTGAAGCCGTTGATGGTGGAAGCCTCGACCAGCGGCACCCAGAAGTCCGGCGGGAGAAAGAGTTCGGTCCCGCGAAAACTTTGCGGTGCGATGCCGATGACGGTGAACGGGTGCTTGTTCAAAAGCACCGTTCGACCGACAACGCCGGGGTCACCGTGGGCAATGGACTGCCAGAAGGTATAGCTGAGAACGACGTAAGGGGCGGAGTTGGGGCCGTGCGCGTCAGAAGGGTGAAAGAAACGCCCATAGAGCGGCCTGACGCCGAGCATATCGAAATAGTTTTCTGAAGCATCGACAAACCAGCTGCCCCGCACTTGCCGATGGGGCCCTCCGCCGAGGCTTACGCCGGCACGGTCGATGCGGTACGTGGCCATGTCGGCAAACGTCCGGTTCCCGTCGCGCAGGTCTCGGTAGTCAAGATAGGACTGCGACGGTGAGGAAGCCGAAGGATTGCGCTCGCTCACACGGTTCAGAAACATAAGCCGGTCCGCGTGCAGCACAGGCAGCGGCCGCAGGATCAGCGCATTGAGCACGCTGAAGACAATCGCGTTCGCGCCCACGCCGAGCGCGAGCGTCAACACGACTGTGAGCGTGAAGCCGGGGCTTGTGCGGAGCCGGCGCAAAGCGTAACCGAGATCGTTCCAGATCGCGTACATAGCGTTACTCCGTTCTCAGTGCGTGCAGTGGGTCGATAGAGGCAGCGCGGCGCGCGGGGATCGCAGCGGCGATGAAGGCCGATAGCAGCAGCAGCCCGGCGACGGCGAGCAGTACCCCTGGCTGGAACGCGCTGGTCTGGTAGAGCGTGTGCCTGAGCAGCTGGGCCGCCGCAAAGCACAGCGGCAAACCCAGCAGCAGCCCGAGCGCGGCCTGCGTGAGCGCGCCGCGCACCACCATCGCCAGCACCTGCCCGCGGCTTGCGCCGAGCGCCATGCGGATGCCGATCTCGCTCGTGCGCCGCGCGACGGCGTATGCGGTGACGCCGTACAAGCCGATGGAGGCGAGCACGAGCGCCAGCAGGCCGAACAGCGTCGTAAGCCGCACCACCAGCTCTTCCTCGGTGAAGTTGGTGCTCAGCTGGTCTTCGTAGGTGAGCAGCTTGATGACCGGGATCTCGGGGTCGATCTCCCGCAGCGCCTGCCGCACGGCTGCGGCGGCCGCGGTCGGATCACCCCGGTAGCGAAACACAAAGTTGCTCGCATAGTGCTGGCTGTTGCCGATCGCGATCGCGTCCTTCGCGGTATAGGCAATGCTCTGCGTGATCGGCGTGTAGTAGGTCGGCCGCACCGGCTCGCTCGGGTTGGCGTTCTTCGCGTCGACCGCGACGCCCACAATCTCGAACTCGGCAGGCCGTTCCGGGTCGGGTCCGAAGCGCTGGCCGATTGGGTTTTTCCCTGCGAAGAAACGGCGGGCAAAGGTCTCGTTTACCACCGCAACGTGCGCGGAGGTCGCCGTATCGTGCTCATCGAGCGCGCGACCCTGCCGCATCGCAATGCCGAGCGCGGGGAAGTAGTGGGCGCTAACAGAACTGTAAAGCGCGTTGGACTGGCTGCCGGGAGTTGCCGTCACACCTGGGAAAGAAACGCCGCCGGCCCAGTTATCGCCGGTCATGGGTGTGTATGTGCCGTATCCGAAGGTTTCAATGGAAGAGACGCGGGCAAAGGTGTCATCGAAGCGGCGGTACAGCCCGGCCAGGCGGTCGTAGCTGTAGCCGGCAGCTTGCAGGTCGGTAAACACCAGCAGGCGTCCGCCAGGCTGGAAGCCAAAGTTCTGGTGCTCCAGCTGCCGAAGGCTCGTGATCAAGAGCCCCGCAGTCGAAAGCAGGACGAGCGATAGGGTCGCCTGCAAAATGACAAGGATTTTTTGCGGCAGCGCGGAGCTGTCGCGGGTGCTGCGGTTGGCGCCGCGCAGGGCCTCGACGGGACTGGTGCGCGAGGTGATCCACGCGGGCACGATGCCGAAAACCACCCCGGTGACAAGCGATACGGCGAGCGCGAAGCCGAGCACCGGCAGCGACGGCGCGGCCGACAACGGACTGGACTCCGCGCCGCGCATGGCAAGCGCGAGAATGCCGCGCGTGCCCGCATAGGCCACCGCGATCGCAGCCGCGCCGCCGACGAGCGACAGCAGGACCGCTTCGGTCATCATCTGCCGCACCAGGCGGAGCCGTGGCGCGCCCAGGGCAGAGCGCACCGCGAGCTCCTGCTTGCGGGCCATGCCGCGCACCAGCATAAGGTTCGCGAGATTGGCGCACGCAATCAGCAGCACAAAACCGGCGACCAGCAAAAGCAGGTGCAGGTTCTGCTCGTATCGGTCACGCAGGTCATTAATGCCGGTGGACGCCGCGACCAGCTCGGTGTGCTGGCGCGCAAACATAGCCGGCGTCGAGCGGGGAAACAGGCCGCTGTTGGCCGTGAGCCATTGGCGCAAAGCACCCTGCAGCGCAAGCTGCACATGCGGCACCTCTCGGGCATCCGGGATGCGCAGGATCACGTTGAGCCAGTGAGACGCGGGGAAGCGTGAAAGCGGGCGATCCGTGTCGAACACCGGCTCCTCCGCCATGGGCAGCCAGAGGCCAGGCGCGTCTGGCCTGTTGCGTTCGCCCAAAAAGGCGCGCGCGCTGATGCCGACGACCGTGACCGGGTGGCCGGACAGCAGGAGCGTCGAACCGACGAGGCGCGGGTCGCCCGCAAACTTGGTCTGCCACAGCCTGTAACTCAGCACGGTGGCCGGCGCGGCGCCTTCGCGGTCGTCCTCCGGGGTCAGCATGCGCCCGGCGTAGGGCTCTACACCGAGCACGGAAAAATAGTTGCCCGAGACAAAGTGCACATCGAGCGGCACGGCTTCGGCCGAGCTTCCAGCGCCGGCCTCGGCCGTGCGGCGCGCGCTCACCGTCGTGGTGGCCGATTGCACGGCCGCGATGCCCGCGGTGCCGGGCGTCCCGTCGCGCAGGGCACGGTACAGGTCAGTGGAGAAGAGGTCCCAGTCATCCTGCAGACCGCTATTGACGCAGCTGCCGCAGTTCTCCTTGCCGACCTTGTACAGCTGCTCAGGATGCGCCACCGGGATGGACCGCAGCAGCACCTGGTAGACCAGCGTGAAGATCGCGGTCGTCGCGCCGATGCCGAGGGCGAGCGTCAAAATCGCGGTCGCGGCAAAGCCCGGAGAGCGGCGCAGCTGGCGGAGGGCGTAGCGGATGTCGTGAAACATGTTCGCGAGGATGGTAGGCATGCTGGCTCCATTTCTTGCAAAGTCGATGACGATAAGTGCGACAGTTTCCTACTCGGCGCGCAGTACCTGCACGGGGTCGACCGTGGCGGCGCGGCGGGTTGGGGCCGCGCAGGCGAGCAGCGCGAGCAGCTCCATGCCAAGGGCGAGTGCTGCGGCAAACAGCACCTCATGCGCGGGCTGGACAGCGAGCACCGACGCGATGACGCGGTGCAATGCGAGCGAAAGCAGCAGCCCCGCCGCCAGGCCGGCGAACGAAACCGCGGCGATCCCACGCACCACCAGCAGGACCACCTGCCAGCGCTGCGCGCCGACCGCCATGCGGACGCCGATGTCGCGGCGGCCCCACTCCAACTGCTGCGCCACCAGGCCGTACAACCCTAGCGCGGCCAGCAGCACCGAAAGCCCGGCAAACGCGCCGAAAAGCCAGCTCTCCATGCGCTGGAGCACCAGCGTCTCGCCCACGATGTCGGTCATCGTCTCCGCCGGGCGAAACGGCAGCCCCGGGTCAAGCGACTGCATGGTTTTGCGCAGCGGCTCGGCAAGTGTGAGCGGGTCGACGCTTGTGCGGACGACGAGCTGCATCTCCTGCAGGTAGTCGGTACGCACCTCGGCGGGCAGCTGTGCCGGGTACCAGTCCATCTCGGCAAGCGGCGGCGCAACCAGGTTCTGGCGCTGGTCGCTCACAACGC
>CAXTMW010000121.1:0-989 GCA_964245455.1 uncultured Acidobacteriaceae bacterium
TGATCGTCATGCTCATGGGGTGGTTCCTCCGTGCGGATCTATGTGCGGATCTAGGGTGTGCTGCGGGGTGAAATGTTTGATCAGGGTAAGTTCAGTGCCGGGATGCAGTTGTCGAAAGTGGACCTCATCCATGAAGGAGCGGATGAGGAAGATGCCGCGGCCTGAGCCGCGCAGCAGGTTTTCCGGGGCCAGCGGGTCGGGCAGTGTGTCGGGGTTCACGCCGCTGCCTTCATCAGAGCCGATGAAGATCAACGACTCACCGGTATTTTCAAAGCTCGCGGTAATGTGTTTCGCCTGGTCCTGCAGATTGCCGTGGACCACCGCGTTGACGGCAGCCTCGCGGACAGCCATGGTGATGCCGAAGCGCGCATCCTCCTCGACGCCGGCCTCGGCGGCGAGCTGTTCCGCCGTGCGCTCCACCTGGTCCACACTGGGGAGCGAAGAAGGAAGGGTGAGCGTTATCCGGCGTCCTGTGATCCCGGTCAAAGGGCTCTCCCTGTCTCCGCGCACAAAGGCTTGCGTTGTTTCGCAGTGTCCCGTGTCGAGGGGCTTGTGTCAAGGAATGCCTTGAGCGAAGAGCCGGGATCTAGAGCAGCTTGCCGGCGGCGAGATCGCGGATCAGGCTGCGATCGGCGGCGAGGAAGTCGTAGGCGGGCAGGTTGCGCAGCTCGCACCAGCGCATTTCCTGGAAGATGTTGTTGGTGAGCTCACCCTGGAATTGGTGAACGACAAAGAACTGCAGGTCGACCGCGCCGCCGGACCGATAGGTGTGTCGAAGGCGCACAACGCGGCTGCCGATTTCGGCGTGTATGGAGAGTTCCTCTTCGAGCTCACGCACCAGGGCTTGCTCGGCGCTTTCGCCGGGTTCCATCTTTCCGCCCGGGAACTCCCACTTGTGAGCCATAGGCTGGTCGGCGCGCCGCTGGCAGATGAGCACCGAGTCGCCCCGCAGGATAAGGGCTGCCACGACATACCGCACAGTCTTGGTT
>CAXTMW010000121.1:1038-4258 GCA_964245455.1 uncultured Acidobacteriaceae bacterium
GTCACCCTCGCGGCTCCCCGGAGTTTTGCCGTTCTGCTCGTCCCTCATACTCTTGTTCGATTCAGATTCATTCGGGAAGGTCGGCTTTCTTTCCGGGACGGCTGCTTTACGGACCTCCGCCGGTCAGGCAACCGTTTGCGCCGTACCAGCGGGCCAGAAGATAGGCCAGCCGAGAGCTTCAGCATGGGCGCGCAAGGCCTGGGACGGATGGATCGGGTACGGGTCGCGCGCAAGCGCAAGCATAGCGAGGTCGTGGATCGAGTTGCCGAAGACCGCGTCCGGTTGGGCGAGGTTCACGGAGCGAAGCGCTTCGGCCTTGGCTTCGTCGGTGGGCACGGCGAGGAGCTCGCCGGTGGCCCGGCCATTCTGCGTGCGCACTCGGGCCGCGAGGACGCGGTGGGCCGGGATGCCGAAGCGCTCGACCACGCCGGCTTCGATGACCCAGTCGCAGGTGGAGGAAACGGCCCAGATCTCCGCGCCGTGTGCGCGCAGGGCGGCGACGAGCGCGTGCAGCTCGGGAAAGATGCCGGCTTCGATCTCGTCACGAAAGAAGGTGGCCGCAGCCTGCCGCAGGCGCTTTTCCTCAAGGCCTGCGTACACCTGCACCATTTCGCCGCAGATCGCGGCTTCGGAGACCGCGCCCGCCTCGTATTCGAGATAGCGGGCGAGCAGCGCAGAGGAGCGCTCGGCAGAAACAAGCCCCTGAGCAAAGGACCAGTGCATAAAGCCAAGGCCGGCGTCGCCGCTCCACAGAGTGCCGTCGCAATCAAACACGGCCACACGCGGCGCGCGCGCAAGCACGCGCGTGGCCCACTCACTTGTTGGTAAGGCCATGCGCTACCTGACCGTCGTATGCAGCTGCACGTCAATGTTGCCACGGACCGCATTGGAGTAAGGGCAGACGGCATGCGCATCGGCAACGAGCTTTTCAGCGTCGGCCTGCGACAAGCCGCCGACCTCAACCGCAAGCGCGACATCGAGCAGAAAAGGCCCGGCTTCCGTGGAGCGGAGGCTGACGGTCGCGTCGACGGCGGTGCCCTGGAGCTGCAGGCCTTCCTGCCGGGCGATGTAGAGCATCGCATTTTCAAAGCAGGCCGCATAGCCGGCCGCAAACAACTGCTCGGGGTTGGTTGCGTCTTCAGCTCCGCCCAGACCCTTCGGCATGGCAAGCTTCAGGTTGAGTAAGCCGTCGGACGAGGTGACCGATCCTGCGCGACCGCCTTCGGCGCGCACCCTTGCGGTGTACAACACTGCCATTCCGCTCTCCCTGTTGTTTCGATTGTGATCCCTTCGAGTGTAGACGGGCAGCTCGCAACGCGGGCATAGTTTGCTCTGGCGCGAATGCCGCCCGGCAACCGATACTGGCGGCATGCCTGCCGGTACCCCCCGACCTTTGCGGCAATCCGGGCCTGCCTCTTCCGCAGATCCACTTTTGCGTGAGTACGCAACCTATTTGACCGTGGACAAAGGTCTTCAACCCTTGTCCATCGAAGCCTACAGCAGCGATCTGGAACAGTGGGCGCAGCACCTGGCCGAGCAGGGGCGTGTTCCGCTCACGGCGACGCGCGATGATGTTGCAAGCTTTTTGGGCTCACTTGCCGCGCGCGGGGTGACAGCGCGTGCGGCCGCGCGCAAGCTTTCCAGCCTGCGCGGCTTCTATCGCTGGCTGCTGGGCGCCGAACGCATCGCGGTGGATCCGATGCTGCACATTCGCCTGCCGAGCGGTTTCCGGACGCTGCCGAAGGCAATGGCGGAAGCGACCGTGTCGACGATGCTCGGCGCGGCCCAGGAGCGCGCCGCGGCAGCAGCGGGGGCAAGCAGCTGTTCCAAGGCAGAAGCGGTAGAATTGCGCGACGTGGCTGTGCTGGAGCTGCTGTACGCGGGCGGGCTGCGCGCGACCGAGGTAACCACGCTGACCGTCGCGAGCCTGCAGCTGGGGAGCGCGCAGGTGCGGGTCCGCGGCAAGGGCGATCGTGAGCGCGTGGTGCCGATCGGGCGCTCGGCCGTGGTGGCCATTGAGCGCTACCTGCGGCGGGGCCGGCCGGCGCTGGTGGCGATGACGCCCCGGGAGTCGCGGCTGTTTGTGGGCACGCAGGGAAGGCCGCTGTCGCGGCACTTCATCTGGCAGATGGTGAAGAACGCGACCGACGGCGCGGGTTCGCCGCACATGCTGCGGCACAGCTGCGCGACGCACATGGTGGACCACGGCGCGGACCTGCGTTCCGTGCAGACCGTGCTGGGCCACGCCGATATCGCAACGACGGAGATTTACACGCATGTGGCGCTGGGCCGGCTGCGCGCGGTGCACAAGGCGCACCACCCGCGCGAGCAGCGGCATGGGGAGGCGATGGCTGACAAACTGCCCGCGAACTCCCGCGAGCCCAACAAGAACGATGAGCCCGGCAAGCCCGGCGAGCAGGATCAGTGATGCGGGCCGCGTTGCCGGCGGCTAAGAGGAGCGCGCCGGGGAAGATCGAGCTCGGCACGGTGTGGACCGAGCCTGTGGAGCGCTTTCTTGCTTCCATGGCGCATGAGCGCGCCGCCTCGCCGCATACCCTGCGCGCCTACCGTCGGGAGCTTGCCGACTTCATCGCGTTTCTTGCGATGACCTTGCGGCTTGCGGGGCCGGCGGCGCTGCGGCAGGCGCATGTGCAGGCCTTTGTGGGCGTGCTTTACGAGCGCGCGCTGGCGAGGAGCTCCATTGCGCGCGCGCTGGCCGCGGTGCGCTCGTGGTGCGCTTGGCTGGCGCGCGAAGGGGTGCTGCCGCAGAATCCGGGCGCGCTGGTGGCAACGCCGAAGCTGCCCCACCGGCTGCCGCGGGTGCCGACCGCGGGCGAGCTGATCGGGGCGATGGATGCGCCGGCGGCCGCGGCCGCGGCTGCATGGCCGGAGCGGGACGCCCTGATCCTGGAGCTGCTGTACGGCTGCGGGCTGCGGGCCGCGGAGCTGGCCGCGCTTGACCTCCTCGCGATCGACGCAGCCGGAGCGCTGGTGCGGGTGCTGGGCAAGGGCCGCAAGGAGCGCGTGGTGCCGCTGGGCGAGGCGGCTGCCGGGGCGCTGGGGCGGTACCTGCCGACGCGAGCGGCGGTTCTCGTACGAGCGGGATTCAGCTCGCCTGCCGCGGCCCCGGCGCGTGCGGCGGAGCCTGGCAATGCGCTCGCGCGCTTGCTGCGAGGGCACCCCGGCCCGCTGCTGGTGCCGCTGCATGCAGGGGCCCATG
>CAXTMW010000121.1:4268-5485 GCA_964245455.1 uncultured Acidobacteriaceae bacterium
CCTCACGACCCGATCCATCGGGCGCATCCTGAAAACGCTCGCAATCGCAGGAGGACTGCCTGCGGAAACGCACCCGCACACGCTGCGGCATGCGTTTGGAACGCACCTGCTGGCCGAAGGCGCGGACTTGCGGGCGATCCAGGAGCTGTTGGGCCATGCGCGGCTCTCGACGACGCAGCGGTACACACAGCTGACGATCGGCGAGGTCGCTGCGGTCTACGACCGAACGCATCCGCGTGCCAAGTAGCCGGGAGGGAGCTGGGATCTTTTTGAACGGACGGCTTTTGCACAAGCTGTTCGCGGGCCTGGTCACGTATAGTGAGCTGGCTTTGCAATCCTCACTCAAGGGGTGTGTGCAAACTTCATTCTTATGAAGCTCGCACTAGAAAAGGGGTCATCCTGAGGAGCGAAGCGACAAAGGATCTGCTTTTCACGCTTCCATGAAGAAAAAGCAGCTTCTTCGCTGCGCTCAGAATGACCCTTTTTCCAGCGATGAGAGTTCGCACACACCCTCACAGGATGACTTTCTTGCCTACTTGTATCGTTGTGCTCGCTGTCTGCTTCACCGCGCTCGCTGCCCTGGGGCAGACCCTGCCTGCCGCTTCCTCAGCGACCCCGCCGCCAGGCCCGCAGAGCGACACCTCCGTCGTCTCAGCGGACGGAACCGCGCACATCACGCGCGTGGTGCCGTTGTCGCCGATGCTGAGCGCCGAAGCTCGCGCAGCCTACAGCAAGGCGGGGACGGACGCTCCGAGCATGGAGCCTGACGTCATGAAGCGGCGCGTCGGGACGCAAGCCTGGCAGAACGGGGCAGGGAAGAAGTCGGCGGCGGTGTACCCGGTGAAGATCACGGAAGGGCAAACGATGGGCGGAGTGCCGGTGCGGGTGGTGGACCCTTTGCCGCAAGCCGCCACAGGTCCTGTGGAAGGAAAAGGCAACCTTGGGGACCATCCACTTGACTATTCGGCACTTGGCAGGAAGCAATTTACCTGCGGCCGTACAAAGAATCCGAATGGTGGACCAGACGACATGTTTGTCGACTGCGTTGGCGGACCGCTAGAGCCGATTCACACCGACCGCGTCCTTCTCTGCATCCACGGCGGCGGCTTCACCAACGGTTCGGGGAACCTGCCCCTGTTCGACGGCGCCGAGCTCGCCGCGAGCGGCGACGTGGTCGTGGTCTCGGTCACCCACCGCCTCAACGTGTTCGGCTACGT
>CAXTMW010000121.1:5495-7899 GCA_964245455.1 uncultured Acidobacteriaceae bacterium
GCTCCTACACCGAGTCAATTCCGATCGCGAATCTGACCCGCACCCGCGTCGTCTCCGTGCTGTACCGACTGGCGCCCGAGCACCCGTACCCGGCAGCGTTGGACGACGCAATGGCGGTCTACCGCGAGCTGCTGAAGACCTACAAGCCCGAGCACATCGTCGTATACGGCACCTCAGCGGGAGCTATTCTCACAAGCGAAGTGGCGGTGCGGCTGAAACAGCTGAAACTGCCGGAGCCGGCGGCGCTCGGCATCTTTTCAGGCCTGGGCGACTTCTACACGCCGGGCGATGCAAGCGCGCTGTTCACCCTGGGCGGCTTTACCGGGCCGCTCCAGCCCCCGCTCGCCAACGCGGACCGGCAGTCGCTCGACCCGGAGTACACCGGCTCCGCCAATGTGCTGGACCCCGCGCTCGATCCGGTGCACGCCGACCTGCACGGCCTGCCCCCGACCTTGTTCCTCACCAGCAGCCGCGACTTCCTGGAGAGCGGAACGACGACGATGCAGCGGGCCTGGATGCGCGACGGTGTGCGCACCGAAATGGTCGCCTTTGACGGACTGCCGCACGCCTTTTGGAACGACGTAAGCCTGCCCGAGTCGCGCGAAGCATACGCGGCGATGGCACGGTTCTTCCTGGAGCAGATGGGGCACTGAGACGTCAGATCGCTAACGTGCGCACTCCCGAGTACTGCAAAATACGCCCATCTCCGGTGGCAAGAACTCGATCCTCCACCTGCGCCTGTGCCAAAAGAATGCGGTCGAATGGATCACCGTGAATGCGCGGTAATCGAGCAACCGTAAGCGTGTGTTCTGCTGTGATGGGTATCTCTTCGTAGCGATCCGCAAGCAGGCGCTGCCGCATGATTCGCGGATTCAGGTTGAGCGAGCGCTTTGTTCCCTCCTTCATCGCTACTTCCCATAGAGCCACAACACTGAAGGCAAGGTCATGGTCTGGGTCTTCGAAGAGGGGCCGTCGATGAGCCGGGATGCGCTCGGGCTCCAGCGCTATCCAGATAAGAACGCACGTGTCCAGAAGTAATCTCAGAGTGATCTCACTCCGGCTTTCCCAGCTGCTTCTTTGCTATGCGTTCGAGGGTCTCAGTCAGGAGAGGGTCCTCAGCATAGAAGAGGTCTTCAATCTCTTTATCCAGTTCCGGACTGAACAAATCCTCAGGAATCGGGCCGCCCATACCAACCATGAAGCCAAGCCGGCGCGGTTTTTTCACCGGTACCTCGACCGGACTGACTTTCACCAGCGGCTTGCCGGCCTTCGCGATGAGAAACGGCTCGCCGGCTACGGCTTCGGCGACCAACTTCGACAGGTGCGTTTTCGCTTCGTGCATATTCACGGTCTTCATCGTTGCGCTCCGGTTAGCTAAGTGTACGGACTAACGCTTGCCACTGCAATCCGAAGTCAAGCAAACCCTCAACCATTTACACTGACGGGGACGAGGAAACGGCTTTGATCGGTAGCACATTAACCAGGATTTTCGGGACCAGCAACGAGCGCGTGGTCAAGCGCCTGCTGCCTGTTGTAGATGAAATCGCGGGCTTTGAGCCGGCGCTTGAAGCTCTGGCAGACGACGGTCTGCGCGGGAAAACGGCCGAGTTCAAGCAGCGGATTGCTGACGCGGTTGCGGCCGCAACGGAGAACGTCGCGAACGATGGCCCGGATGCAGTGGCAGCCGCCGCGCACGCCGAAGAAAAGCATGTTCTGGACGAGATCCTGCCCGAAGCTTTTGCCGTTGTGCGTGAGGCCGGACGGCGCGTGCTAGGGATGCGGCACTTCGACGTGCAGATGATTGGCGGGATGGTGCTGCACCAGGGCAAGATCGCCGAGATGCGGACCGGCGAGGGCAAAACGCTGGTCGCCACCGCTCCCTGCTACCTGAACGCGCTCGCCGGGCGCGGCGTGCACGTCGTTACGGTCAACGACTACCTGGCCAAGCGCGATGCCGAGTGGATGGGCAAAATCTACGAGTTTCTGGGCCTCACGGTCGGCGTGATCGTGCACGACCTGGACGACGCACAGCGCCGCGCGGCCTACGCAGCCGACATCACCTACGGGACCAACAACGAGTTCGGATTCGACTACCTGCGCGACAACATGAAGTTCGAGCTCACAGACTGCGTACAGCGCGGTCACTACTTCTCGATCGTGGACGAGGTCGACTCGATCCTGATTGACGAGGCGCGGACGCCGCTCATCATCTCCGGCCCGACCGACCAGACCACGGACAAGTACGTGCGGGTGAACCGCATCATCCCGCAGCTCGAGCGCGGCGAGGAGATCGAAAAGGGTGAAGAGAAAACCCTGACCGGCGACTACGTGGTCGACGAGAAGCATAAGTCCATCACAGTGACCGACGAGGGCTGGGAAAAGATCGAAGGGCTACTCGGGATCG
>CAXTMW010000121.1:7909-9636 GCA_964245455.1 uncultured Acidobacteriaceae bacterium
CTGTACCGACGCGACGTGCAGTATGTCGTGAAAGACGGTGAGGTCATCATCGTCGATGAGTTCACGGGGCGCCTGATGCCGGGGCGGCGCTGGTCCGACGGGCTGCACCAGGCCGTCGAGGCGCACGAGGGCGTGACGATCCGGCGTGAAGACCAGACGCTGGCGACCATCACCTTCCAGAACTACTTCCGGCTTTACAAAAAACTGTCCGGCATGACCGGCACCGCCGAGACCGAGGCGGTTGAGTTCGACAAAATTTATAAGCTCGAAATCGTGGTCGTGCCGACAAACCGCAAGATGCTGCGGATCGAGAACCCGGACGTAGTCTTCCGAACAGCGGCCGAGAAGTACAACGCGGTCGCGGACGAGATCACAGAGCTGCACAAGAACAACCAGCCTGTACTGGTCGGCACCACTTCGATTGAGAAATCGGAGCTGTTGTCAGGCATTCTGCAGCGCAAGGGCGTACGGCATGTGGTGCTGAATGCGAAATACCATGAGCGCGAAGCCGAAATTGTGGCGCAAGCTGGGCGGCTGGGCATGGTGACCATCGCAACCAACATGGCCGGTCGCGGTACCGACATTTTGCTGGGCGGCAACACCGAGTTCATCGCCAAGCAGGAGCTTGCCCGGGCGAAGAAGGCCAAGCCGGTCGCGGTGGCCGAGGGGGCGATCCAGGCGATCGCGGCACCGGGCATGGAGCGGTGGTACTACCAGGGGCAGGAATACGAGTGCACCGAGGCCGAGTGGCAGCGCGCGCTGGAGCGCCACGCCGAGGAAGTCAGGCAGGAGCACGCGGCAGTGATCGAGGCTGGCGGTCTGCACATTCTGGGAACGGAGCGGCATGAGTCGCGGCGCATCGACAACCAGCTGCGCGGCCGCGCCGGCCGGCAGGGCGACCCTGGGGCGTCGCGCTTTTACCTATCGCTGGAAGACGACCTGATGCGGATCTTCGCGCGCGAGTGGGTCTCGACCCTGCTGCAGCGGATGGGCATGGAAGAAGGCGTGCCGATCGAGTCGGGCATGATTTCGCGGCGGATCGAGGCGGCGCAGAAAGCGGTCGAAGGGCAGAACTTCGAAAGCCGCAAACACCTGCTGGAGTACGACGACGTAATGAACAAGCAGCGCGAGGCGGTGTACGGGCTGCGCCACGGACTGCTGGAGGGCATGGACCAGCGCCAGCTGGTGACCGAGGACTACGTCGCAAATCTGCTGAGCACCATCCTGGACGAGACCGCGCCCGAAAAAGTGCACCCCGACCAGTGGGACACGGCAGTTTTACGATCGAAAGTTAAAGACCAGTTCGGGCTGGATCTGGATGCCGAAGGCATCAACCCGGATGAGCTGAGCCGCAAGCAGCTGGGCGACGCGATTTTCGAGAACCTGAAAGATCGTTACGCCGCCAAGGAAGAGGTCATCGGCTCAGGAGGGATGCGCTACCACGAGCGGGTCATCATGCTGAGCGTGCTCGACGGTTTGTGGAAGGACCACCTGCTCAACATGGACCACCTGAAGGAAGGAATCGGGCTGCGCGGCTATGGGCAGCAGGACCCTCTGGTGGCCTATAAGCGCGAGTCGTTCGATATGTTCGAGCAAATGATGACGCGGTTCCAGGAAGATACCGTGCGTTACCTGTACCTGATGCAGATCGTAGGGCCGGACGGCAAGCCGGTCGCGCTGCCGACCAAGCCGAGGGGGACGGTCATGAACGCGCTGAGTGCGCCGCA
>CAXTMW010000121.1:9646-11136 GCA_964245455.1 uncultured Acidobacteriaceae bacterium
CTCCGCAGCCGGCCGCGTCTCTTCCTCCGCCGCAGGCGCCCGCTGCGACTGCGCCGCCCCAAAACGCTGCGCCGCGACGCTTGGGAATTATGGGAGGCGCGGCCTCGCGGCCGACCTCGTTTGTGCCCGCGCGCAGCACGCCGACCAACTTTACGCCGCGCAACGGCTCTGCCGGGGAAACGACCACGCTGAACAAGGTAGAGCAAAAATATCTAAAGGAAAAAGCGAAGGAGTTGGGGCAGGCGCGGGAAGAGGGCGGAGCAGAGAATACCTCGGCCGACGGGAAGTAGGTGGATCGCTGGCGAGCGCGGCTTTAGTCCGCTGCAGGTCGTGCTCGCCTGAATGCCGCAGCGCTCGCCCCCTAATCCTGCAAATCCGGGAACGTCTTTGCTGGAGCACTTGCTGGAACGCTTAGGCCAGGGCCTTGCAGCTCCTTGCGTAAGTGGTGCCGAGCTAGACGTGATTGCTGATTCTAAATCGGTAGGCTCCGCATCAGGGAACGCTAGACCGGCCTGCACGTTCAGTGGAGGAAGTGATTCAGCACAAGCGAAAAAGGCAGCCCGGAGGCTGCCTTTTCTGTTGGTATCCGCTTTCATAGCGGGAGGTGACTAGACGGCCTGGACGTTCTCGGCCTGGAAGCCCTTGGGACCGCGCACGACATTGAACTGGACGCGCTGGCCTTCCTGGAGCGAGCGGAAGCCGTTCGCACTGATTGCTGTGAAGTGAACGAAGACGTCTTCGTTGTTGCTCTCACGGGTGATGAAGCCGAAGCCCTTTGCGTCGTTAAACCACTTAACTGTGCCTTGTTCCATGTGACTGGTATTCCTTAGAAGATCGAAATTCGCTGATATCGGAGCAAGGCGCAACGCATGGCAACTTCATAGAACCGTGCAGAACGAACCCACTCAGTAACGAGCTTGATTCAACGTACCCCAAAAGTCCCGCAAGCGCAACAATCTTTTGTAACCACCCGGCGTCGGCTCCGTCCAAGGCGCGGCAGACCAGTGTTGGGCGGACAGGAATCCGGCGCAAAGGTCGCGGAATCGTCCAGGTAGGCTTTGTGGATCGGACCCGGAGCTCCCGCATCTACAACCGGTATGGCCGACCAACTGTTCCTAAGCCTGTGGTACCCGAACTTTCGGACGGCCGCGCTTCCAGCCGCTATTTTGGGGGTGCTTCGCCAGTTTGCTTTGATCGGTGCGGTGCCTGGCGATGCGCCGCTGATTCGGGCGGCTTCCGCCTACCCGATCAGCTGGTCGGAAAGCCCGGTCTACACGCGCATCTACGACACCGATCTTGCCGGTGAAGCAGCGCAGGCGGATCCCGCCATCGCAGTACCCGCGGCGACCGAGCAGCTGCACGACGACTTTGCTTATGAGTTTGAAATTGATTGGGAGCTGTGGCAGGTAGAAGCCCACGGCGGCTTTGATCCGGCCTGGCGCAAAGGTCCTGCGCGCGTGCGTGTCGTTGGTTTCGGGCCTGAGTTCGAC
>CAXTMW010000122.1:0-3721 GCA_964245455.1 uncultured Acidobacteriaceae bacterium
ACATTCCATCCGGCAGTGGGTCATGCTGCTGCGCGCGATGCTCATTTTTCTCCCCTTCTTTACCGCGCTGCACCAGGGGCAGCAGTTCAGGGTGCAGTTGACAGGGCTGGTTGGCCTCCTGCTGCTTGCCCTTGTCTACGTGCCCTATAACATCAGTGCTTTCGGTATCTACATCTACATCGCCACTGCGCTCGACAATTTCGAATCCGGAGCGCGCTCCTTTTACGGCCTGCTTGCGGGACTTTGCGCTTTTGTCGCCCTCCAGGCGTTGTGCTTCCACCTGCCGTTGTGGGAGATGCTCTCCGCGGTCGGGGCCTGTGTCGTCGGCGGCGTGACTGTGTACATGCAATCGAAGACAAGGCAGGCCGACGCGCGGCTCCGCATGGCCCATGACGAGATAGAGCAACTGGCCAAGACAGCCGAGCGCGAGCGTATCGCACGCGATCTGCACGATGTGCTGGGCCACACGCTTTCCCTGATCAGCGTGAAGAGCGAGCTGGCGGCGCGCCTGCTTGCCAGCGACCCGGAGCGTACCGCGCAGGAGCTGTCGGAAATCCAGACGACCGCGCGCCGCGCCCTGGCCGAGGTGCGGCAGACCGTCTCCGGCTACCGCGCGCAGGGGCTGGAGGCCGAGATCCAGGGAGCGATGGCAACCCTTGCGGCAGCGGGCGTGACGCTGGTGGAGCGGCCGGAAAAGCCGCCGCGCCTGCTGCCGCAGCAGGAAGCCTCGCTCGCGCTGATTCTTCGTGAATCGGTGACCAATATCGTGCGGCATGCTGAGGCGCGCAGCTGCTCGATTGTCTTCAGGACGGAATCTGCTGAGATCGTGCTGGAGGTCCAGGATGACGGGCAGGGCATGCAGGGGCATGAGGGCAATGGCGTGCGCGGCATGCGGGAGCGCGTCGCGGATCTTGGGGGCGACATCGTGTTCCGCTCTGCAGCCGGCAAGGGAACCGTTGTGAGCATTCGGCTGCCTCAGGCTGAGGCCGTGCCGACCCTTGCAGCGGCGCTCGCGGCCCCGCTCGCCTTGACGCCATCTCTGACGCAATCCTTCGTCAGTCCCACGTAGCGCGAAGCGCCCTTAGCCCCATCGCAGGTGGCCTCTATGCTCGCCCGCTACACTGAAGGGGCATGAAGCATCGCGTCATCGAGCATTACGAGTTGCAGCGGCGGTTGGGCGTGGGCGGCAGCGGCATTGTGTACCTGGCCAACGACACCGAGCTGATGCGCCCGGTCGTGCTCAAAATCCTCAAGCGCGGCTCGTTGACCTCGGAGCAGATGCGCTCCACCGTGCTCAGGGAAGCGCGGCTTGCCTCCGCGATCGAGCACCCCAACGTGTGTGCCATTTATGAGATCGGGGAAGAGGTCGGCGAGCAGGGCGAGGAAGCTTTTATCGTCATGCAGTATGTGCCGGGGCAGCCGCTCGACAAGTTAATCGGACGCGGCCCGGCCAGCGTGCAGCTGATGCTTTCGGTCGGCATCCAGATCGCCGACGGCCTCCACGCGGCGCACTCGCTTGGCATCTTTCACCGCGACCTGAAGCCGGCCAACGTCATCCTGACCGACGGCGGCCTGATCAAGATTCTCGACTTCGGCCTTGCCCGCCGGTTGAATGTGGAGGACGCGGAGTTTGACCCTTCCGTGACCAGCACGCGCAAGGGTGGCCCGCTGCAAGCAACCTACACGGCGCGTGGCGGCACCATTGCTTACATGGCGCCGGAGCAGTTTGTGACCGGCCAGTCGAGCGTGCGCAGCGATCTGTGGGCGCTTGGCATCATTCTGTATGAGCTCGTGAGCGGGCGTCATCCGTTTTCGCGCTCGGACGGGGACGAATTTCACTTGATCCGCGCGATTCAGTTCCTGGACCCCGCGCCGCTTCCGGCGCAGACCCCTGCGGAGCTGCGCAACGTGATCGGGACGCTGCTCGCGAAAAACCCGGCCGATCGCTACGCGAGCGCGGCCGACACGCGTGAAGCGCTCAAGACGATCATGAAAACGATGCACCTCGAGTCCGGCATCATTCCGGGCGAGGCAGCAGCCGCGCTGCCGGTATCCGCCGAGGAAAGCGAGAAGCGCACGACGGGCTTCCTCTCGATGCTGGCCGAGCGTTTTCGCGATTCGCCCGAGTCGGCGGCCAAGCAGAACAGCATCATGGTACTGCCGTTCAAAAATCTCGGGCCGGAGCCGGTAGCGCCGCTCTACGGCTCCGCGCTCGCAGATGCGATAGCGGCCCGCCTGGCGCGTATGCCGTCGCTGGTGGTGCGGCCCTCGAGCGCGCTGTCGCAGATGAGCAATGCAAAGCAGCTGGCGCAGATGGATCCGCTCGAAATCGGGCAGAAGCTGCTGGTGCGCTGGGTGCTTGCGGGCAATTTCCTGCGCGGCTCTGAGGGCTTTGACCTGAACTGGCAGCTGCTCGACGTGGTGGGGCAGAGCGTCGGGGGCGGCGGCGCTATCAGCGTGCAATCCTTCGACCTGATCTCCGTACAGACCGAAATCTGTAACGACGTCTTCGCGTCGCTGCAGGGGATCGGCCAGCTTACCGTGTCGGACCGGAGCGTGTCGCGAGGCAGCTCACCGCGCTCAAGCGTGCTGACCGGCCAGGTGTCTGAGCAGTACCTGCAGGCGCGCGCGATGCTTTCTTCCTTCATGCAGCGCACCGGAAGCCGAAGCGATCTGGATCGCGCGCTGGAGCGCTTTGAGCACGTGACCGGGTCCCCGGGTGATTCTTCAAAGGCGCAGCCCGCGCCGTTTGCTGCCGCCTGGAGCGGGCTCGGCATCACGCACCTGCAGTATGTGCGCCACGGCTTTGGCGGCCACATGCACGTGATCGCCGCGCGTAAAGCATTTGACCGGGCGCTTGAGATCGATCCCGGCTCGGTTGAGGCCAATCTGTACCGCGTGTACATGCTGCTGTCGCGCGGCGAGAAAGAAAGCGCGCGCCACGGCATCGAGCACCTGCTGCACACCGCGGCCAACGACGCGCAGGTACATATCATCGCGGGCATTACCATGCGGCTTGACGGCATGTACGAGCAGGCGCTTGCGCAGTTCAACGCGTCGCTGCAGCTTGACCCATCGAACGCGCCTGTGATCTACAACCATCGCGCGCGTGTGTACGGGTACCAGAACCAGCTGGAGCTTGCCGACGACGAACTGGAAAAAGGCCTCGCACTCGAGCCGAACCACCCTTTGCTCCGGACCTCCGTCGCCTACCAGCACATGCGCGAGGGCGACATGGCGGCGGCGATCGACATCCTGGAGCGCGTCATCGAAGACGACCACAGCATGCGCCTCGCCTACCCGACGCTCGCCATGTGCTACGTGCAAGCCGGCGAGCGCGAGCGTGCGGCGGAGCTGATTGAGGAAAACTCGATCTCAGCCGCGGAGGCGGACAGCGAGATGGCCTACCGTCTGGCGACGTATTTCGCGGTCGAAGGCGATGAAAGCGAGGCGCTGCACTGGCTACGGCGGGCGATCTACCTGGGCAATGAAAATTACCCCTGGTTCGCGCAAAACCCGGCATGGAAGCGGCTAAGTGGGCACACGGATTTCGAGCGGATCTTAGAGGATTTAAAGAAGAGTTACAGGAAAAATCAGAAGAACTGGAAGCGTTTGCTGGACCGGGTGCCGGGTTAGCTCACACCTATCCAAAACACACGATGACTGGCAGGGACCTACTGCTCCGTTCCGGTTTTCTGCCCTGACACGGACTCTGCTGCAC
>CAXTMW010000122.1:3731-5223 GCA_964245455.1 uncultured Acidobacteriaceae bacterium
GCTTTGCTCTATCCTGCCAGGTAGAGCTGCGATGCACAATCCGCTTTGCATCCGCGAGTGACACGCCGGCCTTCGCCATGAGACCTTTGATCGAGCTCAACTTGTCGAAGCCGCGCGCGCGAAGGAAAGCAAGAAAGTTCTCGTAATCCAGGGGGCTCTGAAGCAGCCCTGCTGCCTCATGTAGCGTTGCGTCGGCTCAGTTAGGCTGAAAGCACCTCCGTGCCCTCTTCGAGATCGAGCTGCGTTGGCTTCTGGATCAGCAGGTGCTTCGTCGTTGCTCCTAAGTTTGAGCTCACCTTTCGGCAGTGGAATCGGCCATGCTTGCGGCTGCCACAAACGCATCGACGGCCGAACTTTGAGCCGCTGCGGTCGTGTCGGAGTAGGGTCCGCTCCATACCTCGCCGAATTGGTAGCCGCTGCCTCGGGAGTGCCTCCAGATGCTCTCTGCGTTCTTCACGGCAAAGCTCCCGTAGCGCGGATCAGGTGTGGCTTGCTCAAGAGCCATAAGGTTGCGCAGGAAGATGCCTTTGAACTGCACCCCGTCCCCGCCGCAGTGAGGCTCGCAGCTCTCGTGGAGCACTCCGTCGTGATCCGTGAGGTTGGCGAGCGTCGCCTGCGCAATCTTTTCGGCTTGATCGATCTCGGCCGCATCTGCCGTGATCGTGTGCAGCTCTGCGAGGCCTCCGAGGATCACGCCCTGGTTGTACGTCCAGGTGGTCTTCTCATTGTTCTTGCAGGTCGCCGTCACAAGCCCGTCGTTGACCAAGTTGCGATCGTTGATCATGCCGGATTGCGCAAACCAGTGCCACTCCTGCTCGGCCCACTTCTGGTAGGCGGCGCGCTCGGCGGCATCGCTGCGCGTGGCCAGCTCAGCCGCGACCGAGAGGAATAACTCATTCGCAATTGCGTTCTTGTAAGCGCGGTCCTTGCTCCACCAGATGCCGCCGCCGCAGATTGCGTCCCAGCCACCAGTCATGTCCTTGAAGATCGACTGTGCGGTCTGGAGATACTCGGCCTGGTGGGTCAGGTCGTAGACGTCGATCCACGCCAGCGCCCACCAGCCTTCATCGTCGTAATACTGGTTGAGGAAACCTGGGTACTTCCCGGGAGCCTGTTTCAGAGTGTTCGCGAACACGGGGTAGTATTGCGCGGTCTTAGCAACGCGGGAGTAGTTTGCCAAGGCGGTTACCGCGTTAGCCGAGTTCCACCAGCCGGCAGTGCTGTAAAGTCCGGTTGTCTGCGTGTACCAGGTTTGCAGCGTGGTGACTCCGTGCGAGGCCTGCCGCAAGTACTTGGACTGTACCGGTTTGGTCGCAGGCGCGGCCGTGCTGCCGGGTGCCTGCGCCAGGGCGGGCGCGCTGAGTGCGAGTAGAAAGAAGGCGATGCGGCTGGCCGCCATGGAAGAGCTCCTGCGTTGCTGCTTGTACGAGCGGCTGCTTCGCCGGACACCTCAATCGGACACAAGGATGGAGGCAGCCGCCGATTCTAGTTT
>CAXTMW010000122.1:5233-11060 GCA_964245455.1 uncultured Acidobacteriaceae bacterium
GTACCCTGTTCGAGCTCGGCCTGTGTCGGCTTCTGAATCAGCAGGTGCGTCGTCACCGCGCCTGCGCCGACCAGCGCGCCCGCGCCCGCGCCGACCGGGCCGGCGATGACCGCGCCCACGATTGCGCCTGAGCCGGCACCGGTGCCGTATTCAATCAGGTCCTTGGCGACGTGGGTTTTGGTCTGGATGCCGCCTTCGTCATCGGTCTTGGTGCCGGGCGCGGAGCTCGACACGGCCTGCGCATACAGGTGGTACGCAGTGCCGTCGGGCAGGATCACCGAGTCGGGGCGCAAACGGATCGTGGCGTGCGGGCCCATGCGGTGGCCCTGCGAGACGCCGACGATGCGGCCCTTCAGCTCGGAGCCGACCGGGATGACCACCCGGCCTTCCTTGTACACGTCGGAGGCGACCTGCGCGCGAAAGGGCTCGCCGTCCTGCGAGCGCGTGGTGCTGAGGGTCTGGAGCAGGCGCACCCGGATATCCGTGCCCTCGGCCAGCTGGCTCGACGGCGAGCTGACCATGCCGACGACGCCGTAATCGGGGTCGGTCGGCCGGGCAATCAGGTGCACCCCGCTGCCGGTCTGCGTGCTGGACTGCGAAGATGCCGTGGCGCGCGGGTTCGCCCCGGTGCTGGTCACGATGCCGTAATCCGGGTTATCGAGCGGTGCGACGGTCATCGTGTCTGGCCGAGAGTCAGTTCGGCTGTCCGTGCGGGCGCTTGGAGCGGCTGCGGCGAGCGGGACGCCCGGCGATGGTTTAGGCGCGGGCACCGCGTCCTCGTTGGCTATGATGGAGTCGTCGGCCGGCGGGTGCGCCACCCCGGTGTACTGGTCGGTTCCGCCTGTCTGCGCCGCACTATGTGTCGGGCTTTGCGCGAAAACGAGACCGGCAGGTGCCAGGGCCATTGTGGCAAGGGTGAGCAGGTGCGCCACGGAGCGCCGGGAAACTGTGAAGCAAGGGTAAGCCATGGTGGGTAAACTCCGGTCGGATAGGCCGCAGACGCGGCCTTCGCACCTCCAGCCTAAGCTGCCGCCCTTCACTGTGCCAGAGAAATAGGCTTTGGTGCTCAGCTGTGAACCATGGCGGTTAAGCCTCCCCTGACAAATTGCTCAATGGAGACGACTGCGGAAAGGTTGTGGTTGTAGGAATGCGGAAGCGCGCTCGTCGCGCGATCAGGCGTAAAGCGCCTTTGCTAGAATCGCGGTGACCGGAACGGCTGTGAGGGGCTGCTCGCTCCGCCATACCTATGGAAAAGGCAGGTACGGCCATGGCGGACTGGGTTGAGGTGATCGGCAGCGCGACAGAAGGGCAAGCGCCGGTGCGGGTAGACCGCCGCCTGCGCCTCGCCGAACGTTTGCACCACCGCATTACGACTGGCAGCAGGGCTGACATTGAGACAGGGAATGAGACAGGGACACCAATGACCGAGATCGTAGCCATGCACGCGCGGGAGATTCTGGACTCCCGCGGCAACCCGACCGTGGAAGCAGAAGTGGTGCTGGAAGGCGGCATTCGCGGCCGCGCTGCGGTGCCTTCCGGCGCTTCCACCGGCGAGCACGAAGCAGTCGAGCTGCGCGACGGCGACAAAAGCCACTACCTCGGCAAGGGCGTGCTGCAGGCGGTAGAGAACGTCGAAAGCATTCTGGCGCCGGAGCTGACCGGCATGGATGCCGCCAACCAGCGCCTGCTCGACGCGACCATGATTGCGATCGACGGCTCGCCGAACAAGAGCAAGCTGGGCGCAAACGCGATTCTCGCGGTCTCGATGGCAGCGGCGCGCGCCTCCGCGACCGCGCTGCACCTGCCGCTCTACCGATACCTGGGCGGCGTCAACGCGTCCATTCTGCCGACGCCGATGATGAACATCCTGAACGGCGGCGCGCACGCCGATAACAACGTGGACTTTCAGGAGTTCATGGTGATGCCGGTTGGCGCAGAGCGCTTTGCGGACGCGCTGCGGTGGGGCACCGAGGTTTTTCACACGCTTAAGGGCGTGCTGAAGAAGAAGGGTTACAACACCGCGGTCGGGGATGAAGGCGGCTTTGCGCCGTCGCTTAAGTCCAACGAGGAGGCAATCGAGCTGATTCTTGAGTCGATCGAGCTGGCCGGCTACAAGGCGGGCGAGGAGATCGCGATCGCGCTCGACCCGGCGGCCAGCGAGTTCTACGATAAGGACGCCGGTCGCTACATCTTCAAGAAAAGCGACCGCCGCGAGCTTTCGAGCGAGGAGATGTCGCGCTACTGGGAAAGCTGGGCGCGCCAGTACCCCATCGTTTCGCTGGAAGACGGCCTGGCCGAGGACGACTGGGACGGCTGGAAGCACCTGACGGAGCTGCTCGGCTCGACGATCCAGCTGGTCGGCGACGACTTGTTCGTGACCAACACGGAGCGCCTGCAGCGCGGCATTGAAGAAGGCGTGGCGAACTCGATCCTGATCAAGGTGAACCAAATCGGGACTGTCTCGGAAACGCTGGAAGCGATCGAGCTGGGCCGCCGCTACGGCTACACGTCCATCATTTCGCACCGTTCCGGCGAGACCGAAGACACCTTTATCGCCGACCTTGCGGTGGCCACCGGAGCAGGGCAGATCAAGACCGGCTCCGCTTCCCGAACCGACCGCATCGCCAAGTACAACCAGCTGCTGCGGATTGAAGAAGAGCTCGGCCAGACCGCGGAGTATCTTGGCCTGGAAGCTGTCAACTTCGGCGACTAAGCTGTAGAGGAGTGGGGAGCGGCTATGAGCAACACGCAGCTTTACCTGGCGGTAGGCCTGCCGATGCTGGTGACGGTCTTAGGGTTCCTCACGCAGAACGGGAAGCTGGCAGGTATGGAGAAACGCCTGGATCTGATGGACAAACGTCTAGATCAGATCGACGGCCGCCTCCTCGCAATCGAGACTTCCATGCGCTACGTCTATGAAAAAGTCGGCGAGCATGAAGGCAAGCTGAACTTGAGGAAGTAGCGAAAAAGACTTAGCCTGGCGAGCGTTCCCCGCTCGCTCGAACAGCCCGGTGTTTTCGCCAGGGCTCACCACTTCAGGATTTCAGGAGTTTTTCTTGCGTAACTTCATTCTCGGCGCTGCGGCGCCCCTTTTGTTCACTCTTGCCGCCACGGCACAGACCCCTGCATCCAAGCCTGCCACCACCCCCCCGCTGCCTACGCCCGGCTCAGCCGCCAAGCCCAGCGAGCCGCCACCGCCCGCGCACCCCATCACCGCCGCGCAGGCGCATGAGCTGATGGCGCTTAATGGGACCGACAAGATCAAGGCGCACCTGATCGACAACGTGGACGCGTATATGCAGCGCTTCCCTCCGTTTGTGCCGCAGGACGTGAAAGCTGACGTTCGCTCCAGCGTCGAAAAGATGGACATCGACGGTCAAACGGTCAGCACGTACCAGCGTTATCTGTCGACCGAGGATGCGGCCAAGACCATCGACTTCTATAAAACGCCCGCAGGCAAGAACCTGCTGGAAGTAACGCCGGCAATGATGGGCGCGATCCAGCAGAATGCGTCCAAAACCGTCCAGCAAACGCTGCAGGCGGCGATCGAACGGCATAAGCCCGAGATTGAAGCTGCGCAGAAGACCTATGAGCAGCAGCACGCGGCGCCGAGCCTCGGCGCGCCGGGCCCGGGCAGCGGGTCGGGCGGCAGCGGCACCAAGAGCGGCGCTTCGACCGGAAGCGGAAGCTCAAGCAGCAGTTCGGGCTCGACCGGCACGACACCGAAGAAGCCGCAGTAGTTCGTCCTGACGCGACAGATACGCAAGCCGGGCGGAGCCGTTGTGTGCTCCGCCCGCGCTGTTTCCAGAAGGAGCTTTCCCGATGTCTGTTGCAAACACCTACAAAAAGCCCCTGGTTCTCGCGATTCTGGATGGCTGGGGCATCCGCGCCGAGGCGGCCAACAACGCCATTGCCCAGGCGCGCAAGCCCACGTACGACCGTCTCCTGGCGGAGTTTCCGCACACCGTGCTGCGCGCCTCCGAGCACTACGTCGGCCTGCCCGATGGGCAAATGGGCAACAGCGAGGTCGGGCACCTCAACATCGGTGCCGGCCGCGTGGTCGAGATGGACATCACCCGCATCGACTCGCTGGTGGCCTCGGGCAAGCTGGCCGAGGAGCCTGCGATTGCCGCGGCGTTCCGCAACGCCCGGGAAAAAAGCCGCGCGCTGCACCTGCTGGGGCTTGTGTCTGACGGCGGTGTGCACGCGCACCAGGAGCACCTGTACGCGCTGCTGCGAGCGGCTCGACGCGAAGGGATCGAGCGCGTGTACGTGCATGCGTTCCTCGACGGGCGTGACACCCTGCCGACCTCGGGCGCGGGCTACCTCCAGGCGCTGCTGGCCCGCATGGAGGAGTACGGCATCGGCAAGCTTGCGAGTGTTTCCGGGCGCTACTATGCCATGGATCGCGATATGCGCTGGGAGCGTATCAAGCGAGCCTCAGACGTGATTGCGTTGGGGCTCTCGGATAACGGCCCCTACAAAGATGCGGTTGCACGCGTACGCGAGTGCTACGGGAACGGCATCACCGATGAGTTTGTCGTACCGTTCGTCGTCGCCGACGCAGAAGGCAATGTCACGGGCATGATCGAGCCCGGGGACAGCTGCATCGTCTTCAACTATCGCGCGGACCGCGCCCGGCAAATAACGCGTGTGCTCGCCCGGCATGGCTCCGGCGGAAAGGCCCTCACACAAGAAGCTGGGCGCGACCTGCCGGGGATCGAGGAGCAGGATGCTGCGATCCTGCCGAAGATGATCCCGGATGAGCTGTTTTTCGTCACCATGACGCAGTACGACAGCCATTTCAACCTGCCGCGCGTGATCGAACCGCAGTCCATGGACAACCTGCTGGCCAACCTGCTCGCGCAGGCGAATCTGCGCAATCTACGCATCGCGGAAACTGAAAAGTACGCACACGTCACCTATTTTTTTAACGGCGGCATTGAGAAAGCCTTTCCAGGTGAGGATCGCGTGCTGGTTCCCTCGCAGAAAGTGGCGACCTATGACCTGGACCCGGAGATGAGCGCGGCGGGCGTTGCCGACGCAGTCATCCGGGCAATCGAAGACACGGCGTTTGACCTGGTAGTTGTGAACTTTGCCAATGCGGATATGGTGGCGCACTCGGGACAGCTTGCGCCGACCATCCGTGGGGTCGAGACCGTGGATGCCGCGCTGGGGCGCATGTACACCACGCTGCGCGCGCGGGGCGGGTCCATGCTGATCACAGCCGACCATGGCAATGCAGAGCAGATGGTTGACCCGATCGGCGGCGGCCCGCACACCTCGCACACGACCAATCCCGTGCCATGCATCCTGGTGGCCGAGGACGCAGGGCAGTACACACTGCGCGAAGGCGGGTCCTTGCGCGACCTGTCGCCGACGCTGCTCGGATTGCTTGGGGAGAAAAAGCCGCGGGAGATGACCGGCGAGGATCTGCGAGTTCCCAGGCAAGGCTGAGCGCTGCTTAGTAACACTCCCAAACTTCCGCAACATCCAGCACGAAACCGGCGATCGGCCCAGATCCGTGAACGGCTGTGCCGGTCACGACGGCCGGAGGCTTGCCATTTTCATATACAAAGACCTGCCGCTTACGAGGGTCGATCAACCAGCCCAACGCTGCTCCGTTCTCGATCCAGAGCTCCATCTTCCGCTTTGTTTTGGGCAGGCTGTCGGTAGCGGACAGGAGCTCGACGACGAAGTCCGGGCATAGATGCGGGAAGCCGCAAAGCTTCGGGTTCACCCGGGCGAAGGTTTCGACGGTGAGGTACGACGCATCCGGGCTCATCATGGAGCCGTCTGGCAGATAATAGCCGGCACTGGAGTCACC
>CAXTMW010000123.1:0-3289 GCA_964245455.1 uncultured Acidobacteriaceae bacterium
ATGCACGACGAACCGGAGGTCATCGGCCTGCTCGCCCTGATGCTGCTCACGGAGTCTCGTCGTCCCGCCCGCAGCAACGCCAGCGGGACCATGGTGCGCCTCGCCGACCAGGACCGCTCCCGCTGGAACCGGCCCCTGATCGCAGAAGGCCATGAGCTCGTGCGCTCTTGCCTTCGCCGCAACCAGCCCGGACCGTTCCAGATTCAGGCCGCGATAGCTGCGGTGCACGCTGACGCCCGCACCGCAGAAACCACCGACTGGTCCCAGATCATTACCCTCTACGACCGGCTCATCGCCCTGCGCCCGCACCCGGTGGCGGCCCTGAATCGAGCGGTAGCGGTCGCGGAGCTCCACGGTCCGGCCGCGGGGCGCGCCGCCCTCGCCGGGATGGTAGCCGGCGTCGATGATCGCGACGCCGTCGCGAAGCCAGTCGGCGCGGATGTACTCGCGTTTGCCCAGCGCCGCGACCACGATCTCGGCCTCGCGGAGGTGCGCGGGCAGATCGGCGGTGTAGCGGTGGCACAGGGTGACGGTGCAGTTTGCGTGATCGAGCATGGTGGCCATGGGTCGGCCGAGGATGGCACTGCGGCCGATGACCACCGCACGCCGGCCGTGGAGCGGAACCTCGTAGTGCCGCAGGAGACGCATGATGCCGGCCGGGGTAGCGGAGCCGAAAGCCTGCTCCTTCATGGACATGCGCCCGAAGCCGAGGCTGGTGACGCCGTCGACGTCTTTGTCGAGCGCGATGCGGTCGAAGCAGGCGCGCTCGTTGATGTGTTCCGGCACGGGGTGCTGGAGCAGGATGCCGCGTACGCGCCCATCCTCGTTCAACTCCTCGATGACGGTGAGCAGCTCGTGTGTGCTGGTTTCAGATGGGAGCGTGATCGGCAGGGACTCCATGCCGACACGGCGGCAGGCATTGCCTTTCATGCGGACGTAGGTGGCCGAAGCCGGGTTGTCGCCGACCAGGATGGTGGCCAGCACTGGCGCGGGCGCGCCGGTAGCGGCGTGGAGCTGGGCGACCCGCCCTTTCAACTCCAGTTCAAGCGATGCCGCAAGGGCTTTTCCGTCAAGAATCGTACCTGCCATGGCCTTAGTGTAAAGGCGACCGAATGCGGCGATTAAGCGCGAGACATGGCCGGCAGCGGCTGGTGGCGGATGTCAGCGCCCTCGATCCAGAAGATGACGTCACTCGCGATGTTGGTCGCGTGGTCAGCGATGCGCTCGAGATTGCGCGAGATGATGATGGTGTGCAGCACCTGCTCAGCAATAGCAGCTTCGCTTGCAATCAAGGCCGTGAGCCGTTCGTGCGTAATCCGGTTCATACGGTCGATCTCGTCATCCATCTCGATAACGGACGCGGCGAGCGCGGCATCACCTTCCAGCAGTGCCTGTAGAGCGCTGCGGATCATGGTCCGCGCCACGTCGCGCATGGGGGCAATCTCGGCTGGCACCTCAACCGGCGGCAGGGTGATGAGCCCGAGGGTGCGCTCGGCGATGCTCATGGCCTGGTCGCCGATCCGCTCCAGGTTGCCGTTGATCTTGATGACCGCGAGGATGAAGCGGAGGTCGATAGCCATGGGCTGCTCCTGCGCGAGCAGCTCGTAGCTCATTTCGTCGACCTCGCGCTGGGCCATGTTGATGGCGGTTTCGTTCTCGCGCACGTACTGGCACAGCAGCTCGTCACGGCCTAGATAGGCGTCGACCGAGGATTCAAGCGCCTGCTGCGCCAGGGCGGCCATGGCCAGGAGCTTCGCTTTGAGCTGGGCCAGCAGCTGGTGGAAGTGGATGCGCGGCATGGACGGCTCCTCGGCGGGCGATCGGCGGCTCACTCCCGCCTGCATCCCGATGGTACGGGAGATGCGGCGGGAGTGACAGGGAAGTCACGCCGCGGGCATCGGGAAGTTTTCGCTCAAGAAACAGCAGCGAGCCGGGGCCACGGCGGATCAGCTTACCCGGTGCGCCTGCGCGAGCTGTTTGGCGGCAGCAAGGTGGGTGCTGACCACCTGCGCGCCGGCGGCGGCGGCTTTTGTTTCCGACGGCAGCTGCCCGTTATGTGCTTCATTCTGGAAGGCTTTCAAATCTTCCGAGTGGTCCTGGACCATGTCTCGAATGTAGGCCTGGTCGAAGAGCTCGCCGTTCAGCCCCTGGAGCTTCGCGTACAGGGCCTTGTCCTTCTTCGAGACACCGGTTGGGGGCGTCACGCCCGCATCAGCCGCGACCGGCTTCATCTGTTCGTTCAGCCTGGTGTGATCGGTGATCATCATGTGCGCGAACTGCTTTACGTCGTCGGTGCTGCTCTTCTTGAGCGCGAGCTGGGCCAGCTGGATCTCGAAGTTACTCCCCTCCGTGGCTTCGCGGAGGAACGCCTTGTCCAGAGAGGAGGCAGCGCTGCCGGCCGACGCTTGCGCGAGAGCTGCCCCGGCCCCGCAGCTCAGCAGCAAACCTGCAACACCCAATCGGCTGCACTTACACATACCCTTCACCATAAGTTCCTCCGCAGGTCAGCTCACGACCTGTGCAAGCGCAGTCTACATGCCCGCAAGCTGCCCTGACCCGGACTTTTTGCCGCCTTACTGCAACTGAGCCCCGCGGGACTCGCGCCCGAGCGAGGCGATGCCGGCCAGGTACAGGGCCACGACGAAAACGGTAACCGCCAGAACCGGACCGAGCGAGCCCCAGCGAGCCGCAGCGCGGCTTTGCAGGATGATGTTGCGCGACATGAGCAGATTGCCAAGCTGGTAGGCCAGGCCCGGAAAGGTGGCGCGCACCGGCCCCGCCGATAGCTCGCTGAGGTAAGCCGGGACCACACCCCAGGCGCCCTGCACCATGAACTGCATCAGGAAAGCGCCGAGAGCAAGCAGCGGCAGCGTGTGCGCCAGGGCAAACAGCGGAATGCACGGCAGCGCGAGCAGAGCCGCGGTGACGATCGCCCGCTTGCGCCCCCAGCGCTCAGAAAGCGAGCCAAACAGGATGCCGCCGCCGATCGCGCCTACGTTGTAGATGACGCCGATCAGCCCGACCTCCCGGGCGGTGGCATGGTGGTCGCGCAGCAGAAAGGTCGGGTACAGGTCCTGGGTACCGTGCGAGAAGGCATTGAAACCGGCCATCAGGAGGATCAGGAAGAGAAAGGTACCGCCGTACTCCCGGAGCTGCGCCGCAAGTCTCGATCCGGTCAGTCTGGATCCGGTCAGGCCATTACCGGACGGAGCCGCGGCGCGGGGGGGTAGCGGCAAACCCCCCCCCCGGGCCGCCACCACCATGACACCCAAGGAGGCCATCAGCCCGG
>CAXTMW010000123.1:3299-3688 GCA_964245455.1 uncultured Acidobacteriaceae bacterium
CCGCGCCAGCCGACCGCGTGGCCCCCGAGGTGGAGGGCAAGGAAGGGGTCATACAGAAGGCCGAAAGCAAGGGCGGCCAGCAGGTAGCCGAAGGCGTAGCCCTCCTGAAGAATGCCTGAAAAAACGCCGCGGCCCTCGATGGGCAGCGTTTCAAAGGCGAGCGCGGCGCCCACGCCCCATTCCCCGCCCATGGCGATGCCGAACAGCGCGCGGAGCACGAGCAGGGCGGCCAGCGACGGGGCAAAAGCGCACGCCAGCTCAAGCACGGAGTAGCCGGCGATGACGAGCATGAGCGTCGGGCGGCGGCCGTAGCGCTCGGCAAGCAGTCCAAACACAAAGGCGCCGACCGGGCGGAAGGCCAGCGTCAGAAAGACCGATTCAGCGACCGC
>CAXTMW010000123.1:3698-10987 GCA_964245455.1 uncultured Acidobacteriaceae bacterium
AGAAAGCACGCGAAAAATGCGTGCTGCTGCGGCGGAGTGAGCCGACGCCAGTTACTCGCGAAAGCGCGAAAGGGTGCGGGCACGGGCGGTCTGCCTCCTGAACTGTGCCGATGCTGGATATGCTGCCCCGGCTGTGAGGAACAAGCATGAGTGTGCATGGCGCGGCAAGGGGAGGGCAACTACGGAGAATGCGGTGGGCGGCGGCAAGCCTCGCAGGAATGCTTAAGATACTGCCCTGAAATGGCACATTTGTTGTAGATACACGGCTTGTACCGCGGTGTAGAATGTGCTGAATCAAGCGGTCTCCATCTCATGAGAGCTCGCTGCATTCCGGCCAGACTCCGGCATTTACGGATCAGGTACGGGAGCTATTAGAAGTTCTGCAATCTTTCGGTGAAGGCGAGTTGTCCATGGTCTGGGAAGAGCTCCGAAGTGCAGTCCGCTTTCCAATGCACCTGCCGGTTCTGTTGATGGTTGGGGGTGTGGAAGTCAAGGCAGTAACGGTCAACATGTCCAACAACGGCGTCCTGCTTGAGGTTCCCGAGGCCATTCCGGCGGACACCGGGCTGGAGTTCCTGCTGGAAGTGCCCCGGGAGGTTACGTCGAACGATTCAACCGCGGCCATTCACTGCGTGGGCCACGTGATCCGCAGTTACCAGGAGAACGGTGCCTGCTATGCAGCCGCCGTTATCGATGAGTATCGTTTTCAGTAGCGCTGTCTTTCGGTTAGCGTGATATTTGAGCAATGCCATGAAAGGATCCAGGCAGCTTCCGCGATGAATCCTACGAATGAGAAAGCCCGCATGGGCACCGGTACGCCGATGGCGAATGGCTACCCTCCGTATTCCCGCCCCCAGAGCAGTTCCTTTCCCAGCGCCGCGCCGGGCAGTGGTGCAGGCAACACGATGGTGGCGCATCGGGAGCACCCGGTCCGGGTCATTCTCGCGGACGGGCAGGCTATCTTCCGTGTCGGCATGAGCAAGGTGTTCGCGGCGGAGTCGGATATTCACGTGATCGCGCAGGCCGACAGTCTTCCCAACCTTCGCTCGACCTTGAAGCAGCACCAGGCCGACGTGCTGCTGCTGGACTGGAACATCCTGGGCGGCCATACGGAGTTTGTGCCGGAGCTGATCAAGGCCGGCCCCGCACCGGTCAAGATGATCGTGCAGGGCGCGATCGGGGATGAAACCCGAATGATCGAGCTCTACCGCAACGGGGTACGGGGTACGATCTCCCGCGCGATCTCGCCCGATCTGCTGCTGCGCTGCGTACGCAAGGTGGCGGCGGGGGAAACCTGGATCGACAATCAGTCGCTGACGTTGTTGATCGACGCGTACCGGCTCCAGGCGACGCAGGGCATCAGCACCAAGGTTGCGCCCCGGCTCTCGCCCAAGGAGATCTCCATCATCACCTACATCAGCCAAGGCAAGCGCAACAAGGAGATTGCGCACCACATCGGTACCAGCGAGCAGGTGGTGAAAAACTATCTCCGTAAGATTTACGACAAGCTCGGGGTTTCGGACCGGCTGGAGCTCGCGCTGTACTCGCTGCACCACGACCTGCAGAAGAACGTCATACCCACCACGGGTCGCTCCGCGATCGCCGTGCCGGCCGGCGCCGCGCGGCCAGGCGAGGTGTAGCGCTCGCTCAGGCTTCCAGCACCTGGAGAATGGCGGCATGGTAGCGCTCCGGCAAACGACGCCGCTGGAGCGCTCGATCCACGATGACATGCTTCGTTTCGCCGTCGGCCAGCAGCTGCCCTTCACGGTACAGTGCATAGCTGAAGATCAAAATCGGCCCGCGCAGCGTCTTCACCCTCGTTTGGAGCACAAGTACCTCGTCGTAGCGGGCGGGCCGTCGGTAGCGGCAGGCAGCCTCCACCACGGGCAGCACACAGTTCTCGACCGACTCGAGCTCCGCGTAGGAAAAGCCGAGGGATCGCAGCATCTCAACCCGCCCTACCTCGAACCAGGCAAAATAGTTTCCGTGATACACCACGCCCATCTGGTCGGTTTCCGAGTAGCGCACCCGCAGCGTCGTCGTAAACTTCATCTGAGCCCAGTGTACCCATGCCTGCCGAGCAGGAAAATCGCGAACTGCGGGCGCGATCGCGAGACCTTAAACCAATGCTTGAAGAAATTTCCGATATGACGTCCGTGGCAGAACCTGTGCAGCCAGATGGGATTGCGGTGCCCTTTGGCGCGGCGCGGCGCGCGCAGGTCGCGGTCGGCGTGTTGTTTCTGGTCAACGGGGCGGCCATCGGGTCGTGGGTCCCGCATATTCCCGAGCGGGCGCAGGCGCTCGGACTGAACGCGGCACAGCTTGGCTCGGTGCTGCTGGCCGGCGGCATCGGCGCGCTGTGCGCCATGCCGTTTTCCGCGCCGCTGCTCCGCCGCACCTGCTCCCGCACGGTTGCGGTCGTCGCCGGACTGCTCTTTCCCGCGCTGCTGACCCTCGCCATCCTGCTGCCGTCGGTGCCGCTGCTGGTCGGGGTTCTGTTTCTGGTCGGGCTCAACGCGGCCGCAATGGATGTGGCCATGAACGCGCATGGAGTGCTGGTGGAAGCCATGCTGCGCCGGCGCACCATCTCCCTCTTTCACGCGGTGTTCAGCGTGGGCTGCTTCGCCGGTGCGGGCATTCACAGCGTGCTCATGGCGCGAGGTGTACCGGACCGCGTTCTGGTGCCGTCGTTCGGCGCGGCGCTCCTGTTGCTGGTGCTCCTGGTGAGCCCGTACCTGCTGCCAAAACAATTGGAGGACGCGCAACACGCGCACGAGCGCCAGCCGCAACCGGCGGCAGCAGCGACGGCGCGCACGGGATGGCGCGCTCTGCTGCCGGCGCATCTGCCGCATCCGCGCCTGCTGCTGCTCGGGGTGCTTTGTTTTTCCACCATGGTGAGCGAAGGCGCGATGGGCGACTGGAGTGCGCTGTACCTGCGCGTGGTGCACGGGCTTGCCAGCGGGACAGCGGGGTACGGCTACACCTGCTTCGCGGGCTGGATGGTGTTGGGTCGGTTTACCGGCGATGCCGTAGTGGCGCGCGTCGGCGAGCAGCGATCGCTGCGCATCGGCGGCGCGCTCAGCGTGCTGGGCGCCCTAATGATCCTGCTGCTGCATCCCATGGCGGCGGTACTTCTGGGCTTCAGCCTGATGGGGGCAGGCCTTGCGAATGCGTCGCCGGTGCTGTATCGAACCGCGGGCACGCTGCCGGGCTTCGCTCCAGGTGAGGGCATTGCCACGGCGGTCGGAGTGGGCTATGCGGGGCTGCTGGTAGGGCCGCCGCTGCTCGGTATTCTGGCGCACCGGCTGGGGCTGCCCAGCATCTTCTGGGTGCTGCTCGGCCTGAGCGCGACGCTGACGTTGGCAGCACCCCTGGTACACAGCGGGCAAAATGCGCTTTCCCGCCGAATCGCATAAAAGCAAAATAAAATGCAATCTGTGAGACCTGCTTGTCTCGACAACACTCCCGGCAACGTTAAGGTAAAACTATGTCGTTGACTCCCTCGACTCCCCCGCCCTCCTCTTCCCCTGCGCTTGACTCTTCTGCGCTCGACGCTGGGATTACGTCCCGTGGACTCGACGCCCGAATCGATGCGTTCGCCCGGGTCACCGTATATTCCGGCCTCGGCCTGCGTGAAGGCCAGGAGCTGCTGATTACGGCACCGCTGGAGGCGGTCGGGCTGGTGCGCCGGGTTACGGAGCACGCCTACCGGGCCGGCGCTTCGCTGGTGACCACGATGTACGGGGACGACGAAGCGACGCTGACACGCTACCGGTTTGCGCCCGATGCGGCGTTTGACCAGGCCGCCGCGTGGCTGCACGACGGAATAGCGACCGCGTTTCGCTCAGGGGCGGCGCGGTTGGGGATTACCGGAGCCGACCCGGCGTTGTTGTCCGGGCAGGATCCGGCGAAGGTATCGCGCGCAAATCTGGCGGCGTCCAAGGCAAGCCGGCCGGCGCTGGAGCTGATTACCCGGCACGCAATCAACTGGTCGATTGTGGCGTGCGCGACCCCGGCCTGGGCGCGGGTGGTGTTCCCGGGCGAGCCGGAAGACGTTGCGGTTGAGAAGCTGTGGGACGCGATTCTTTCGGCCTCGCGGCTTGACGGGCCAGACCCCATAGCGGCGTGGAAGCAGCACAGCGCGGACCTGCAGCAGCGGGCGGCGCTGCTGAACGCAAAGCGCTACGCGTCGCTGCGGTACGCGGGGCCGGGCACCGACTTGGAGATTGGGCTGTCAGACGGGCACCTTTGGATGGGCGGCGGAACGACGGCGCTGAATAGCATCGATTGCCTGTCGAATATTCCGACCGAAGAGGTGTTTACGACGCCGCACCGGGAGCGCGTTTCGGGGACAGTGCGGTCGACCAAGCCGCTCTCCTACCAGGGAACGCTGATCGAAGAGATCGCGGTGCGCTTTGAGGGCGGCCGCGTGGTGGAGGCGCGCGCCAAGGCCGGCCAGGAAGTGCTGGAGCGCATGCTCGCGACCGACGAGGGCGCGGCGCGGCTGGGCGAGGTGGCTCTGGTGCCGCATTCCTCCCCGATTTCAGCAAGCGGGCTCCTGTTTTCAAACACGCTGTTTGATGAGAATGCGGCCTGCCATATCGCGATGGGTCAGGCCTACAGCACGTGCGTTAAGAATGGCGATACGCTCACGCCAGAGGAGCTCCAGGCACGCGGGGCGAATGAAAGCCTGATTCACGTGGACTGGATGATCGGGTCAGGACAGCTTGATATCGACGGGGTTACTGCGTCCGGCGAGCGGGAGCCGCTGATGCGTGCCGGGGAGTGGGCTTAGGTTCGCCTTGTACCCGCACTGGGTCAGCCGTACCTGCTACCGGCGAAACGGCGTAAGCTGCTAGGAGCAGGGGTGGGACATGGTGGAAGTCGGCGTGGCGGAAGCACAACGCAGCTTGAGCACACTCATCGAGCAGGTGCAGCAAGGGACGGAAATTTTGCTGCTATGCGAGGGCACTCCTGTCGCCCGCATCGTCGCTCCAGAGTCGCCACGGGTGCCCTTTACTAACGAGCAAAGGGCAGCTGCCTTCGAGGCAGCAAAGCAAATCCGCGAACACGCAAAAACCCTGCCGAAAGAGCCGTTCGTGTGGGAAGAGATGAAGAAGGACCTGGGCCGCAAGGATTGATCGTCCTGGATGCTTCGCTCGCTCTGGCTTATGTCTTCGCTGACGAGACAACGCCAGCGGTGCAAAGAGCTGTTGATCTAGCGTTGCAGGAAGGAGCGGTAGTTGTTTCCTTCTGGCACATCGAGGTTGCAAATTCAATCGAGATGGCGGTGCGTCGAGGTCGGGTTCTTGGTGCAAACCGGGACATGCTTCTAGAGAAGCTTCAGGAGTGGCCGATCAGCGTGGACACACAAACGGCGAAACAGGCCTGGAACGAGACCCGGCGTATTGCCGAGCGTCATCGACTTACACTCTATGACGCTGCCTACCAATAATAAGCAATAAATATCGGAATTCCCCTTAAAAAAAAAAAAAAAAAGCTTCGCACGGCTGCATCGCGTGAGAACGTCGCGCTACTTGGATTGTAGCGCTGGTTACAGCAGCTACGAACCGGCGTTAGACGTCCAGCCTACCTGCTTCACGGAAGCGCATAAGCCAACTGTTATTGCCGAGCGATCAAACGCTCTAAGAGGCATTATTCAATCGAATCGACTTTCCGAACATACCAGCGAGCCACAGCAAACAAGAGATAAGTAATAAAGGCGAGAGCGGCCAAAAGTAAGGCGAAGGAGAAGCCGAGAGCGACTGCACCTAGCCCGTTCAATCCATCATGCGGAGCCTGTCGGTCGAACGTAACAAGCAGTCGGTTGCAGGAGATAAAGAAAGTCACAACGAGAACGGCACAAGCCCAGCAGATTGCCCGGATTATGGCGGGAATGACGCTTTCCATCGGCGGCTTTACAGCTTCGAGAACCCGGCAATTCGCGACACATCGTTGAACGTCACAAACACGAAAAATAAAATCAACATCACAAACGCGACCTGCGCGATGCGCTCCTTCACGATTGGGTTCAAGTCGTGGCGCAGGGCGGACTCAATCAGCAGAATCAGGATCATGCCGCCGTCGAGCAGCGGGATGGGCAGTAGATTGAAGATGCCCAGATTCAGCGAGATTTGCGCCATTAAGTTGATGATGGGCTGCCAGCCGGGCATCAGCGCGGCCTCGCCCGAGATGCGCGCGATACCGACCGGACCGCTTAGCTGCTTTACGTTCGAGTGACTGGAGAAGAGCTTGCGCATCACCTCGGTGATCTGCCCGGCACTCTGGATGTTGTAGTGCAGCGACCGGGATGCCGCCTTGCCGAACGGCTCCTGCTCGACCGTAAACGGCGGAGGCGAGGGGCGGAAGCCGAGCCGCCAGCCCTTGTGACCGGCGCCGTCGTCGCCCTCGATCGGTGTGACCGACAGGTGCAGGGCTTCCGAGCCGCGCTTCACGTCTAAAGCGACCGGCTGCGCGCCGTTCTGCTTCAGGTACGCGGCGACCGAGTTGACCGAGTGCGGGACCAGCCCGTTGAGCGAGAGCAGAACGTCGCCCTTCTGCACGCCGGCTTTCGCGAGCGGGTAGCCGGGCTCGACCTCGCGAATGGTGAGCGGGTCGGCTTGCCAGCGCGGCTCGAGACCCAACGCGAGCGGGTCCGGGCCGTCCGGGCCCATGGAGCTTGCGAGCGGCAGCTGGGTCCGGAACTCGCCGCCGGGCCGTGCGACCGTGACCGGCACTGTGTCCTTACTGTCAATGCCCATCCGGATGCCGACCTGCTGCCAGTCCGGGTTGTGCTCCTTGCCGAACTGCACGATGCGATCGCCCGCCTTGAGGCCCGCCGCCGCGGCTGGGGTGTTGGCTGGCACGTAATCGATCATGGCCGGTCCGTTCAGGTAAGCGTCCACCTCGTTGTGCATCATGTACAGGCCGGTCATGAGCGCGAACGCGAGCAGAAAGTTCGAGACCGGACCGGAAACGCCGATGAGCATACGCTGCCAGCGAGGCCGCGAGGTGAACTCGCCCGGATCGCCGGTGCCCCTATCCGCAAGACCCGAGTCGCCCGAATATTCGCCGGCCATCTTGACGAAGCCGCCGAGCGGCAGCGCGCTGATGCGGTAATCGGTATCGCCGCGTTTAAAGCCGAACAGGCGGGGGCCCATACCGATCGAAAAAACCTCGACCCGCACGCCGCAGGCCTTGGCCGTCAGGAAGTGGCCTGTTTCATGCACAAGAACCATGATCCCGAGGACCACGACCATCGTCAGGATGGAGACGAGAAAAAACGGCAT
>CAXTMW010000124.1:0-10877 GCA_964245455.1 uncultured Acidobacteriaceae bacterium
TCCGGGTCCGCCGGTCCCTGGTCTTCGACAAACCGCTTGTTCTTGATGTTGAGCCGGCCCTCCGAGGTGAACAAAAGCCCGTGCCGGCCGGCGCGCGTCGGCAGCACGCAGTCCATCATGTCCACGCCGAGCAGCGCGTACGCGCGAATCTCCTCCGGGTAGCCGACGCCCATTACGTAGCGCGGCTTGTCGGCAGGCAGGTAAGGCAAGGTCGCCGCGATGACTTCAAGCGTGCGCTCGCGCGGCTCGCCGACCGCGAGGCCTCCGATCGCGTAGCCGGGGAAATCCATGGCTACCATGCGCTCGGCAGCTTCGCGCCGCAGGGCAGGGAACATGCCGCCCTGCACAATGCCGAACAGATTGGGGCGAGCAGCGGCGTCGATCGCGGGCGTCGGCCGGCGTCGTGTGCCGGCATCGTGCATCCACCACGGCGTTTCGTAACTGTGCTGGTTCCAATATGCAAGCGAGCGCTCGGCCCAGCGCATGGTCAACTCAAGCGAGGCGCGCGCGCGGTTTTCGTCGGCCGGGTACTCCAGGCACTCGTCAAATGCCATGGCGATGTCGGAGCCGAGCGCAAGCTGCACGGCCATGGAGTGCTCAGGCGAGAACAAGTGCGCTGAGCCGTCGAGGTGCGAGCGGAAATGCACTCCTTCTTCCGTGATCCTGCGCAAGGACGCGAGCGAGAATACCTGGTAGCCGCCCGAGTCTGTCAGGATAGGCCGGCTCCAGCTCATAAACCGATGCAGCCCGCCCATGCGCTGGATCGCTTCGTGCCCAGGCCGCAGATACAGGTGGTACGTGTTGCCGAGGATGATGCCCGCGCCGGGCTGCTCCCCGGCCGCTTCGGCTTCAGCCGCGCCCAAGGTTTCGAGCATCTCTTGCGGCACCGCTTTAACGGTCGCGGCCGTGCCCACCGGCATAAACGCCGGCGTTTCGACCGTGCCGTGCGGCAGGTGCATGCGCCCCCGCCGGCCGCCGGCAGCGCTCGTGGCCAGGAGGTCGAAGCGTAGATTCATTACTTGAGTCTAGCGGCTGGAACGCCTTCTCCCGAGCACCCAAACGGTCAAACAGTTTGTGTTAAGAAGTTTTACCCATTGGCGCTTTGTGTTAAGCGAAACGCCTTTTTCTTTACACAACGTGTTTTGGTGGTTCTATACTTTTGCCATGCGACCGGCGATTCCTCGAGACCTGCCACTGCTTACCAAAGCCGATTGGCTGGCGTTGATTCCATCATTGAGCCAGGCAAATCGCAGCCTTGCCGAGTACAGCGGTATGCTGCGCCGCTTGCCAAACAGCGATCTTCTGCTGTCGCCGCTTCGCTTGCAAGAGGCCGTCTTGTCTTCCCGTATTGAGGGAACACTGGCAACAATGAGCGATGTTCTGCAGTTTGAGGCCGGCGAGCTGCCCGATCGAGAAGCGCGCCGCCAGGATATCGAAGAGATCCTGAACTATCGCTCGGCACTCGACGAAGCGATAGAGAATTTGAGGACGCGGCCTTTCAGTCTTAACCTGCTGCTCAAACTTCACAAGCTGCTTTTGTCCAGCGTGCGCGGTCACAACAAAGCGCCCGGAAGATTTCGCAAGCAGCAGAACTACATCGGCTCGCGTGTCGGCGGTGTGGAACAGATTCGATTTACTCCGCCTGACTGGATGAAGCTTGAGCATTCTCTAAGCAACTGGGAGAAGTACTACCACTCTGAAGAAGAGCCGTTGGTTCGGCTTGCATGTATTCACGCGCAATTCGAATTCCTCCACCCTTTTCTGGACGGAAACGGCCGCATCGGCAGATTGCTGATCCCTATCTTCCTGTATGAAAAAGGGCTTCTCTCGCAGCCTTCGTTCTATCTGTCGGAGTACATCGAAGCCCATCGGGATGAGTACATCCGGCATTTGAATGAGCTTGGTCGGACAAAGCTTGCCTGGCGAAACTGGACCGCATTCTTCCTGAATGCTGTAGGGCAGCAGGCACGGCAGAATGCAACTACGGCAGACGCAATCCTCGCCCTGTATGAGCGGCTGAAAGGGCAATTTATTGCGGCAACGAAATCGCGGTATGCGGTCCCGCTGCTTGATGCCATCTTCCAGCTGCAATATTTCCAGACAAGCCAGCTGCAGTGGAAAGCCGATGCGCCAAGCACGCCTACGCTGATGACGATGCTCCGTGCTTTGGAGCAAAAGAAAGTTGTTCGCGTGTTTCGCTCTCCGGCGGGGCGGCGGCCCTCGATCTGGTGGCTGCCGGCGCTGATGGAGCTTATCGAGAAGCGATAACAGGACATGCTGATTGTGCCTTGCTGCTCGGCTTTATTCTTAACAGCCGCGCTACCGCTTGCGATCCCAGCGCTCCTCATGCCGGTCATCGCGCGAGAGCACGTCTCGAATCGCGCCGGTGACAGGGTCGTGCTCAAACACGAGCCGCGCCGTCGAGCCGCTGGGATAAAAAAACGTGTTGCCGCTCTCCGGCAGCAGCTCCGACACCTCGCCGATCCGGTTGCGCTGGAATAACTGGTCCCCTGTGCGGAAGACGGTAATCTGCGTCACACCGGCGTCTTCGTAGTCGCCGACATAGGTATCGTAGAGCGCCGGGTTCACGCGGGCCGGCACTGGGTGCACGGGAACCAGCACGCGCTCGGCCGCCGGCTGCAGGCGCGCGTCAGAAGACAGCGAGTGCTGCAGCAGCCAGTGCGGCAGCTCGGGGTTTGCATAGGCTTTATCCCACACGTTGTGCTTCACGCTCGCGTATTCGAAAAAGCGCACATTGCCGTCCGCTGTTTTCAATGCGTCAAACATCAGCTCACTCTGGCGCGGGCTCACCACTGGGTCGTCGGCGCCGTGGAAGATCCACACAGGCTCGCGGCGCAGCACGCGTGCGTACTCCTCGGGCAGCGTGGTCTGCTCGCTCCAGCGTGACGGCTGGTATGACCAGAAGATACCGCCGCACACCGGCGCGATCGCGGCAAAGGTGCGGGGATAGGCGCGCGCCACCTCCCACACGCCATAGCCGCCGAGCGACAGCCCGGTCAGATAGGTGCGGTCCGGGTCACCGTTGAACTCGCGCTCTTCCGCCCCAAGCGCGGCCATGGCCGTCTGCATCATGTCCGGGTCAGTCCAGTGGTGATGGTTGAACGGCACCTGCGGCATTACCACAACAAACGGCCAGCGCTCCGGGTGCAGCCGGATCGCCGCGGGAAGACCGACCTGCGTCTGGTCCAGCCCCTCGATGCCGCGCTCGCCGGAGCCGTGGAGAAACAGGATCACGGGCCATTTCTGGTCCTTGCTCCACGTTTCAGGCAGGTACACCACATAGCGGCGCAGGGTGCCGTTGACGAGGATCGTGCGGTTCAAAAAACCTGTGTCTTGTACGTGCCTGGCGGCGAAAGTCGCCGGAGCTCGCGCGAGCAACGCGATGAAGAGCGGCCAGACTCGCCCGAAAGATGCCCAGAAACGCATGGAGAGAGCATAGCAAGAGGGCTGGTTCGCTGTGTCGGGCCGGCGATGCGCCACCCTGAGGGCTGGTCCGCACAGACCGCAGGAGCCTGCCCGAACACAGGCTGCGTCAGCGAGGGCGCTCTCTGCAAGGATGTACCTGATTGTTGAGCAGGGTGAAACGACGGCGGTTCGGCGTTCAATGGTGAAACGGGAACACCCGCGTATCGTAGCGCATATCGTAAGAAGGTTATCGACGCACTGGCTGCTTTCGCGCCCCGGTACCCGTAGTTCCTGGCCAGGGCTGTTGCATTTCCTTTTCGCCGACGCACGCGCGTTTTCAATCGGTGTATGCTTCCTCTCTGTTTGCCTGCCACAACCATTCCATACGACTTTTATTCCAACTAGGCGAATAGCCGTGTGGGCGTTCCACACGGACCGCGGTTTCCCCGGGGCATGTCCCCTTAAACAAGAGTCCCGACGCACCCGCCCAGCGTGGTGCGTGACGTATGGACCTGTGGAGCAAGACCCATGGCAGTTCCTTTTCCCAGACTCAAAGACGTTGTTACCGGCTGCGCTCTGCTGAGCGCGACGGCGCTGTACGCGCAGAACCCCGCCGTGTTGACGGCGGAATACGACAACAACCGGACCACAGCGAACAACAGTGAAACAGTGCTGAGCCCGGCGACGGTGACTCCGGCAACGTTCGGAAAAATCGGCTCTTGGGCGCTGGACGGCCAGGTGGTCGGGCAGCCGCTGTACGTGCCGGGGGTTGGCAATGGAAGCAAGTCCACCAACATTTTGTATGTAGCGACGATGAACAACACGGTGTACGCGCTCAACGCCGATGCGCCCGGTTCCGCGCCGCTGTGGCAGGTGAACCTGGGCCCGGCGGTGCCGTTGAACTACGCCGGGGTCTGCCCCGCGTACTTCTCAGCGCGCACCCCGCTGGGCATCCTGAGCACGCCCGTGATCGACGGCGATAAAAAAATGATCTATGTCGTTGCGGCGAACCCCGTGCCGAACCAGCAGGCGTACACGCATACGTTGTACGCGCTCGATCTCGCGACGGGGGCGCAAAAGCATGGAGGCTCGGTTGTGATCTCGGGTTCTGTTCCCGGGACCGGAACCACCTCGGCAAATGGAACCTTGACCCTGGGACCGACGACGACGAACCTGATTCAACGCCCGGCACTGCTGCTGGCGAATGGGATTGTGTCTGTCGCTTTTAGCGGCTGCGGACCGGATCCTTCGCCGTATCACGGTTGGGTGGTGGGGTATAACGGTGCCAACCTGAAGCAGGAGTTTGTGTATAACACTACGCCGAATGGGGACGAAGGCGGGATCTGGCAGGCGGGGCGCGGCCTGGTCGGGGACGCCTCCGGATCCATCTACTTTGAAGCGGGCAACGGCACGGCCGATTTGGGGCCGGACTTCGGCGAGAGCTTCGTGAAGCTTTCCACGAATGTGCAGATTCAAAGCTGGTTTACGCCCAACAATGCCCAGACCTTAAGCGACCTCGATCTGGACCTTTCCACGACCTCACCGCTGCTGACGCCGGACACGAACCTGCTGGTTGGGAGCGGCAAACAGGGGTTGATTTACGTACTGAACGCCGCCGCCCTGGGGGAAGGAGGAAACGCAGTGCAAACGTTCCTGGATGGGCCCGGATGCAATGCGCTTTCTAACAATGGCGGCTGCCGGGTACACTCGCTCGCGTACTGGAAAAACGCGGGGCCGTCGCAGCTGTATGTGTGGGGCGTAAACCAGACGCTCCAGGACTTCAGCTTCGCCAATGGCCAATTCAGCAACGCGCCCGTGGCGCAAAACGCGCAAACAGCCGGGTACCCGGGGGGCATCCTCACGGTGACCTCCGCGGCGGGCGTGCCGGCAACGGGCATTGTGTGGGCGCTTACTCCGGACGGGCTCCATGCATTCGCGGCGGCCAACGTCGGCAGCGAATTGTGGAACTCGAACGGGAACGCGGCGCGCGATGGGCTGGCTGGAAGCTACCACTTTGAGCAGTACACAGTGGTGGCCGGCAAGGTGTTTGTGCCGGACACGCAGAACCGCGTAGTGGTGTATGGATTGCTGCCGCACTAAGGTGGTTCTCGTACATACGGAGAGCGATCGACAGCTTTAACCGTGGTTCTTCTGTCAAAGAAAGCCACACCGCAAGGCTCTATCGCTCTCCCCCGATACGAAGAATGCCTCTGACACACATAGCTGGGCAGGACTGGCAAGTCCTGCCCCCTTTTTTTGCAGAAAGCACCTGCAGCCTTTTACGCTGCTTCGACCTTGATTCCTGCGCATGCAGCTCTACGTCGCGAGCGTTTCCTGCAGCGCGGTCAGCATCCGGTTCAGATCCTTGTCGGCGCGGCGCTGCTCATCGATCTTCGAGATCGAGTGCATCACGGTGGTGTGGTGTTTGTTGCCGAACTGCCGCCCGATCTCGGGCAGCGACGCTTCGGTCATCTGCTTCGCCAAGTACATGGCAATCTGCCGCGGCACCACGACCGAGCGCGAGTTATTTTTCGCTTTCAACTCGGTCACGCGCATGCCAAACTGCTCGGCCACCGCGCGCTGGATCGCTTCAATCGTGATCTTGCGCACCTGCGTGTCGATGAACTGCTTCAGGCATAACTGTGCCGTCGCCAGTGACATTTCCACGCCGTGCAGCTTGCACCAGGCAAACAGCCGTGTCAGCGAACCCTCCAGCTCACGCACATTGCTGCGAATGTTGGAGGCGACAAAGAGCGCCACATCGTTCGGCAGGGAATGGTCATCGAGTTCGGCTTTCTTTTGCAGAATCGCGACACGCGTTTCCAAGTCCGGCGGCTGGATGTCGGCAACCAGGCCCCACTCAAAACGCGAGCGCAAGCGGTCCTCGATGTCAACGGCGTCCTTGCGGACAAACTCTTTCGGCGGGCGATCGCTCGCGATCACAATCTGCTTCAGGCTCTCGTGCAGCGCGTTGAAGGTGTGGAAGAACTCCTCCTGCGTGCGCTCCTTGCCGGCCAGAAACTGAATGTCGTCGATGAGCAGCAGATCGACCGAGCGGTACTTGTCGCGAAAGCTCGTCATCTTGTCGTAGCGCAGCGAATTGATCATCTCGTTGGTGAACTTTTCGCTCGAAACGTAGCAGATGGCGGCGTTCGGCTGACGACGCTTCAGCTCGTGGCCGATGGCCTGCATCAGGTGCGTCTTGCCCATGCCCACGCCGCCGTACAGGAAGAGCGGGTTGTAGGCTTTGGCCGGCGACTCCGCGACCGCGGCGGCCGCGGCGCGCGCGAACTGGTTGCCGGTGCCGGCGACAAAGGCGTCAAAGGTGTAGCGCGGGTTAAGCTGCGCGGCAGAGTTCCAGTCGAAGCGGCCCTGCTGGGGCGAAGCCCCACTCTGCGACGAAGCCGTGTGCTGGGGCGAGCCCGCCTGCGGGGAAGCGGTACCTTGCGGCGAGGCGGCATGCTGCGGAGCCGGCGCTCGCTGCGCCACGGCATCGCTTTGCGTAAAGGAAGGCCCTCCGCGATGCCATGCAGCACCTGCCTCTCCTGAAAATGCTCCATCGTCCTCACCAGGCGCATCAGCCTGTGCCCGAAGCGTCACACTGTTGTGGCCGCGGGCGCGCTCGCCGTGGGTGGAAGCCGGAGGAATCCTGCCGTCCCCCGGCGCGCCCGTCTGCTCAGGCACAACAAAGTCCACCCGCTCGTAAGGGAGCCGCAGCGTGTCAAGCGCTTCGCCAATCAGGTCGGCATAGCGATCGCCGATACCCTGGAACTTGGCCGTCGGCACGCACACTACCAGAATGTTGCCGTCGGTGTGGCTGAACAGTGTGGGCTTAAACCACGTTTCGTACACCTGCCGGTTGATCTTCTTCTGGAGCGCACCCAGGATGCGAACCCAAGGGTTCAGAGGAGCAGCGGGAGCAGCGGGATAAAAGCTCATTCCAGAAAATCCTTACCGGCAAGATCAGAGTCGCTCCGCTTGTCGACCCGTCCCTCCTCCATCCTTGGCCTGATCGCCCCAACAGGTGGCGAGTCCCTTCTGACAACAGGAACTCGTCCACTCAGGAAGGGGACTCCCTGCCCGGAAGAGCGGGTCAATACAGACGCGGACGGATTGTGGAACGAAGCGGAATGGAGCTCGAAGCAACGCCTGAAACTCAGCCTTGCAGCAACCATGGATCGTTCGAAGCGAGGCTCAGACTAGCACAATCTCCTGGGGGTTTTGTTCTTGTTTTCCTCCCCTCCCTGTGCTGCCCAGGCGATTGCACAACGCGTGGTGAAAGGGGATGGGCTGCGTGGATGCGGCACATCGGCAAGTGTTTGGAGCTTGGCAGGGAGCTCGGCTCGGCGTAGGATGCAATCGATTCTGGACCCGTGGAGTGGAAGCAATGCCGGGCGCAACGACCTGTCTCTTCTGCCGGCAGCGCAGCTGCGCTATACTCAGAGTTCGTCTGCTGGCCTCTGCCCTCGCTCGCCAGGTCAGGCGAGTCCCAGGAAAAGATTCTAAGGAGACCCAGGACCCATGCCGAAGCGCACTTTTCAGCCGAACCGCCGTCACCGGTCCAAGACGCACGGTTTTCGTACCCGCATGAAGACCAAGAGCGGAGCCGCCGTGCTGTCGCGCCGCCGCGCTAAAGGCCGGCACAAGATTGCCGTGTCCGCCGGCTTCCGCGACTAGTTTCGCGAGCGGGCGCTGATGCCGGTTCCCTTACGCACGCTTCGGCTTCGCAGGCATGCCGACTACGGCCTGGTGTATGGAGCGAGCCGCAAGCATGGCAGCGCGTCCCTCAGTTTCTTTTATCGACAACAGGTGGATTCGGCCGCTGCGCCCAGGGCTTCGCGCTTCGGCATTACTGTGCCTCGGGCGCTCGGCCCGGCTGTGCTGCGCAACCGCATCAAGCGCCGGGTCCGCATTGCGGCGCGCGCGGCAATGCACCTGCTGCCGCCGGCGACGGACATTGTGCTGCACCCCAGGCCCGGCGTGGCCACCATGCCCTTTGCCGCTCTGGAGGCCGAGCTTGCGGCCGTTTTCCAGACCGTGAGTCGGCGGGTTGCGTCCGGCGCTCCCAACGCGCCGCAGCCCCGGTCTCCATCTCGCGGCAAGGGCGCTAAGCCGAAACGCTCCGGTGGCACGGCGTGAGCACCTCTGTCACGGCACGCCTCGTCGAGGTCCTGTTCGCGGCCTACAAGCGGGTGTTTTCGCCGGTGCTTCACCTGTTTTCGCCCGGGGGCGGGGGCTGCTGCTACCAGCCCACCTGCTCGGAGTAGGCGTCGCTGGCACTGGCCCAGCATGGCTGGTTGCGCGGCGGCGTGCTCGCCGCAGGGCGCCTGCTCCGCTGCCATCCGTTCGCCCGCGGCGGCTGGGATCCGGTGCCGCTTCGAACGCGAACATCCGCTTAAGCCTTTTCACGGGCCCGACGGCTTTTCACGGTTTCGGCGGCGCGGACGGGTACCATAGAGATGCGTTGCTCTGCTTTACCCGAACCGATGAGCCGAAGACTAGGACGAACTACCCTTGGCAGAATTCAAGAACCCCAACCAGCAAAGCGCCGGCGGTCCGGGCGCACCGGGCGGCAGCAACTCGCTGCTGCTGTACTTCTCTCTGTTTCTTCTGGTCTTCGTCGGGCTCCAGTACTTCCGGGGCAAGAGCGCGCCACCCCCGGCGACTCCCACGCAGCAGCAGCACGCTTCTGAAACTGCCGCTTCTCCCGCTTTACCGGACAGCCTGGCCTCAGCCGCGCCTTCTGGCTCCGCCGATGCCATCCAGGCAACGTCGGTCACCCCGCTTGTCGTTGAGAACGCTCAATATCGCATTACCTTCTCTAACCGCGGTGGAGAGGCGACCTCCTGGATTCTGAAGTCCTACAAGGACGAGGAGGGCCACCCGCTGGACCTGGTCAACCATGTCGCAGCCCCAAAATACGGCTACCCGCTTTCGCTGTACACCTACCAGCCAGCGCTGAATGAGCGCCTGGCATCGGCCCTCTATGTGCCTTCGAGCACAGCCGGCATGCTGACCGCGCCCGGCTCCGTCACCTACACCTATGCGGCGGGCGGCCTCAAGGTCGAGAAGACGTTCTCGTTCGACGCGACCTACGTCATCCACACGCATGTCTCCGTCACCATGAACGGAGCGCCTGTTGCCGCGGCGCTGGCATGGCCTTCAGGCTTCGGCGACCAGACCACGCTGCCCCTCTACGCAAACGCGAGTTTTGACTCGAGCCGCCACGGCGCGGCCGAGCACAATGAGTTTAAGAAAATTTCCGGCGGCGCCACGCTGCGCGGCGACTACGACTGGGCCGGCGTTTCTGACCTGTACTTCGCCGCCATGTTCCTGCCCGATCGCCCAGCCGACGCAAGCTTCGTTACGCTTTTCCATGCCGTCGATATCGCGCGCAACCCCAAGAAGGCGAACGATCACGAGACCACCCCCGCACCAGTGCTGGGCGCGGCTGCCGGTGACGCGACCGGGACCGTGGATGCGCGGCTGTTTGTCGGCCCCAAGACGCTCGGCGCGCTTTCTGCCGTCAAGGGGTCGAACGGCGGCCCGTCGCTTGACAAGATCGTCTCGTTCGGTTGGTGGTCCATCCTGTCGAAGCCGCTGTTTCTGTCGCTGCGCTGGCTGCACAACCACGTCGTCGCCAACTGGGGCGTGTCGATCCTGATCCTCACCCTCTTCCTCAGCATCCTCACGCTGCCGACCCGCATCGCCGTCATGCGCTCCTCGCTTAAAATGCAGCGCATCCAGCCGCAGATGGACGCGATCAAGCAGCGCTATGCCAAGTACAAGGCCACCGATCCCAAGCGGCAGGAGATGAACCAGGAAATCTTCAAGCTGCAAAAGGATAATGGCGTCAACATGTTCGGCTCCTGCCTGCCCATGCTGATCCAGTGGCCGCTGTTGTTTGCCTTTTACCGTATGCTGTCGAACGTAATCGAGCTGCGCCAGGCGCATTTCCTCTGGATCCCCGACCTGAGCGCGCCCGACCCGCTGCACCTGCTGCCGATCCTGTTTGTCGCCTCCATGTTCCTGGTGCAGTATCTGACGCCCTCACCCGGCGTGGACCCGCAACAGCAGCGCATGATGGCCTTTACCATGCCTGCGGTCTTCGGCTTTATGACCTGGTCGATCGGCTCAGGGCTCGCCCTGTACTGGGCCGCGTCCAACCTGCTTGGCATCGTGGTCCAGATGGTGATGAACAAGACCGCCATGGGCCGTGAAATGCGCGAGATTGCGCTGCGGCGAACGTCGAAAAAGAACGGGAAAGTGATTAACGCGAAGATCGTCAACGCGCGGAAGGCGTAAGACCCCCTACGCGGGATTCCTTTCTCCCGACATGCCTCATGGTCTGGCCATAGCAAGCGTGGCCCTTCCGTAAAGAAGGGCCACGTGCAGTGATATTCAGCGCGGAGTGATATCGGGAGAAAGGAACCGGCGGCCACTTCGTGGCG
>CAXTMW010000125.1:0-10356 GCA_964245455.1 uncultured Acidobacteriaceae bacterium
CCTTGCAAAAGCCTGGTACAGCAATGTGCGCAAGTCCATCGGCGTCGGCAAGGAGGTGCCGGTACCGGCCACGCTCGACTGGGATTTGTGGCAGGGCCCGGCTCCGCGCAGCGCGTACAAGGACAATCTGCACCCGTACAACTGGCATTGGTTTCGCACCTACGGCACAGGAGAAACGCTTAACAACGGTACGCACGAGGTCGACGTGTGCCGATGGGCAATGGGCGTTGACTACCCGCAGCGCGTAACCTCATCCGGCGGCCGCTACCAATTCAAGGACGACTGGCAGTTTTACGACACCCTTGTCACAACCTTCACCTATGAGGACAAAGCTATCTCCTGGGAGGGTAAGTGCTGCCAGGGGATGAAATACTACGGACGCGATCGCGGGTCGACCATTCTCGGCACGACCGGCACAGTCCTCGTCGATCGAGACGGTTATGAGATCTACGATCTGAAGGGTGTAAAAACGAGCGAGTTCAAGACCGGCAAGCAGACCGCATCTGCCGACCTGATCGGCAGCGACTCCATGACAGACGCACATTTCGCCAACTTTATCGCCGGGGTGCGCAAGGGTGAGCCGCTGCACGCGCCCGTAGCAGTCGGCAATGTGGCAGTCACCATGCTGCAGTTATCCAACATAGCCTGGGAGGTAAATCGAGAGCTTGCTCTCGACACCGCGAACGGCAAGATTCGCAATGATGGCGATGCGATGAAGGGCTGGGATCGGCAGTATGAAAAAGGCTGGGCGCCCAAGGTGTAACTTTCCCTTTCGGCTTGGGAGCGTCGCGTGTCCGACGGACAGGAGACCGGGATGATCGAACCATTATCACGACGAAGCTTCGCTGCGCTTGCAGCGGCTTCATTGATAAGGCCCGACTGGGCGGGCCAGTCGGCTTCGTCAGTCGCTTCCTTCCCTGTCCGGCTCGGGCTCGCGAGTTATACGTTTCGTAGCTTCTCACGCGCGCAGATGATTTCGTTTATGAAGCAGTTCGGCATCTCCGCGCTGAACGTAAAAGATGTCAAAGATCATCTGCCGAGCGAGCCGCAAGCCGAAGCTGCGGCACTCGCCGACTACGCAGCCGCCGGCATCACGCTCCACGCCGCAGGCGCCATTTACTTCACAAAGAACGAGGATGAAGATATCCGTGCCAAGTTTGAATACGCAAAGCGTGCCGGAATACCGGTCATCGTTGCCGGCGACCCTGACCCAGACACCCTGCCGCGCGTCGAGCGTTTCGTCAGGCAGTACGACATCCGCATAGCGATCCATAATCACGGGCCTGAGGACAAGATCTGGCACTCGCCCCTCGATGTGCTGAAAGCGGTGCAGACGCTTGACCCGCGTATCGGCTGCTGTATCGATGTCGGCCACACGGTCCGCGCAGGTACAGACGTGGTTGCCGCGATCCACGCCGCCGGTCCGCGACTATTCAACATCCACATGAAAGATCTCAGCAACTTCGAAAGCAAGGAAAGTCAGGTCGCGGTCGGCGACGGCTCTATGCCTATCCCCAAACTCTTTGAGGCACTGCGTGCGATCCAATATCCGGGATATGTTGATCTTGAATACGAGATACACCCGGAGGACCCGATGCCCGGCGTGATCGGCAGCTTTGCCTATATGCGCGGCGTCCTGGCCGGCATGACTTCTCGCGGCTGACGCTCCTGTGGGCTTACTCCTCCGCAGCAATGACAGTAATTTGTACCGGTCGCAGTCCCGGCGCGATGGTGCGCAGGGCAAATAACGCCAGCAGATACCCGGTGGACGCAATGGTAAACAGCGGTACGTAACTTCCCGTCTCTTGAAGAATCCAGCCGATGCCTACCGCTGAAAACACTCCGGCCACCGAGCCAAGCATCCCGCCGATGCCTACCACCGCCCCGACCGCGCTCTGAGGAAACATATCGGACACTGTAGTAAACAGGTTCGCCGACCAACCCTGGTGCGCCGCGGCAGCCACCCCCAGCAGCCCCACCGCGACCCACTCCGACGACGTCCGCGCAATAAAAAACGCCGATACCGAGCACAGTGCGCACAACAGCATCGCCTGGAGGCGCGCCCGCTGAACCGAGCGCCCGTCCCGGCTCAGCAGCGTCGGCAGGTAGCCCCCGCCGATGCTGCCGACGGCGGAAAAGTTATACACAAGAATCAGCGGCAGCCCAAGGTGCGACAAGCCGAGGTGGAAGCGTCCATCGAGGAACTTGGGCAGCCAGAAAAGATAGAAATACCAGATAGGATCGGTCAGGAACTTCGCCAGCGAGAACGCCCACGTCTGGCGATATCCGAGCAGCGAGCGCCACGGCAGCGGCTTACCCGCAGGCTGCACATCGCGGGTGATGTAGGCAGTTTCCGCCGCGCTCACCCCCGGGTGCTCGCGCGGGTTTCGGTATCGCAGCGCCCACCACACGATCCAAGCGAGGCTAAAGCCGCCCGTCAGTAGGAACGCCGCATGCCAGCCGTAGCGCAAAGTCACAAGCGGTACCAGGGCCGGCGCTAGAATCGCGCCGACGTTGCTGCCGGAGTTGAAGATGCCGGTCGCGAGCGAGCGCTCTTTCTGCGGGAACCATTCGGCTGTCGTCTTGATTGCCGCGGGAAAATTGCCACTCTCCCCCAGCCCCAGAAAGAACCGTGCCACCGCGAAGCCAAGGGTTGTCGTGACCAGCGCATGCGCCATTGCGGCCAGGCTCCAGACGCCCATTACCAGGATGTACCCTAGACGGGACCCGAGGCGGTCCACCAGCCGCCCGGCAACCACCAGCCCCAGCGCATACGCCACCTGGAAGGCACCGATGATGTAGCCGTATTGCGCCTCAGTCCAGCCGACGCTGTGCTGCAGCACCGGCGCCAGAATACCGAGCACCTGGCGATCCATGTAGTTGATGGAGGTCGCGAAGAAAAGCATGGCACAGATGGTCCAGCGCACGTGCGAAGTGGCGGGCCGGACAGGCGAGTTGCCAAGTGGCACATCCGGCGATGCACTCTGTAGCGGAACGCCGGACGGTACGGTATCGGCCTGGCTGGGCACGGTGGGCGGCATCCTTTCCATGCTCTTTACGACTACCGGGTCTCGTCGAGCCGGTACGCCCGCCGCACAATCGGCCCGGTCAGCTCGCGCGCTACTTCAAAGGCCTCGTCCAACTCCAGGCGGTGGTCCGCGACCAGCGTTGCGAGATATGCGGCATCCTGCCGGCGTGCCATGTCGTGCCGCGCCGGGATCGACAGAAACGCACGCGTGTCATCGTTGAACCCGACCGTGTTGTAGAACCCCGCGGTCTCCGTCACGCGCTCGCGAAAGCGCCGCATCCCCTCCGGGCTGTCGTGGAACCACCAGGGCGGCCCCAGGCGGAGCGCGGGATAGTGGCCGGCAAGCGGCGCAAGCTCGCGGCTGTAGGTCGACTCGTCGAGCGTGAACACGATCAGGGTCAACCGCGGTTCGTTGCCGAAGCGCGCCAGCAGCGGCCGCAGCCCGCGCACATAGTCGGTCGGCATGGGGATATCCGCACCCGCATCCGGTCCCCACCGGGTAAACAGCTCCGGGTTGTGGTTGCGAAAGCTACCCGGATGCAGCTGCATCACGAGCCCGTCCTCCAGGCTCATCCGCGCCATTTCCGTCAGCATCTGCGCGCGAAACAGCTCCGTGTCAGCCGCGCTGCTTTCAGCTTGCAGAACACGCCCGTACAGCCGCTCGGCTTCCGCCTCGGACAGGTCCGCGGTCGCCGCCGTCGGGTGGCCGTGGTCGGTCGCCGTGCAGCCCAGCGCGCGAAACTCTTCGCGTCGCTTTCGCAGCGCCTGCAGGTAGCCACGCCAATGTCCAACGTCTTCGCCGGAGAGCGCACCCAACTGTTCGAGATTCCCATGGAAGCCGGACGCGGAAGGGTCCACCACAGCGTCCGGCCGAAAGGTCGGCAGCACACGGCCTGTCCAGCCTGAGTCGCGGATCGCCCGGTGCGCCGCAAGCGTGCTCAGGGGCGAATCTGTCGTGGCCAACACCTCAATCCGGAACCGTTCAAAGAGCCGCCGCGGCCGCATCTCAGGCCCGCGTAGCGCCTCCGTGATTGCTTCCCAATACAGGTCCGCCGTCGCCGGCGAGAGCCTTTCCTCTAAGCCAAAAAGCTCCTGAAACGCATAATCGAGCCACAGCCGTGTCGGCGTGCCGCGAAACAGATGGTAATGCGCAGCAAACAAAGTCCATACCGCGCGCGCTTGCTCCGGCGCTGCTCCAGCCTTCAACCGTTCCATCGGCACGCCCTGGCTGTAGAGCATGCGCAAAATGTAGTGGTCCGGCAGCAGAAATAGAGCAGTCGGGTTTGGAAACGCATCATCCCGAGCGAACCACTCAGGGTCTACATGCCCGTGGGGACTCACGATTGGCAGCTCACGCACAGCCTGGTACAGCTCGCGCGCGACCGCGCGCGTCGCGGGGTCTGGGGGGAACAGCCGATCTGGGTGCAGCAGGGACACTGGGTAGCCTGTCGGTAGGTTTGACGACTTGCGTAAGCTGCCTGACAACTTTGACCCTAGAGTTTGCCCGTGCAAGCAGCGGGGTGTCAACGGAGAAAGCGCTGTCGCTCCCTCTGTGAGCGTACGTCCCGCGTCAAGGCAGGCAAACAAAGCTCTGCTTAGGGGCAAGTACCGGTCTAATCCGGGGAAAGCTCAGCATCGGACAACACACTGCGCACCCGCTTCAGATGGTGGTGCATGGCGCTCCGAGCGCCCACGGGATCGTGCGCGCGCAGCGCCGCATAGATAGCTTTATGCTCGGCGATGGCTGCATCCTGCCGGCTCACCAAGCTGGTTCGCTCGCTCAATTTGTAGAACAGCGGCGAAAACATACCTTCCCACAAGCCGCCCACAATGGAGGCGAGCACATCGTTGCCGGAAGCACGCGCAATCTGCACATGGAAGCTTTGATCGGCGGAGCGGCTGTGTTCGCCGCCGGCCAGCATTGCTTCCATCTCATCGATACTCTCGGCCAGTACATCAAGATCGCGCTCACTCGCGCGCAGCGCCGCTTCTGAGGCCACCTCGCCTTCAATCAGAACGCGCGCATTCAGCAGTTCAAACGGACCCGGGCCGGTGTCGATGCCGGGCGAAAAGCGAATCGGTTTTTCGCGCACGTAGGAGCCGGAGCCGCTGCGAATCTCCACCAGGCCCGCGATTTCTAAGGCGATCATCGCCTCGCGCACGGTCGGCCGGCTCACGCCCAGCTGCTGCGCTAAAACCTTTTCGGGTGGCAGCCGCTCGCCGGGCTTGACCGTGCCGAGCTGTATTTGCCGTCTGAGGTTTTCCGCCACCTGCTGGTAAAGCCGCTGCGTAACGATGGGCTGAAGCAACATACGCTCCATGCTGCCACAGGGAAGGGTGCAGGTGCGCGAGCATCGCAGCCGATTCCGCTCCACGTTTCACAGATCGTGTGCGCACACCTACGTCCATCGTTCAGTCAGACAACAGCTCAGGTCGGCTGCACCGGGCGTCTTCCCAATATGGAACCGCACCAGAACGCTCCGGCAAGTCGCCACCGCGGAAGATTCAAGTACACGTCCGCACCTGCCGAAATCCACAGCATGAAAGTGAAGCGTGCTCGGCCTGTGCCAGAGTCCCCGGTGTGTTTGACGCCACCCTTGCCTTCGAACGAAGCGAAAAGGCTTCAAACCCTCTGCAGCTTCGGTCTCCTCGACACAGCCCCGGATCCTGCCTTTGATCAGCTCACCAAGCTTGCAACTGAGATCTTCAAGGTTCCATTCGCCCTGGTGTCTCTCATCGACGAATCCCGACAATGGTTCAAGTCGAGGCAGGGCATTGCCGTCGCGGAGACACCCCGAGACGCTGCCTTTTGTGCCTACACGATTCTGAGCGATGCCGTCATGGTCGTCGAGGACGCGAGGGAGGACCCGAGGTTCTGTTCAAACCCTCTTGTGTGTGGGCCGCCGTGGTTTCGCTTCTACGCCGGGGCTCGCATCGTCACATCGACCGGAGAGGCACTGGGCACCCTGTGCATCGGCGACACGGTGCCGAGAAAGTCTTTTACTGAGCAGGATAAGGCGACGTTGACCATACTCGGCAGCTTGGTATGGGCAGCCATGGAGGCGCATAAGCGCAGCCTCGAACTGCAAACAACCGAGGCAGAAGCCCGGGACCGCTACGCGCTGGTTGCCCGCGCGACTCTGGATGGGCTATGGGACTGGGATCTTCGCACCGGCAAGGTGTACTACTCCCCCCGATGGCAGTACATACTCGGCCTGCCGGAGTGCGATTGCCATGCGACAGCAGACTACTGGCTGGACCGGGTACATCCGATGGATCGCCCTTTTCTTGAAGAGGTACTCCAACAACATTTAGCGGGGGAAACCTCCCGGTTCCGCAACGAGCACCGCATGCGGCATGAAGATGGCTCATGGCGCTGGGTGGTGGTTCGCGGCCTTGCGCAGCGCGGTTCAAAGGGCAAGCCTCAGCGGATGGCGGGTTCCTTGATGGACATCACGGCCGACAAGACCTGCGATCCGCTGACAAAACTGCCGAATCGCCTGCTGCTTCACGAAAGGCTTGCACAAGTCATTCGGCGCAGTGAGGAAACCGGGAAGTGGCATTTCGCCGTACTTTTCCTGGATGTGGACCGGTTTAAGTCAATCAACGATCGATTTGGGCACCTTGTCGGCGATTGCGTTCTGCGGCAAATCGCAGCCCGTCTTCAGGATGGAATCGCGCAAACCCGGATGAGTCGAGAGTCCTTGATCGCGCGCTTTGCCGGGGACGAGTTTGTGATTCTGCTCGACGGCGTGGAAACAAGCGAGGAAGCGCTCGCCGTCGCGCAGCGCCTCCATGCTGCACTCAGCAAGCCGGTGGAGTGCGAAGGCGAGCAGCTGACCGTAGGCGCCAGTATCGGCGTCACCATGGCAAGGGCCGAGTTCAGCACCCCGGAAAGCTTCCTCCACAACTCCGACCTGGCCATGTACCGCGCCAAGGCCGCGCAACGCGGGTCGTCCATCTTGTTCGAACCGGCCATGCAGGAGGAGACCATGGCTCGCCTGCAGCTCGAGGCAGGACTGCGACAGGCCATCGGCGCCGGTCAGCTGCGCGTCCTTTATCAGCCCCAGATAGATTTGCAAAGCGGACGGGTCGTCGGTTGCGAAGCCCTGATTCGCTGGCAGCACCCCCGGAATGGTCTGCTCGCGCCGAGCGCCTTTATCGATTTGGCGGAGGAGATCGGTCTCATCGCGGAGATGGATCTATGGGTGATGGAAAGGGCCTGCCGTCAACTGGCGGAGTGGCGGGGCCTGTACGGCTGCGCGGACTTCACGATGAGCGTGAACATCTCCGGCAGGCATCTCTCACTGCGCGGCTTGAAAGGCGCAGTCAAAGACGTGCTCGAGCGCTACGACCTGCCTGCCGGGGTCCTTTGTCTCGAACTGACCGAAAGCATTCTGATTGACGATGTGCTGGGGGCCAGGCGACTCATGCGCGAGCTCCACTCCGTAGGCGTGGGCCTGCACATGGATGATTTCGGCTCCGGCTACAGCTCCTTCAAGCAGCTTTACGAGCTGCCCTTCGACGTCCTTAAAATCGACCGCTCCCTCATGGCAAAGATTGTGCTCGATCGACAAGCCGCAAACATTGTGGAGGGCATTCTGGGACTCGCACACACGCTCGAGATGAAAGTCGTGGCGGAAGGCATTGAAGATGGTGCGCAGGCAGCCATGCTCGCCGCCATGGGCTGCGACTACGGCCAGGGTTACCAATATGACCGCCCGCTCGACGCCGACACATTCCGTCAGAGGCACATGGAGGCGGTTAGACCGGGAGGCTCGATGCAATCTCCCGCAGCGGCGCAGTCCACCTCGCTGCTTATGGGATCGTTCGGACCTGGAGACTCTCGGCCAAACGACGCAGGACGCACACTTCGCGCGCAAGGGTAGAACCTCGTCGGCAGCAACAGCCATTGCAAGCGCCGCCGCTTCGCGTCTAGGCTAGCGTTAGCAGACGCGATGCGAAAGTGGCGAAATTGGCAGACGCACCAGACTTAGGATCTGGCGGGGTAACCCATGGGGGTTCAAGTCCCCCCTTTCGCACCAAATCATGCCGACCCGGCGCCGGTGTACTCTAGAGCCACTATGAGTTCCTCACCCAACCAGCCAACGTTTGCCGTCACCCAGGGTGCCAACTATCGCGAAACCTACGCCAACAGCGTGCAGGTACGCGTCAGCGTCTGGGATATTTTTCTTCTTTTCGGTCTTGCGCACCCCACCTCGCCCGACGATGTTGTCATCGAGAACCAGCAGGGTATCTACCTGAGCCCGCAGCAGGCAAAGGCGCTTTTCAATATCCTCGGCCAAAACCTGGCGCAGTACGAGCAGACCTTCGGCCAGATTGCTCTTGAGCCTCTCGGGCCGCGCCCGGTCCAGTAGCTGTTTGCAAGCGAAGCAGCGGGGGAGCCACGGCGCTCGCCTTCGAGCCGCAAAGCCGACTCCCCGCCTGTTTTTCCTGGCTTTTCTCGCGATCCTAGCCGCCGAGCTTGCCGCTCACGCTTCCCTGCTGCGGCTGCCGTACTACTGGGACGAAGCGGGCTACTACATCCCGGCTGCCTTCGACCTGTGTCGCACCGGCACGGTGATCCCCTTTTCTACCCTGACAAATGCGCATCCGCCCGGGCTTTCGCTGGTGCTCGCGGGCGCGTGGAAGCTCTTCGGCTTCGCCCCGGTGACCACGCGTATCACCATGTGCGTCGCCGCATCGCTCGCGCTCGCGGCCGTGTTCCGACTCGCGCTGTTTTCACTCCGCAGTTACGGTGCCGCGGCCGCCGTCGCGCTTCTCACCGCCTGCTACCCGGTCTGGTTTACCCAAAGCACGATGGCCCACGCCGACATGCTCGCCGCCGCCGCAACGCTGTGGGGGGTGGCGCTGATGCTGGAGCCGGACCGCCCTCGCGCGCGCATCTGGGCCGCCTGCGCCTGCTTCACCGGCGCTGCACTCACTAAAGAAATTGCCATCGGGACGCCGTTGTTCCTCGCCGGCTACGAGCTTGGCGAGCTGCTGCGCGGGCGTGGCTCGCGCATGCGACTCGGGGCACTGTGCCTGCCGCTGCTCCCGCTTGCCGCGTGGTTCGCCTACCATCGCCGACGCACAGGCTTCACCTTCGGCAACCCGGAGTACCTCCGCTACAACGCCGGCGCCAATCTTTCGCCCGAGCGGTTCCTGCTTGCGCTTGGGCACCGGGTGCTGCACCTGTCCGCGCACCTCAACCTGTTTGTGCCGGTGCTCATCGCGCTCGGCAGCCTCGTGCTGCCGCGCCTGCCGGCTCGCGCGGCGCTCCAGCCCGCGCTGCGCGCCCAGGTGTGGGTCGTCATCGCCGGCAATGCCGTTCTGTTTTCGCTTCTCGGTGGAGCATTGCTCACCCGGTACCTGCTGCCCATCTACCCTCTTGTGCTGCTGCTGGCAGTTGCGGCCGTCCATGGCCGGCTCCGGCAGTGGCTCTGGTACCCGGCGGTTGGCACGGCCGCGTTTCTGGCCGCTCTCCTGCTGCCGCCGCCTTACCGGGTCGCGCCGGAAGACACCCTGGCCTACCGCGACGCGATTCTGCTCGAGCAGCACGCCCTCGCCATCGTTGCGGGCCGCTACTCCTCCGGTACGGTGCTTACCGCGTGGCCGTACACCGACGGCCTGCGCAAGCCGGAGCTCGGCTACATCACACGGCCGCTCGCCGTCGTATCGGTGGACAACTTCTCCCCGGAAGCGCTCCAGGCGGCGCAAATCGCGGCCTACAGCACAGCTATTGTGTTCTCGACCAAATACGTGCCGCCCGGCGCAGCCCTCGGTCTTGGCCGCTGGAACGAGCAGCAGGAAACACGTTTTTTCGGCCTGCACCGCGACCTGGATGCCGCTGCGGTCGCGCAACTGTTGGGGGGCACTGTGGTGTGGCAGGAGCGGCGCGGCAGCCAAACAGCAGCAGTGCTGCGCTTCGAGCACCCCGAGCTGGCCCAGGCCTCACACCCGGACTTCTATAATGCGGACTGAGCCGGAGCGGCTTTCCGGCGAGCGCGTGCTTTGAGGTCACCCCTGTACCGTATGCCCCATTGTTTCCGATCGAGATATCTGCTGCCTTGGCTGATGCTCGCCGCAGTTCCCGTCGCTCCCGCGCAGCAGAGCGGCGGTGCGCTCGACCCTTCCTCCAGCGGCCGGCCCGCGCCCCCGGCCCTTACGCAGCCCTCGCTGGCACAGGCGCATGGGCAGCTGTTGATGGCGTTGCCCTTCGACAACGCCGGCGCAGGCAGCGGCCCCGCCTGGGTCGGCTCGGCCTTCCCGGAGATCCTGAACCAGCGCTTTGCCGCAGCGGGATTTCTGCCGGTCAGCCGAAGTGA
>CAXTMW010000125.1:10366-10797 GCA_964245455.1 uncultured Acidobacteriaceae bacterium
GGCCTGCCGCCCGACTTCCGGCCCACCCGCGCCGGCACCCTGCGCCTGGCGCAGAACCTTGACGTGGATTCAGTCATCGTGGGTACCTACCAGGTAGACGGCTCGCGCATTTCGGCGACCGCGCGGGTGCTCGACATGACCAACCTTCGAGAAAGCCCGCCGCTGATCGAGTCCGCCGAACTGAGTCGCCTTCCAGACGTTGCTAATGCCCTAGCCTGGCGCATCACCCGGCAGCTCGACCCGAACTATCCCGTTGCGGAGCAGACGTTTATCGGGGCCGATGCCAAGCTACATCTGGATGCTTTTGAGGCGTATGTCCGGGGACTCGGGGAAGGGTCGCCGGAAGACCGCCTTCGTCATCTACGCGACGCGGTTCGGCTTGACCCCGGCTATGGACCGGCGTGGCTCGCGCTTGGGGATGCCGCCTTCGC
>CAXTMW010000126.1:0-3378 GCA_964245455.1 uncultured Acidobacteriaceae bacterium
CGTATATCCGCTATGCTGCTTCGCCGCTCATTTGCCTGTCTCGCGGTTCTGCTTACAAGCTGCGCTGCGCACGCGCAAACTCGGACTGTCGGCAGCTTCAAGTTCGGCTACACCTACCTGTACGCCGATCAAGGCAAAGGCGAGCACTCCCAGCTCAATGGGTGGTTCGCCCGGCCGGCGATCGAGATCGGGCGGAACTACTCGTTGTTTCTCGACTTCACCAATTACTAGGGCGCGAACAGCAAAGGCTCCCTCAACTCGCACGGCTACACAGCGGGGCTTCAGAAAGGGTTTCTACACAACGCCCCATGGCACCCAGCTGTCTTTGCGGAGGCCGGCACAATCCGCACCTCTAACGCCGGCAGCATCACCCACTCGGGTGCCTTTTTAACCGGCTTTGCGTTGGGAGTACCCATCAAAGGGCACTGGTCCCTGGCTTTGACTCCCGCCGAATACGTGTTTATCGATACAAACTCGGGACTGCGGAACGACTTCAACGCAAAAGCGGGACTGAGCCTCGCCTTTTGAACAAATCAGCGCACAATACATCGCAGGCTCCAGGGGTCGTGTCATTTTGGCCTCAGCCGACCTTGCGGCGCCTGACAGCACTTTTGCCGCTTGCCTTTGTCGCTGCTGCCTGGGCCGCCCTGCCGCTGTTTGCCTCACCGGTTTTGTCCGTTTGCGCCTCGGCCACAGCGGTTCTCGGGCTTCCCGCTGCCTTCTGCGCCAGGCTCGCCTTGAGCGCTTCCATCAGGTTGATGACCGGAGCCATCGGCTTCTTCTTGGTCGGCGGCTCCGGCTCGCCGTCCCCGGCGGTCTTGCTTTCAATCAGGTGCTCCACGCGCTCCTGATAGGTGTTGTGGTAGGCGTCCGGGTGAAACGGCTTCCGCAGGGAACCCATAAACTGTTCTGCCAGCTGCACCTCGGCGTCCTGCAGCTCCAGCGGTGCCTGGTCGCCGTACTCGGGCGTTTCGCGCACTTCCTCCGGGTAGTAGAGCGTGTGGAGGATCAGCCCATGCTCATACGGACGAATGATCACCACCTGCTCGCGCTGGTGCAGCGTAAGCTTCGCGATGGCGCCCAGCTTCAGTTTGCCCATCGCTTCCATCATCAGCGAGTAAGCCCGGCGGCCAGGTTCTTCGGCGACCGTGTAGTACGAGGTCTCGTAGAAGATCGGGTCTACCTCGTCGAGCGACACAAACTGCTGGATCGCCATCGTTTCCGACGACTCGGCCTCCAGCGCCTTGAGCTCGTTCGGCGAGATCAGCACATAGGTGCCGTCGCCCACCGGGTAGCCTTTTTCAATCTCGTCCCGCTCCACCACACGCTCGTCCACCGGGCAGTACAGCTGCTGCTTGATGCGGCTGCCGCAGGTTTTATGGATCTGGTTGAAGCCGATGTGCTGTTCGCGCGCGGCTACATACATGCGGACCGGCACGGAGATCAACCCGAAGGAGATGTAGCCTTTCCAGACTGAAGATGCCATGGTGCCTGCTCCTTGAGCGCGCTTGCAGTCGGCAGCGCGCCGCTCTTGAGATGAGCCGGTATCGCCGCTGGTTACCCGGTGTTTGGCCCGCTCGTAATGTCGATGGGCGGCCTTCGGGCGGGTAGAGTAAAGGCAGGATCATCAATAGCGTGCTACAGCAGCGTCCCAGGCTTTCTCCCGTGGAACGGCGAGAGAAGGGCAAAGTCCTTCTCCGCGATACTGCCGCCCTGTCTACGCTCGCAGGGATCGCGGCGGTCCTCTCCTTTGTGACCTACGCGCTGTTTCACTCCTTTGCCGCGCACCAGCACCTGCTGGAAGTCCGCTGGCGCGCGCGCGGCGAAGCAGCGCTCGCCGCCGGGCGCCCCACGGTCGCGCTCAACGATCTTCACTCCGCGCTGGCCTACGCGCCCGACGACCGCGGCCTGCAGATACAGCTGGCAACCGCGCTGGCCGCAACAGGCCGGCTCCAGGAAGCGCAGGTGTATTTCAACACGCTGCTGGAAAGCGAGCCCGGCAGCGGCATCATCAATCTGCAGATGGCACGCCTGGCCATCCAGGAGCGGAACACGCAGGCGGCCATTGACCACTACCAGGCCGCCATCGACGGCACCTGGAATGGGGACGCTTTTGCCCGACGTCGCGACATTCGCCTTGAACTCGCGCGCTTTCTGATTGCGCAGAAGCGCTTTCCGGAAGCAAGGAGCCTTCTTCTGATCACCTCCGGCAACGGGCCCGACAACTACCCCCTGCAGCTGCTGCTCGGCAGCCTGCTGGAGCAGGCAGCCGACCCGACCGACGCCCTGGACGTATACCGAAAAGCATCGCAGCACCGCGCGACCCGGTCGGCAGCCCTGCAGGGGCAAGCGCACGCGGCAGCGACGCTGGGTCGGTTCGCGGAAGAACGCGGGTACCTTGCCGCTGCCGTTGAGGAGTCCGGCTTTGCTCGCGAGCCGGAGGCCGCGCGTACTGTCCTTCGCGAGGAGCTTGCGACGACCGAACGTTTGCTGGCGCTTTATCCTGCGCTGACCCTGCCCGCCCCCGAGCGCGCACGCCGCATCGCTCACGCCGCGGAGCAGGCGCAGGCAAGGCTGCTGCGCTGCCCTGTTCTTGCCGCCGTTGTTACGCCTGCCTCCGCCGGCAGCGCAAGTCCGCCCGCCGGCGGCAACCTGCTGCCGGCACCCCTGGCTGCCCGTCTGGAGCACTTGAATCCGCTGGCTTCGCACCCCGACAGCAACGTCACACCGCCGCAACAGGTACCGGCGATGCCCGATCCGCTGCCCGCCCTCAGCGCGCGCTGGGCATCCCTGCCGACCGGCACCGCGCGGACCAAGCGGCTCGCAAGCGATCCCGCCTTTGCGCAGAATCTGCTTCAGCTCGCCTATGAAACCGAGCGTTTCACCGGGAGGGCCTGCGGCCCAGCGACCGGAGACGACGCCTTGCTGCTGCGCATTGCGGAAGCTCCCAATCAGGTGGAGGTGCAGCCGTGACGGTTCGGGTGACTGTCGCTGAAGGAACCGAGGCGGCACACGCAGCAGGCTCCCCGCCCATCGGCCCGGGCGACTCAGTCGCGTTCGACACTGCCCCGCCGGTCGACCTTCAGCGGATCGCGCCAAAGCGCGAAGAACGCCTTTTTCTCATACTTTCCATCTTTATCGGCGTCCTGTCGGGGCTGCTGGTCGTTTCCTTTCGCGTCGCCATCGAGTGGATCAAGATCCTCGCGCTGGGCTCGGCACCCCACGCGTATGAGCGCCGCCTAATCATCGTGCCGACCTTCGCCGGCTTGTTTGTTGCCGCGCTGGTTCGGTGGGTTTTTCCGGGCGCGCGCGGCTCCGGTGTCAACCAGACCAAGGCCGCGCTCTACATCTACAACGGCTTTATCTCGTTCAAAACTG
>CAXTMW010000126.1:3388-9208 GCA_964245455.1 uncultured Acidobacteriaceae bacterium
CGTCGCGTCGATCGTGGCCCGCAAGCTGCGGCTTTCCCGGCAATCGCTGCGGCTGTTTGCCCCCATCGGCGCAGCCGCGGGCCTGGCTGCGGCCTTCAACGCGCCCATCTCGGCGATCCTTTTTGTGATTGAAGAAGTGATCGGCTACTGGAGCGCCGCTGTGCTCGGCTCGGTGGTGCTCGCCGCTATTTCCAGCGTCTCGGTCGCGCGCATCTTCTGGGGCTCCGCGCCTATGTTCCGCATTCCGTCGGTCACGCTCCGCGACCCGCGCGAGCTGACCGCGTATGCGGTCCTCGGCATCTTCGGCGGCCTGTTTTCCTTTGTGTTTGCCAAAGCTCTCAGCTCCCTGCGGCCGCGGCTTCGCGCCATGAGCGCCAACGCGCAGCTGTTTCAGCCCGCGGTGGCCGGTTTGCTCGTCGGCATGATTGGCTACTTCGGCCTGCCGCAGGTCATGGGCCCAGGCTACGAGGTCATGGACCAGGCGCTGCACGGGCAGTTCACCTGGCAGTTCCTCGCGGCGCTGGTCGTGTTCAAAATGCTAGCGACCACGCTCTCTTTTTCGAGCGGCACGCCCGGCGGCATGTTCGCGCCGACACTCTTTATCGGCACCATGCTGGGCGCGGCGGTCGGCACCGTCGAGCACACGCTGCTGCCGCACGCTTCGGGCGCGGTCGGCTCCTACGCGCTGGTCGGCATGGGGGTGCTGTTCGCCGGCTTTCTGCGGGCGCCGCTTACCTCCGTCTTCATGGTGCTCGAAACCAGCGGCAACTACTCCATCATCCTGCCGGTCATCCTCGCGAACACAATCGCCTACCTCCTCTCGCGGTCACTCCAGCCCACGCCGATCTTTGAGCTGTTTACTCATCAAGACGGCCTGGACCTGCCCTCGATGGAGGAGCAGCGCGAAGAAGTCGGCCTCCATCTGGAGGACGCGCTGGTGCCCCTGCGGGTGCCGCTGCTGGAAAGCAGGGAGACCCTGAAGGCCGCGGCCGTCGCGCTGTCGCTGGCGCGCGGCGCGCCCGCGATGTTCGTCCGCATGGAAGACGCCGGATGGTACGTGCTGCCGGTGGGCGAGTTCGCGACGCTTGCCATGACCTACCCGTCGGACATGACGCTGGAACGGGCACTGCCCAGCGAGCGCGCCCCGCTGCTGTTCCCGGACCTGTCGCTCGACACGGCGCTGCGCCATTTCTCTCGCTGGCCCATGCTGCCCATCAGCAATCGCGCCAGCAAGGGCACGCTTGAAGGCATGGTCGCGCTGGAAGATGTTCTGGCCCGCTACCAGCGCGGGTGAAGATCTCCGTGCGGTCCTTGCAGAAAGAGCCCGGAAACCCAGCGGCCCAGCGCGTTCGCTTTCGGTTGCGCGAGCCCATTGCCCTCCTGCTGCTTACCTGCGGCGCCCTCGCGGTGCTCGGCTACCACCCGGGCGTCGAGGATGACACGACCTACCTGGCCGCCGTCGAGCACAGGCTTAACCCGGCGCTCTTTCCGCACGACCTGGAGTTCGTGACCGCGCAGCTCCAGTTCAGCTTGTATGACACGCTTATCGCCGGCTTCGTCCGTGGCACGCACCTGTCGCTCGCGACGGCCATGCTGCTGCTGCAGTTCGCCTCGGTGTTTGGACTTCTGCTCGTGTCTTTCAAAATTTCGGCGCTGTGCTACCGGGAAAACAGCGCACGCTGGGCCGGGGTAGGCTTTTTAGCCGTCATGCTGGCCATGCCCGTCTCGGGAACGCACCTTTTCCTTGCAGACCAGCACCTGCACCCGAGGCTGCCGGCCACTGACTTTATTCTGCTGGCCGCGCTCGCGATCCTGCGAGGCAAAGGCCGCTGGGCGGCTCCGCTCCTGCTCGCGGCCATGGCGATGCTCCTGTCCACGTTGCTGCACCCGCTTATGGCGGCCTTCGGCCTCTCGTTCTGCTGTTTTCTCCTGCTGGAGCAGCGGTGGCCGGAGTGGTGGCTGCCGCGACGGCTTTCGGCTCGAAACAGCGCCCTGGCCTCCCCGTTGGCCTGGCTGGGTGAACAGCCCACCGCCGCCTGGCAGCGAGCCACGGCTCCCCGCGCCTTTCTTTACCTGTATCAATGGCCCTGGTACCTGTGGCTCAGCGTGCTGGGGCCGCTCGGGCTGGCAGGCTGGCTCCGTTTGACCGCCCGGAGCCGCGGCGAGCGTTCGCTGCAAACTCTTGTTTCCGCGCTGCTTGCGTATGGAGTTTTCCAGCTCGCCGTCGCGCTCGTGCTGCTCGCGCCGGGCGCGCCGGCGTGGCTGCTGCAGTTTGAGCCGATGCGTTTTCTGCACATCGTCTACGTGCTGCTCTGCGTTCTTGGCGCCGGCGCCTTCGGCCGCTTCTGGCTCGGGCGCTCGCCTACGCGCTGGCTTCTCGTCTTCGTGCCGCTGACCATCTGCATGTGGGTCGATCAGCGCAACGAGTTCGCGGGCAGTCCGCATATCGAGTGGCCCGGCCGTACGCCGAGCAATCCCTGGCTCGCGTCCTTCGCCTGGATCCGCACGCACACGCCCGCGTGCGCCTACTTTGCGATCGACCCGCGCTACACCGAAGCGCTGCTTGAGGGCGTACACAGCTTTCGCGCGCTCGCCGAGCGCAGTGTGCTGCTGGATGCGATTAAGGATCGCGATGTCGTCACCCATGTGCCGCACCTGGCGCCGCGCTGGATTCGTGAAACAGACGCGAGGGCAGGCTGGGATCATTTCGGGCTGCTGGAGTACCGGCGTTTGCAGCAGGACTTCGGCGTCGATTGGCTGCTCGTGGATCACGAGCCCCGGGGGCTCGACTGCCCGTACCACAACAGCATGCTCTGGGTTTGCCGACTCGGTCCGCAGGCCGAGCCGCACCCGTGAGCGGCGCTTGCATCAGGTTCTCGCTGCCACGGGAGCAGTTTTCCTAATGCTGTGTACCGCGGCGACCCGCTCGACGTGGCTTTTCTTTACGGAAAAGCCACAATGACAGATGCTGGTCCGTTTACACCTGTAGGAAAACTGCTCTACCCTCAAGGCACATGCGCCGCCAATGCTAAGCATCTTTCAACGAGTGTTCCTGGGTGGTTTGCTGTTTCTGGCTCTGATTACAGGGCTCAGCTTCCTTGTGCGCAGCTCGTTTGTGCAGCTCAGCGCGCTTGATGAGGAACAGAAAGAGATGGATCGCGCCGTCGCGAGCCTTGCCGCAGCGCAGGCCTCAGTCGCGCGCGAACAGATTTTGGTCGAGCGCTCGCTGCTGCACCTGCCCGCCACAGATTCTTCCGAGACCGCGCGCCCCCCGATTGCACCAAACCCGCCTGAAGCCGAGATCCGCAGGCAGAGCGAGCGGGCAGAAATACGGTTGCGTACGGCAAAGAACGCACTCGCGAGCGTCCCCGGCGCGCCATCAGTCACCGGCGAGCTTGCCGCGCATGCCCGCGTCTCCGCGCGCATGAACCGCAGCGTGCAGGACGCCCAGCTCAGTCCGGATGCCCTTCTCAGTAACGATGCGCGCACGCTCTCCGCACGCGAGCTCGAGCCGGTCGATACGGCGCTCTCCTCGAAGCTCCAGACTCTGGAGGATCGCCGCTTGGCGCAGCTGGATGACATCGAGCTGCGCCGGGAAAGCCTGCGCGCGCGCCTCATCAGCGCCTGCGCGGCCGCCCTGCTCACGGGCATCGGTGTGCTGGCGGCTATGCTGGTGTTTACCACGCGGCCCCTGCGCCTTGCGGCCCGGGCGGCCCGGCGCATGGGGCAGGGCGACCTGCAGCAGCGCATTGATTGGCCGCGCTCCGACGAGCTCGGCGCGATCGCGACCGAGTTCAACCGGCTCGCGATCCGTTTGCGTGATCTGCGCGATACCGAGAGCGGCCGCCGCGAGATGGAGCACCAGCTCTCGGACGCGGTGGTGCAGTCCATATTTGAGCCTGTGATTGTTACAGATGGGCGCGGGCAGGTGTTGAAGCTCAATAAAGCGGCGCGCGAGCTGCTGGGCGACGCAGCCGACGACCGCATGGCGCTGACCTCGACCCCAGGCGGCGACCAGATTCTGGCGGCGATCGGCACGGCGATCAGCCTGCAGCGGACGGTGAGCGGCGACGCCGAGTCAGCGCTTGCGCCGCTCCGCATTGGGCAGGCACAGCGCAACTACCGTTTGCGCACCACACCCATGCGCGACAGCGACTTCCACCTGCTGGGTGCGGTGACCGTGCTGGAAGACGTGACGGAGCTGCAGGCGCTGGACCGCTTCAAGACGCGCTTTTTATCGGTCGCTTCGCAAAAGCTGCGCGATCCGCTAGAGAAACTCCGACTCGCCATTCACGCCCTGGCCCGCGGCTACGCCGGCGAGCTGCGCCCACTGCAGGCCGACGTGGTGGAAGGCGCGCAGAACGAAGCCCAGCATCTGGACGACCTGATGGCCGACCTGTTCGACGTCGCCGAGCTCGACAGCGGGCGCCGCGCGCTGCAGCTGGAGTTGATCCGTCCGATCGACATTCTTCGGGAAGCGCAGTCGGGCGCGCGCGCCGCCGCGGCCGCGCGCGGGGTCTCCGTGGAAGTGGAGGCCTATGCGGATCTCCAGCGCGTCCACGCCGACCGGCGCGCACTGCGCTCCATCTTTGAAAACCTGCTCAGCAATGCCCTTCGCAACACCGGCAGTGGCGGATACGTGCGGCTTGCCGCGACCGAGAGCAAGAACATCGTGCACTTCAGCATTTCGGATACAGGCCGAGGCATTGAGCCGGAACGGCTGACCATGATCTTCGGCCGATTCAATTCGAGCTCCAACGAGGGCACTGGACTTGGCCTCGCGCTGGTACGGCGCTTGGTCGAATCGCAGGGCGGCCAGATCTCGGTCGAAAGCCGCCTGGGCACGGGCACCAGCTTCACCTTTACGCTGCCGGCAGGCGCGCTTGCCGAGTCCAGGCACCCAGTCGAGGCCGGCTGACCGATGGCGCAGCTCTACAGAGAAACACTCAGCAGTGAAAAGCCCGAAGCACCTGAGCCGGCCGCTCCCGAACCCGCGCGGCTGCGCGTCTACATCGGCGCCGCGCCCGGCGTCGGCAAAACTTACAGCATGCTGGAGCACGCGCACCAGCTCAAGGCCGCTGGTACTGATGTCGTTCTGGGGTTTATAGAAGCGCATGGCCGCAAGGACACCCTCGCGCTGATCGACGGGCTTGAAGTGATCCCGCTCAAGCAGATTCAGTACCGCTCCGTGACGCTCGAGGAGATGGACCTCGATGCCATCCTGCAGCGCAAGCCGCAGACGGTGGTGGTCGATGAGCTTGCGCACACCAACGTCCCCGGCTCGCGCAACCGTAAGCGCTACGAAGACGTGATGGAGCTGCTCGACGCGGGCATCAACGTTGAAACCGCCGTCAACGTCCAGCACCTGGAAACGCTGAACGACGCGGTCGCGCGCTCTGCCCACACCACCATTCGCGAAACCGTGCCCGACAGCGTTCTGCGCCGCGCCGACGAGGTCGTCAATGTCGATGTCTCTATCGATGAGCTGCGCAACCGCCTACGCGAAGGCAAGATCTACCGGCCTGAGAAGGTCGAGCAGGCGCTGGCCAACTTTTTTCGCAAAGGCAACCTGACCATGCTGCGCGAGCTGGCCCTGCGCACCACGGCCGAGCAGGTGAGCGTTGCCGCGTCCGAGTATCGCCGCGCGCAGGGCCTGGAGCAGGCGCCCGTGCCCGAGAAGGTGATGGTGTGCCTGTCGCACCGGCCCGGCACCGAGCGGCTCATCCGCACGGGAGCGCGCATCGCCGGGCGCTTGGCGACCAACTGGTACGCGGTGTACGTGCAGGGCGCGCGCGGCCACCAGCCGCAGGCCGACGCTCC
>CAXTMW010000126.1:9218-10756 GCA_964245455.1 uncultured Acidobacteriaceae bacterium
ATCGACGTTTAGCGAAGAGTCTTGGCGCGCAGATTGTCACGCTTGAGGACAAGAGGGTCGGCGAAGCGCTGATCGCCTTCGCCAAACGTGAGTCGATCTCGCACGTCGTCTTCGGGCAGGCGACCCGTTCGCGCCTCGACCTGCTCCTGCGCGGCTCCGTCATCTTCGATTTTCTGAACGAAATGCGCGACACCACCGTGCAGGTGGTGCCGATGAACAAGCGCCGAGGGTGAGGTGCGCATGGCCGGGATTAGGCTATTTCTGCTTGCGGCGACTGCCTGGATCCGCCGTACAAACATCGAGTGAGGTCCTCAACCCTGGAACAAAGCAGCGTTTTATCCGTATGTTCGGGTGTGAAGATACTTTGTCTGCTGCCCTTTCTCTGCCTTTTTACTCTTGCCTTCAGCATGCCTGCCAGCGCGAGTGTTCCGCTCGCGTCCGGCACCTATAACACCATGCTAAATGGGGTAAAACTCTGGTACAAAGTCGCAGGCCAGCAACACCCCGGACAGGCTCCGGTCCTGGTTCTGCATGGTGGCCCCGGCTACAACAGTTACAGCTTCGAGAAGACGGTAGGTGTGCAGCTCGAATCGCACATGCAGATCATTTATCTCGATGAACGCGGTTCAGGTCGGAGTGAACGGCCTGCCGGCTCGGACTACAGCCTATCCGCGCTGGTGGCCGATGTGGAGGCCTTGCGCGTACATCTTGGTGTCCCACAGCTCACGCTCATGGGGCATAGTTTTGGTGGAACTATCGCACTGGAGTATGCGGAGCGCTATCCAGAACACGTGCAAAAGCTCGTCATTATGGACGGAGCCGCCGATCTTCCCGAAACCTTTGCGTTATGGCGCAAAGAAATCAGCCAGCGCTATCCGGCTGCATGGAAGTTGGCCTTGGACACAGATACGAGGAAGAAGCTAAAAGACGCGGAAGCGCAATCCGGTGAGTGTGCCATCGCAAAAGCGGAGTTTGCGACGGAGATGGCCGCCTTGCAGCATGTAGACGGGCAGGGATTCCACAACTGGCAGCAGTTTCATGATCAGCGCTATCAGGCTGAGCAGAAGGCACTTGACGATGCCAGCGGGCTGCGCAATACCGGCGAGTTCGGAGCCGCATATTTTGGACCAGCGACACAGTTCCCCTGCTACCGGTTCACCGCCTACAGGCGACTCACCATGCCGGCCCTGATCATGGTGGGCAAATACGATGGAGCTATCGGCGAAGAGCAGATGAAGGAGTTGGCCGATCGTCTTCCGCATGCCCGCTTCGATGAATTCGACCAAAGTGCACACTTCGTGTATGCAGAAGAAGCACAAAAGTTTGTCCGAGACGTGGTTGCGTTTCTTGCACAATGAGCTAAACGTTCATGCTCACGATGTCCTGCAAGCGGCTTATGGCAGGCCAGGACATACTATGCGCGGGAGTTCGCATGAGCAGCAGCACTACCGAAGCGCGACGACGAGGCCTTGCGAGTAGCAGAGAAAGCTTGCCGAAAGAAGTGCCGCATCTCCGACAGCCTCGCCTGACCCTTCATC
>CAXTMW010000127.1:0-3262 GCA_964245455.1 uncultured Acidobacteriaceae bacterium
AGCCCCTCCAACAACGACATCAACTTTCCCGCCGGCATCCTGCAGCCGCCCTTCTACGATTTCAAGATCGATCCGGCCGTCAACTTTGGTGCAATCGGCGTCGTCATCGGCCACGAGATGACCCACGGCTTCGACGACGAGGGTTCGCGCTTTGACGGGCTGGGCAATAAGCGTGATTGGTTTACCGCGGACGACCGCAAGCAGTTCGACGCGAAAACCGAGTGCGAGGTGAAGGAGTACGGCAGCTTTGCCCCGCTTCCCGGCCAGACGCTGAACGGCAGGCTGACGCTGGGTGAGAACACGGCGGACAACGGCGGCATCCGCATCGCGTACCAGGCGCTGGAAAAAGCCCTCGCTGAGGAACCGGCGGCCGACCGGACGCGGAAAACCGACGGCTACACGCCCGACCAGCGCTTCTTCCTGTCGTTCGCGCAAATCTGGTGCGAGAACACCGCGCCGGCTTTGCAGCTGCAGCTCCTCAAATCGGACCCGCACTCGCCGGGCGAGTTCCGAGCCAACGGCGTGGTGCAGAACTTCGACCAGTTCGGAAAAGCCTTCGGCTGCCACACCGGACAGCCCATGATGCCTGCCAACGCCTGCCGCGTCTGGTAAGCACCACCTGCGGTGGGGCCGGCGTGGTGCTTGCATTGCGGAGTAAGCGGCCCTCCCGGTGGTCGGGGCCGGCTACCTGCTCCCCCGGCCCGACCTACGGTGGGCCGGCTCTTGCGTATGAGGAGTCTCACCAACTCAAAACGGGTCATCCTGAGCGCAGCGAAGGATCTGCTTTTCACGCTCGGATGCAGACAGAAGCAGATCCTTCGTCGCTTCGCTCCTCAGGATGACCCCTTGTTGGAGCAGCGGGTAACTCATCATCGAGCCGCGTCGCAGGGGTAAGGTTAAACCAACACCGCGGCGACCCGCCAAGCCGCCCCAGCCGTGTTACTTTGCTAGCAAGTATTTACCTCCGGATACAACCGAGGATTTCATGCAAGCGACCCACTCCTTCGCCGCCGCTCTGCTGCTGGCCGCCGTTCCCGTTTTTGCCCAGTCTGCCGTTGCCCCCGCCGACGCCACCGCCGCTGCCCCGGTCGCCCCGAAAGCCCTGCGCAGCTTCGACGTGACGGCGATCGACAAAGCAGTCGATCCGTGCACCGACTTCTACCAGTACTCTTGCGGCAACTGGCGCAAGGCCAATCCCATCCCCTCGGACCAGGCGCGCTGGGGCACCTTCAACCAGCTCGGCGAGCGCAACAACTACCTGCTGTATACCGAGCTGAAGCAGGCGGCCGATACCCCGAAGACGCCGCTCGAAAAGCAGTACGGCACCTTCTTTGCAGCCTGCATGAACGTGGACCAGGCGAATGCCCTGGGCAGCAAACCCGTGCAGCCGACGCTCGCCGCCATCGACGCCATCACCGATAAGGCGCAGATCGCGGCGTTTCTCGGGGACAAGCGGTACTTCGGCGACGGCTTTTTCCGGTTCGGCGTGGAGCAGGACGAGAAAGACTCCTCGAAGCAGATTGCAGCCATCAACCAGGGTGGCCTGAGCCTGCCCGACCGCGACTACTACCTGCAAACCGACGAACGCCAGGTGAAGATCCGCTCGCAGTACCACGACTTTCTGGTGACGATGTTTACGCTGCTCGGCGACGATGCGGCCAAGGCGGACACGGAAGCCAAAAACGTGCTCGACATCGAGACTGCGCTGGCGAAAGGCTCCATGGCGCGGGTCGACATGCGCGATCCCGACAAGGTGTACCACCCGATGGCCAAAGCCGACTTGAACGGGCTGACGCCGGACTTCGGCTGGCAGGCGTTTTTCGCGGGCGTGCAGCCGCCGGCATTTTCCACCGTCAACGTGGCGCAGCCGGACTACCTGAAAACCATGGCGCAGGTGATCAGCGAGCAGCCGCTGCCGGCGCTCAAGAGCTACCTGCGGCTGCACGCGGTCTCGGGCGTTGCACCCTACTTGTCCGCACCGTTTGACGAAGCGTCCTTCAACTTTTTCAACAAAACGCTGCGCGGGCAGGCGGTCGGGCAGGACTGGGTCAAGCAGAATTTCCCTCCACAGAATAAGGCGAGCATGGAGCAGCTGGTCGCAAACCTGAAGGACGCGCTCGGCGCCGACATCGAGCAGCTTTCCTGGATGTCGCCCGCAACCAAAACGGAAGCGGAAAAAAAGCTGGCTTCCTTCCGCGACAAGGTGGGCTACCCCGACCACTGGCGCGACTATTCGGCAGTGCAGGTGACGCCCGCGAACTTCGTCGAGGACCTGCACAACGCCCTGTTGTTCAACTACACCTACCGGATCGATCACATCGGCAAGCCGGTCGATGAGAAGGAATGGGGGATGACGCCGCCGACGGTGAACGCGTACTATAACCCGCCGTTGAACGACATCAACTTCCCTGCCGGTATCCTGCAGCCGCCGTTCTACTCGCAGTCCATTGACCCTGCGGTGAACTACGGCGCGATCGGCGTGGTGATCGGCCACGAGATGACGCACGGTTTTGACGATGAGGGCTCGCGCTACGACCCGCAGGGTAATGTACGGGACTGGTTCACGGCGGAGGACAAGGCCAAGTTCACCGAGAGAACCGACTGCGAGGTGAAGGAGTACGGCAACTTTGAGCCGGTACCGGGGCAGAAGCTGAACGGCAAGCTGACGTTGGGTGAGAACACGGCCGATAACGGCGGAATCCGGATCTCGTATCAGGCGCTGCAGAAGGTGCTTGCCGCGGAACCCGAGGCGGAGCGCACCCGGAAGATCGACGGCTACACGGAGGATCAGCGGTTCTTTATCGCATTCGCGCAGGTGTGGTGCTCGAACATCACCGACGCCGCCGAGCGTGTCGCCGCGAAAACCGATCCGCACTCCCCGGGCGAGTTCCGCACCAACGGTACGGTGCAGAACTTTGAGCAGTTCGGCAAGGCCTTCGGCTGCCATACCGGCCAGCCCATGATGCCGGCTTCCGCTTGCCATGTCTGGTGAATACGTCTGGTAAGTACGTCTGGTAAGCTCTTCTTACTCAAGCCCCGAGCGATTGGGCGGGAGTAGATTTGCAAAGCAGGATGCCGAGAAAGGCCGGCCTATGCGCCGGCCTTTGCGCTGTACAGGGACTGAACGCGCGAGGCGCCGGCGCCTGTGCGTTTACAATCAGGTCAACAACACTGTTTCCTGTGATGCCTCCTCCGGGCGCGCAGGGTGAAGGAAGCGCATGATTTTCCGCACTTTGGGCCGCCTCCTGCTGATGCTGGCAGG
>CAXTMW010000127.1:3315-8631 GCA_964245455.1 uncultured Acidobacteriaceae bacterium
CCCTAGGGCTTACCTCCTGCTCCGCTAATCACACCGTGGCATACGTGTACGTGCTGGGCCAGAACGCAGCCAGCGTAGGAACAGGCCAGATCAGCGTGTTTGGCGAAGACAACAATGCCGGCAACCTGACGCCGATCGCGAACGTGCCGACAGTGAGCTCCGGCGGCCTGAACCCCTTGCGTGCCGTGGTCGCCTCCGGTAACCGGTTCATGTATGTGCTCAACGCGGGTGTACCTTCGAGCTCCGATCCCAGCCAGCCTCTACAGTATGGAAAGGCCAGCATTCAGCTGTTTTCCATTGGCGGCTACGGGCAGCTTTCGCAGCAGATCGCCTACAACAGCCAGGGCCTGGGTTCGACGCGCCTCGCGATCGACGGCAGCGGCTCGCACCTGTATGTGCTGGATACCTACGCGAACGTTTCAGTGACGACAGGCGGCGTTGCGCCGACGGCGGTGCCCGGGGTCAAAAATAACGACGGCACCTACTCGGCACCGCTGAATTACCCGTGCCAGGACCCGACCAATCCGGCGGTCTTTCACCCGACCGGCTCCATCACGGTGTTTTCGATCGATGGCTCCACAGGCCGGCTGCAGTTAGTGCTGAACGCGCGCCAGCTAAACCTCACGTACTTCCCGATCGGCTGCTTCCCGGTAGACTTCCGGCTTTCTGCCGGATTTATGTACACGATGGACGCGGGCTCGCCCTCGACGAACGACGTGCAGAGCTTGTACACCTACGCGGTTGTGAGCGGAACCGGCCAGCTGACTCCCGCGCAGACCACGATTACGCCGGTGAACCCAAATCCGACCGCGGGCACCCCCGCGCCGAACATCACCGCCCTGACCGGCGACGGCGACCCGAGCCGCGGCTATGGTGCCACAAAGTATCTATACGCGCTCGACAAGTCCAGCAGCCAGATCTACGCCTTCTCAATCGCGGCCAGCGGCGCGCCGACGGCGGTGATCGGTTCTCCCTACACCGACCTGAGCGGAACGGGGAACCAAACGGCTCCCTCGCAGACCGGCGGTCCCACGCAGACGGTTACGGTCACCGGTGGAAGTAACACTTACCTCTACGTGACAAACGGCGGCCCGACCAACGCGAATAATGTTTCGTCGGATATCGGTGGTTATGTGCTGAATCCGACGACCGGCGACCTCAACAATCCGATCCAGACCGGCGGCTTTACGCTCGGCACGGTATCGGGCCCAGTGTGTGTCTTTGAGGACCCGAGCAACCAGTACATCTATGTCGCCGGTTCGCTCGACAACAGCATCACCGGGCGCAAGATCAACCCAAGCAATGGTTTGTTGAGCACCCTGACCGGCAATCGGGCGACGGTCCCGACGGTGCAGACACCCACCTGGTGCCTGGGCATTGCAAGCGCACAGTAGTTAGCCGGGCTGAATCGGGCGCTTCGCCCGGTTTGCCCGGAACGTATCTCTTTGGGGCAAGCCCCTTACCTAAACAGCTCGCCGTATGCCGGGCCGAGCGCAAGGAAGTTGCATGAAGTTGAATCGATGGAGCCAGAGCATCCTGGCGATCACCTCCGCGATCGTCGCGGGCGGCGGGCTGGTTTCCTGCGGGACAAGCAACACAGTTGACTACCTTTACGCGCTCTCGTCCAAGAGCAATCCGGGGTCGATTAACGCCTACCTTGTCGACTCGCAGTCAGGCGCTTTAACACCGCTCAAAAGTTCATCCTTCCCGGCCGGTGACGACCCGGTGGCGCTGACAATCGACTCCCAGGGCAAAAATCTATACCTGGTGAACAATCTCGATAACACCGTCGCTCAGTACGGGATCGGCAGCGACGGCAAGCTTTACCACGTGCAGAACGACGCAAACCCTTCAGGCTCGCAGCCCATTGCACTTTCGATTCATACATATCCGGTGAAAGGCTCAAACAAGCCTGTCAGCTTTCTCTTTGTTGTCGAGACATTTCAGCCTACCTTTACGACGTTGTCACCCGGGCCGGGCGCGCTTTACGTGTACAAGCTGAACGTCAATACCGGTCAGATTGGCGATCCTAACCTTGGTCAGCCGGTAACACAGACAGTAAATGGGGCTGCGAGCGCCTTTCTTCCGCTCGGCAACAATCCCACTGCGACAGCGGTCACCGATGACGGTGTGAACGTGTACGTGACTGACATTCTGGGAACAACCCCTGCCCAAACCGGCACTGGCAGTCCAAACTGTGGGCCGGGCCAAGGTGCGGTGCAGAGCTACAACATGCAGTTCGACAGCTCCGGGAATGCGACCGGTGTGCTGCAGCCGATCGCCGGCAGCCCTTTCTGCGCGGGCGTCACGCCGTCAGCCATCGCGGTCAGTCCGGAACAGCCGAACTCCCGTGCTGTGTACGTTACCGACAGCTCGCAAAACCTAGTAATTCCGTTCAAGATCGTCACCCCGAACCAGAACGGCCCGCAGCCTCCCAATATCGGCGCGTTGAATGTGCTGTCGAGCGGCCCTGTCGCGACGGGTGTCGGTCCTGCCGGCATCGTCACGGACCCCCGTGGGGAGTACGTGTATGTTGCAAACCGCTTTGGGAGCTCCATTACCGGATATGCCGTGAACCAGGGCACCAACGCGCTTTCAGCGATCTCAGGCGGCAGCGGTGTTGGAGCGGGCACCGGCGTTACCGGCGCGCAGCCAACCTGCGTGATCGTAGAACCGGCGCTGGCCAGGTTTGTCTACACATCGAACTTCGTCGATGGCAGCATCAGCGGCTTTGTCCTTGACCCCAACACCGGCGCACTCTCGGCGACCCAGGGCGGGTTTTATCCAAGCTCCGGGCTTACCGGCTGTGTCGCGGCCACCCAGCACGGCAACCACCCAGTCATTGTGGACCCAACCCAGTCTTTCCCGAACGGAGGGACGACCACTCCGTAGCGGTTGCTGTCAACCAGCCCACGCCTTGCGGCGTGGGCTTTTTTACTTACGCCAGCAGCTTGCGAATCCTACGCTGCATGGGGCGCTCGATCAGTAGCAGGGCTGCGCCCGCGCCCGCGGCCAGCAGCACGTAGCTGACCCACGGGTCGAAGCGGACCAAGCCCGTCCGCTCGAGCAGGCCGGACTGGTGGATGAGCGTCCAAAGATTGAAGTGCAGGATGTACAGGCAATAGCTGGCCTGCCCGAGCGCGACAAACGGGGCAAAGCCGAAAAAGCGGGCGAGCAGGTTCTCGCCGGCGAGCCCCAGAATGCCGCAGCCGAACAGCGGCATGAGCAGCCCGTCGTGCAGCAGCACGTAAGGCAGGTGCTCGCCGAGGCACAGCGCTGTGTACACCCCGGCCACCCCGACAAGCCCAAGCGCGAACCGGAGCCGGCCGGAGCGGCTCAGCCGGCCGTCGAGGTCGGCCAGCGCCATGCCGAACAGGAAAGACGGCAGGTGCGGCGGCGGGCTGAACTTGAGCGCGCGAATCCAGAAGCCTTCGGTGTAGCGGCCCGGGTGCATGTCGCCGTCCGGGTGGAAGTGCATGTACAGCAGGGGCAGGGTGACGCCGAGACCCCACAAAAAGGCGAGCAGCGCAAGTGTGCCGGGCGTGGTTTGCGGACGCCGCCACCGCACCGCGAACGGAAACACCAGGTAGAAGAACGCCTCGGTGGACATGGTCCACGCGGGCGTATTCCAGAAGGTAGACAGCGTCGGGCTCCAGCCCTGGAGCAGCAGCGGCGTGAGAACGAGCCCCGCGAAGAACTGCCCGTGGGTGCGCGCGCTCCACTCGTCGTGGAGCATGCCGAGCGAAACGAGCAGGGCAAACGCATAAATGGGGTAGAGCCGCGAAAGACGGGCGACCCAGAAGCGCCAGTGCACCAGCTCGCCCTGCTGGGCGCGTGCGCTGTAGTTGTAGCTCAGGATAAAGCCGGACAGCAGCAGGAAGAACGAGACCGCCGTATAGCCGTGATCGACGATCGGTGCGAATGGACCGAACCATTGCGGGTTGGAGAAGTGAAAGAAAACAATGTTGCACGCGGCAAAGGCGCGCAGCCCGGTTAGCGCGGGCAGACGGCTCCGGGAAGCCTTGGCCGTCGGGTGAGCAGAGCTGTCTGGAGCAGCGCCGGCCGGGGCCTCGGGCGAGTCGTCGCCCTCGGCCAACAGTGGCGGGTGTTCCGGAGGGTTCAGCTGGTTACCAGCGAACCGATTCGCTCCCCCTCGATCACGCGCCGGATGTTGCCCGTCTGGTTCATGCTGAAAATGATCATGGGCATGCTGTTGTCTTTGCAAAGGCTCACCGCGGTCATATCCATCACCTTCAACCCGAGCCGCATGATTTCCATGTAGGTGATCTCTTCAAATTTCGTCGCGGTCTTGTCGAGCACCGGGTCGGCGGAGTAGATGCCTTCGACCTTGGTCGCCTTCAGCAGCACATCGGCCCGGATCTCCATCGCACGTAGCGAGGCCGCGGTGTCAGTCGAAAAATAAGGATTCCCGGTCCCGGCGGCAAAGACGACCACCCTGCCTTTTTCCAGGTGGCGCACCGCTCGGCGGCGAATGTAGGGCTCGCAAACCTGGTGCATTTGGATGGCGGACATGACCCGGCAGTGCGTCCCCGTCTTTTCAATCGCGTCCTGAATGGCAAGCGAGTTGATGACGGTGGCGAGCATGCCCATGTTGTCGGCGGACACACGGTCCATGTGCTGGGCCTGCTCGGCAACGCCGCGAAAGAAATTGCCGCCGCCGACGACGATCGCGACCTCGACCCCGCGCGCGGCAACCTCGGCCACCTCGGCGGCGACCTCATGCACGCGAGTGACATCGACGCCGAAGCCCCGGCCCGCGGCCAGCGCTTCCCCTGAGAGCTTGAGCACGACGCGTTTGTACATTAGCTCCGAGTATCGCATGGCCTCAGTCGGTCTCCGACGATCTGCCGCGCTTAGAATGACCCACAGTGCAGATTTGGGACTTTCGCCGCAAACTGGCTCCGGAATGGCTCGATAACGACCGGGGCAGCCCGGCCGAGATCGCCTCCGCGCTCCGTTCCATTGAGTTTGTGAATAGCTGGTTCGGCGGCAGCCGCGTGCACCGGGAGCTGCGGGAACAGGCAGCGGCCGGGCGCCGGGAGCTCGCGATCCTGGAGGTAGCGGCCGGCCGCGCCACGGCGCTCGCCTCGGCCGCGCTTGCTATGGCCCGCTCCGCCGAGTATCGCGGCACCCGGTTTTCTTTCACGCTGCTCGACCGCCAGGCGAGCCATCTACCCCTCGGCTGGCCGGCACAGCTCGCCGCCCCGCGCATGCTCCAGGGCGACGCACTCGCCATGCCGCTGCCTGATAAAAGTGTGGCCGGCGTGATTAGCTCGCTGTTTCTCCATCACCTTG
>CAXTMW010000127.1:8641-10160 GCA_964245455.1 uncultured Acidobacteriaceae bacterium
GGATCAGGCAGCACGGTTCCTCCGGGAAGCGCTTCGCGTCGCGCGCGTGGCCGTGATGATCAACGACCTGGAGCGGACGCGCGTTCATTACGCGCTGGCCCGGCTGTTCTCGCTCGTCGATCCTAGCCGCATCTCCCGTCACGACGGCCCAATCTCGGTAAGGCAGGCCTACACGGCACGGGAGCTCGCGGGCCTGATGGCCGCGACCGGCCGCTCGGGCACGGTGCGACAGCGCTACCTGTACCGGATGGCGGCAACGCTCTGGGTGGGTGCGGCGAAATACAGCTAACTGCGGTATAACCCTTGCGAAGGCAGGGCGTCCAACGTACCGTGGAAGAGCGTTCGACCCCCTGGAGCCCCATTTGAGTCGTATTGCCGCCGTTGCCTCTGCTCTCCCGCCCCGCTATTACACCCAGCAGCAGGTGTTTGATCAACTGGTGCAGCACTGGGGCGAGGAGCTTGAAAATCCTGCTCTGCTCGAGCGATTTCACCATCGCGTCGGGGTCGACGGCCGCCATTTTGCGCTGGCGCTGGACGAGTACGCCAAGCTGGAGCGCTGGGGAGAGTTCAACGCGGCGTGGCTTCGCGTGGCCGAGGAGCTTGGCGAACAGGCAATCTGCCGCGCGCTTGCTCAAGCGAGGCTGGGCAAGGAGCAGATTGGCGCGTTGCTGACCGTAACGGTAACCGGCGTGGTCAGCCCCTCGCTCGACGCGCACTTGGCCAACCGGATGGACCTCCCCCCTGACGTGCGGCGGACCCCGATCTTCGGCCTGGGCTGTGTTGCCGGGGCGGCCGGCATCGCCCAGGCCTATGACTATGTGCGAGCCTACCCACACAAAATTGCCGTGCTGCTCTCGGTCGAGCTGTGCTCGCTGACCTGGCAGCGGCGCGACCTTTCGATTGCCAATTTCATCGCGACGGGGCTGTTTGGCGATGGTGCCGCGGCGGTCATCGTCGCAGGCGATCAGGTCGAGCTGCCAGTCCCGGGCGCAGGGCCGACGATCGTTGCCGCACAGTCCAGCTTTTATCGCGATACTGAAGGAGCGATGGGCTGGGATATCGGGGAAGAAGGCTTCAAGATCGTCCTCTCCCCAGAGGTACCGGCGATTATCCGCAAGCATCTGCCGCTGGATCTCGAACGCTTTCTTGCGGCGCACGGCCTGACGCGCCAGCAGATCACTTCCTGGGTGCTGCACACCGGCGGGCCCAAAGTGCTCGAAGCGATGGCCGACGCCGCCGGAGTTACCCGGGAGGAGTGCGCGCTCTCGTGGGAATCGCTGCGCAAGGTCGGCAATCTTTCCTCGGCGTCCGTACTGCTGGTGTTGGAAGACACAATCAACGAGCGCCGGCCGGCTCCGGGAAGCTACGGGATCCTCGCGGCCATGGGGCCGGGTTTCTGCTCACAGCTGGTGTTGTTGCGCTGGTAGCTAACCGCATCTCACCCAACAAAGGAGCAAATCAGTGCAGGCTCGTCCGCAGAACGGCAGTCTTGGCATCGCTGCTCCGCAAGTTTCGGAGC
>CAXTMW010000127.1:10170-10701 GCA_964245455.1 uncultured Acidobacteriaceae bacterium
CCCTGGATACCGTGACCGGGGCGCTCCTGCGCACCGTCACGCTCGGCCACAACCCCACGGACCTGGCGGTGGACGAGCGGACGGGTCGCGTCTTCATCACGGACATCCGCGACGGCACGGTGTCTGTCGCCCTCCCGGTGAACGGCCTGGCGGAAATCGAGATTGGCCGGTGAGCGCAGGGCCTTCCGGTCGGCGCATCTTTTTGCTTCCCTGGCCTGGCGTTCCGCAGGCGCTGTGACCGCTGCGGTCATGGTCCTGGTTCTGCACGGAGGCTTCAGATCGACCGCTAAGTGAGTGCGGCCGCCTCGCACTTTCGGCGTTGCCGCTGAACCGCTTTCTACCGTAGATACCCTCTACCCTAGCCTTTCGCTTGCCCTGAGCGACTTTGCAGCGGTTTTGTCACGGATTCGAGCGACTGCCCCGCTGCCTCCACCCCGATGACGAGCTCGCATAGTGCGCCCAGCATCATGAGCGCGGCGCCCAGCGCGTAGCCCCAGGCCACGTGGCCGCGCGATCCGGAAGCAATCAGGA
>CAXTMW010000128.1:0-5988 GCA_964245455.1 uncultured Acidobacteriaceae bacterium
CTCGTAGCCGGTGCCGTTCGGGTGCAGGTAGTCCGGGCTCATCATGCCTTCCACGCCATACACATCCTGCAGCAGAAACGGGATGAGCGGCAGCTTGTACCTGGCCGCGAGCGCCGGGTACACCGCGTCGAACTCCTTCACGTACTCCGGTCCCAGGTTCGGGGGCAGATCGATGCCGGCCAGCAGCACCCGGATATGCGCGCGCTCAAAGGTGTCGATCATGGTACTCAGGTTGTGCACAATGCCTGGGACGGGTTGACCGCGCAGCCCGTCGTTGGCGCCCAGCTCCAGCACGACTACAGAGGGATGCGCGCGCAGCACAGCCGCAATCCGCGCCATGCCGTCCTTGGTCGTGTCCCCGGCGACGCCCTGGTTGATGAGATCGAGATGATAGCCGGCCTCCAGCAAGTCCTTACGCAAAAAATCAGGGTAGGCATTGCCAGCCGGCGCGCCCACGCCCTGGGTCAGGCTGTCGCCGAAGCACACAACAGTCTGGTTGTTCTGGGAATGTGCGACTGGGGCAAGGGAAAGCAGCAGGGAAGCCACAAGGATACGAAGCATGCTCCACTGAGTGTAGCGGGCCGCGTCTGGTTCCTTCCCGCTGGAATGAGTTTGGGTGGAAACGAGTCCGAAATGGGCCCGGAAAGCGTCTGATAGACGACACACAAGGGGAACGGCAAGCATGGTGGAAGCACGCGGAATCTGGAAGCGCATGCGCAATGGAAGCTCGACGGTCGAAATCCTGAAAGGGATCAACCTGCTGGTGCCGCGCGGTCAGTTTGTCGCGATCATGGGTTCGTCCGGCTCGGGCAAGAGTACGCTGCTTGGCCTGCTTGCCGGGCTCGACTCGCCGACCGAAGGTCAGGTGCTGATCGACGGAGTCGACATCAGCCGGATGGCCGAGGACCGCCTGGCGCAGGTGCGCGGCAGCAAGATCGGCTTTGTCTTCCAGAGCTATCAGCTCATCCCCACGCTGACCGCGTTTGAAAATGTGTTGCTGCCATTTGAGTTGAATGCGCGCGGCGACGGCAAGCCGCGGGCGCGCAAGCTGCTGGAAAGCGTGGGCCTGGGACCTCGCCTGCACCACTACCCCGTGCAGCTGTCGGGCGGCGAGCAGCAGCGGGTTGCGCTTGCGCGTGCGTTTGTGCTGGAGCCGCCGATTGTGCTGGCAGACGAGCCGACCGGCAACCTGGATACCGTAAACGGCCGGCATGTGCTGGAGTTGCTGACGACGCGCCAGCGCGAGGCCGGCACCACGCTCGTCATGGTGACGCATGACCCGCAGATTGCCGCCCGTGCGGATCGGCAGGTCATTCTGCGAGATGGGCTGATTGTGAAGGACGTGATGGTGCAGGAGGAAGCGTCGGTTGGCATGGACGCTGTTGCGACGTCCGGGGCGGGACTGCGCTGATGGCCACCGCGACCCGACCCGCAGCTGATCCTGAAACCCAGCCCGCGACTCGCCTGACCGCGAATGGCCAAACCAAACCGGCGCTGCCCTGGCGGACCGCGCTGCGCATTGCCGCGCGCGAGCTTCTGTTTGCCCGCGTCAAATTTGTGTTTGTCGTGCTTTCGGTCGCGATCGGCGTGGGCGCGCTCACGGGCGTTCGCGGCTTCGCGGACTCATTTTCCACAACGCTGCTGGGGCAGGCTCGCTCCATCCTGGCGGCGGACCTTTCCGCGCGCATGAGCCGGGTGCTGCGGCCCGAGGAGCAGCAGCGGCTCGCGCAGTTCAGCCAGGCAAGCGGTGCCGAGATGACGCAGGTGACCGAGATGGCCTCGATGGCCGGGGTGGTCGGCGACCCCGTGCCGCTGCTGGTGTCGCTCAAAGTCGTCGACCCGGCCAAGTACCCCTTCTACGGCACGCTCAGATTGCAGCCGGCCGGCTCGCTCGCCGCCGCACTCACCGACAGCACGGCCGTCGTCGATGAAAGCCTACTCGTGCGCCTGCACACCACGGTCGGCTCCATGCTGCGCATCGGCGGCAAGCAGTTTCGCATCGCGGCGCTCATCGCGAAAGAGCCGGATCGTCTGACCGCCGGCGTCGGCATCGGACCGCGTGTGATGATGACGCGCCACGCGGTCGAGTCGATCGGCTTGCTGCAGCCGGGCAGCCGCTCGACCGAGCGCTACCTGTTCCGTTTGCCGCTCGATGCATCGATCAGCGGCGACCGCGCCGCGCTCGAACACGCGCTGCCGGAAGCGCAAGTGGCCGACTACCGCGAAGGCTCGCCCGAGCTGACCGAAGGCCTGGATGAGGCACGCGGGCTGCTTTCGCTTATCTGCCTGGTCGCCATGGTGCTCGGCGCCATCGGCGTTGCCATGGCCATGCGCGCGCACCTGCAGCAGCGCATCGACGGCATCGCGATCATGAAGTCGATGGGCGCCCGCTCGGCCGACGTATTGCGCATTTACGTCCTGCAAACGCTGCTGCTGGGCTGCTCGGGCGCGCTGCTCGGCGTGGTGCTCGGGGTTGCGGTGGAGTGGGTGCTGCCGAGCGTGCTCGGTTCGCTGCTGCCCATTCGGCCGCCGATCCGCCTGCCGTGGCTGCCGGTGCTGGGCGCGTTTTCAACCGGCATCCTGACGACGATGTTGTTTTCACTGCCGCCGCTCCTTGAGGTCCGCAACATACGGCCCAGCGTGGTGCTGCGCCGGCTGGTCGAGACCGCCGAGGAAGGCCAGCGTCTGCGCACCTTCGCGCGCAAACTGCGCGAAGCCTGGGTGCAGATCATTGCCGCGATCGTCATTGTCTTCGCGCTTGCCATCATCGCGGCGCTGCTGTCTGACACCTGGAAGGGCGGCATTTGGTTTGCGGGCGCGCTTGCCGCGGCCCTGTCGATTCTGCTCGCGCTTGCCTCCGGCCTATTGCGCGTACTGAAGATCGCGCTCAATCGCACGCGCCTGGCGCTGCCGTCGACACTGCGGCACGGCCTTGCGAACCTGTATCGGCCGGGTAACCAGTCCGCGGCAGTGCTGGCGGCGCTCGGCGTGGGCGTCATGCTGATCCTCAGCGTGTTTCTCATGCAGGGCTCCATCGTCGACCGCATGCACACTGCCATGTCGCCCAGCACGCCGAATGTATTTCTCATCGACGTTGCGTCCGACGAGCTCGACGGCGTGCGGCAGCTGGTGCTGGCGCAGCCCGGCGCCGAGAAAAACTTTGAAGCGCTGCCCATTCTCACCGGTTCCCTCGACACACTGGAGGGCACGCCGGTGCGCGACCTCGACCGCAAAAAGTACCCGATGCACCTGAGGCGCACGCTTTCCTTCACCTGGGCTGAGCAGCCGCCGGTCGGCATCCACGTGGCGCAGGGTGCTTGGTGGGCCAAGGGCGATCCGCACTCGGTCGCCGTCATTGACCGCATCGCCGGGCGTTTGCACCTCCACATCGGTTCGCAGATTGGCTTCTCGTCCGACGGCCGGCGCTTTACGTCAACCGTTGCCGCCATCTACACGGTGGACGGCCAGCATATCTCAAGCCGCAGCGAGTTCATCTTCGCCCCGGCGCAGCTGAGCGGCATGCCCGTGGTTTGGTATGCGGCCATGCACATGCAGCCGGGCCGCATTGCCGAGCTGCAGCGAGCGCTTTTCGCGCACTATCCAACGGTGACTGCCATCAATATCGCCGACATCCTGGAGACGATCCAGCAGGTGGTCGGGCAGATCACGATCGTGATCCGCTTCCTCGCCGGGTTCTCCATCCTGTCGGGTATGGTGATCCTTGCGTCCAGCATCGCGAGCACGCGCTTTCGCCGCGTGCGCGAGGTTGTGGTGCTTAAGACGCTCGGCGCGACGCGCCCGCGCATCGCCGGCGTGTTCTCGGTTGAGTTCGTGGTGCTGGGTCTGCTTGCGGGCCTTGCCGGCGCGCTTTTCGCCAACGGGCTCTCCCGTATCCTTTGCCATATTGCCGACGTGCCCTTCGTGTCAGACGGGCGCGCCGACGTGACAGGCGTGTTGCTGACGGCAGCGCTGGCGGTCATCACCGGCTGGATCGCGAGCTTCCGCATACTGGGGCAAAAGCCGCTTGAGGTACTGCGGGAGGAATACCGCTTTAAAACTGAAGAATTAACTTGACGGCCACGCTTGGCAGAACGATTCTTCCTACCAGAAACAAGGAGGCTGTTTTGAACAGAAGAACTCTTCTATCGTCAGGTCTCGCTTTCGGCGCGACCTCCAGCATGTTTCCGGCTCTCACCCACCCCCCCGCTGATTGGCGGCCCGGCAATTAGCAAATCCGTTCTCCTGCTCGCCCAGAAGAAGGCTGCGCCTCTCATTAACAAGCCATCCGGTGCAGCTCAAACGGCGTCCGTCTCACAAGCCGATCTTCAGTCGTTTGTAACCTCGCTGCAAGCCGCATTCGGCAATCTACAGGATTCAGGCTGGAATGACTGGTTCACACAGCAGGTGACGGCCCGCGAAGCCGATGTTCTTAATGCGGATGTCGATTCCTTCATGCAATCCGTCGTTGAGAACTTGACCGGCCAAGGCATTTACCCGACCAGCGATGAGATACAAGCGACGCATGATGCACTTGTCGCCGACCTGCAAGCGGCGCTGGATCAAGTCGTAGGGTCCGGTCTTTATGGAATCGAGCAGCAGATCCTAGGACAGGTTTCCGGCACGACTGCAGGCAAAATCCAAGCCCAAAATCGCTATATCGAATATGCTGAACGGGTTTGCGCTGGAATTGGTGTTGGCGATGGCGTCTTCGCGGAGGAGCCTGTCGCACTGTTCTTCGGCACAGTCAGCTTTGGCCTCTGGGCTCTCAATGCAGCGGGCATGTTCGATTAAAACTGCGGAGACGCATATGGCTATTTCCGTTACGGCTGAAAATCTCCCGGCATCCTGGAGGCGCACTCTCCAAGGGAGACCTGGGACTTCTATACACTTCCTGCTGGCGATACTTTTTAACGGCATTTGTTTTTTGGCTTTGGTAAGGGCACTTAGGAATCCACTTCTTATGTGGAAGTCCGACCCGGGCACGCTTATCTTTTTGCTTTTCGTACTGTTTTTTCTTGTTTTTGCCACTGTATCGATCCTGCAGGTTTACCGCAAAGCAAGTGCAGAGATACAAGTACGCGAGAATTCTGGCGTGCTTGTCTTCAGCTACATTGCATTTCGGCTGTACCTGCTTGTGCTAGGGGTCGCTATCATGCTCTTCGCGACTATCGGACTTATCCGCCGATAGCGAATAGGGAAAGGCAGGCCCCTCCCCAAATCCGGGAGGGGCTTCTTAGCGTAAAGATTAGGTCGATGCGGGCTACAAATCGGTCGCGCCTGAGACAGGTCCAAACTGGTTGTCCAGGGATTTTTCAACGTAGATTGCAAGAGGCTTAAAAGCAACTTTAGTCTTGTACCCTCATCGATATCCATCGTCGGACGCGAGATGGGAGCTTGCCACGCGGTCAGCAGCAAGGCACCCTTCAAGATAAAGCTTTCAACGTGCGGAGAAACCGAAAGACGATAGAGGAAACGCTCGATCGCGTAGTACTGCAATGCCTCCGAGAAGGGCCTGCCATTGGCCTTCGCATAGTTAAGTAAGCGGCGCGGGTTGGTGGCGGACTCGTGGATGGTGTCGGTGGCGAGATACTGGAACGCGCTGCTGTTCTGCATGATGGCCCTCCTTGGGGCAAGTTAAAACGTGCGGGATGGTGTAAGCGACGGCTGGAACCGTCCGCCCCTTCGCGAAACCTTGGTCAGCTGGCTTGCGCCAGTGCGGGGTCTGGTGTGGGTGCCTCGGCCTGCTCCGCTACGGATGCCTTGATCACGGAGAGGATCAAGGCGGAGGTGCGCTGAATCACTTCCAGGCTTTCGGCCAGAAGCGCGGCATTGCCGTGGTAGAGGTGGATGTAGTCAGCAGAGGCACGTCCGGCGTTCAGACCGATGGTCGTGCCGACCACAAACGCGATGGCTTCGGCTTCGGTATCCCGCACAGTCCTGGTAGTGGCGGTGCGGCGTTCGGCTTTGTGCAACATCTCGTGTGCCAGC
>CAXTMW010000128.1:5998-10553 GCA_964245455.1 uncultured Acidobacteriaceae bacterium
CTCATGCACAAGCGCGGAGAATTCATCCGCGGGTTGCTGGCCGGGCAGCAGGGCGACGCGGCCGCCATAGCTGACGCCCTACGCCGGCGCGAGGGACTCCTTGAACTCAAGCGCAGTGCCCCGGGCGACGGTGAACTCGATCAGGCGGTCACGGTATGCGCCTGCATCTCCGGTCATGCGGACGGAAAGGCTCGGCAGTTCCTTACCTGCGGTATGGCTCACGTCGAACACGTAAGCCGGACGGAACCCTACGATGACAGCGGTGTTCTGAGTGCGGATATCCTTCTCGGCTTCCCCGTCCTTCTTGCGGCGAACGCCGATCATGGGCGCCAGAATGCGGATGCCACGCTCGCCTTTCCTGACTTTGTGGCCCAGCTGATTCCACGCATACAGCCCGGCAACGTGAGTCGCATTAGGCTTCTGCCGCGCGATCTCGAGGATGTTGCCGAAGCTGTACTTATAGAACCGGCCCATTGCGGAGAGGTACGCTGTGAGGCCTTCCGAGTGTCCGGCTTCAAGCTGCTCGATGAGAGCTCTGACGTTAGCAGCGATAAGCTCTTTGACCTGGCTGTTTGGTCTAATAGGCGCGCAGCGACGAAGGTATGCAGGGCGTTGCGGGGTGTCCCCGCTGAGATGGGTGGCGAAGACGCCGGTCTTCTCGGCGGCTGGAGCCAGGGAAGAGGCTTCTTCCTCTTACCGATAGCCGCAACTTGCTATCTACTCGACAACGAAGGGCGGAACGCGCTTTCAGGCCTTACAATTCCTGGTAAATGAGATACGGAAGCTGTGGAAACAGAACGTAGATGACTCTGTCAAACCACTCCAGAACTTTCAACTTTAATCTTTGGAGAACGGTAACTCTTATAAACGTTCCGTTATATGTCTGAGCAAGATTCGTCTTAGTTCACCAGCTTTGGCTTTGTAGCAGGTGAGAATGCTGCTTTTGCGTTGCCTACGCTGGTAAAGCCAGCGGAGCGTCGTCTTCGCTTGCGGCCTCGTTCGGGATAGCGATGTTGCCATCATGCTCCTGGACTTCTCAAAAAAGTCGGGTGTGGTAGTAAACGGAGATCCCATTCAAGAATTGGAGCAGGACGTTTCCGTCGATCCTCTCCATCGCAATCACCTTGAGCTTTTCTCTATCCCTCTGCCATTTCACCAATTCTCTGGGTGCGGATGCGAACCCGTCTGGCAGCTAGCTGACACAGGACGTCATTGAATACCGCTCGTCGTAAAGCAGGCACCTAGGGGGCACTCCGCTTAATAGCGCGTGGCGCGGCCTTCAGCCCTGTGTAGTCTTGCAATATGCCTGACGAAGCAGCCAGCCCAGCCCTTTTCTTTACTTTCGCTTCAAGTAGTACTGCCAGCGGGCACATGATGGTGGAGGCTGTCGCTGCGGAAATAGTCGAGGAGGACCGTTCGGCGGCTCCCGATGCTTACAAGCGACACTGGTTCGGTTCTGAAAGTGAGCTTGAAGCGATGCTTGCTCAGCTAGGTTTTTCGGCGCTCGATCAGGAAGGCATCCTGGCATCCCTCCGCAGTCACCGGGATGCAGCTCGGAAGCTTGAGGTCGATCAAGTTCAGGTAGAGAAGGCTGGGTTTGTCGAGCTTGCACAGGGATAGCGAATACATCCACGCCGAAGCTGCCAATTGGGGTAAAGGAGTGGAAGTTCTGGCCGATAGAGCTTGTGGGGGATTTCACTCATGGCCATCTTTCACACGCAGCTCTTAACGATTGCAGGCATGCAGAGCGATGACGCGGTTCATGGCGTATCACGCATTCTCGGGGCGGTTCCAGGCGTACGTCTCGACTCGATTGATATTGGGTATGCGCGCGTTCTGGCCGAACCTGGCTGTGAACCGCTGATACGCGATGCGCTTGCCGGTGCCGGCTTTGCACTGGCTGCGGCCGAGCTCGAAGGCTGACGCCCATCTCTGGCTGGATTTCATTGCGGCTCCCACACTCCTCTAGATGTCGTTCTATTTCTTCCCAGACGATGCGGACAAACTCGACACAATCGCGCACCTGCTCCCGGATAGGAACGGTGTTGGCGCTCCTGTAGCGCTGCTGCCTGAGCCGGAAGGCCGCGATGCGGCAGGCGTTCTCGAGCCACCACTCTCTGGGAGGCTGCTTCTCGCCGGGCGAGGCCATCGGTTCACTCACGGGCAGCTCCTAGTGAAAGTCATGGGACTCCATAGGCGCGTCGGTCACGGTGAGCTCCTCGATGTGCTTGGCGCGGAGATGGATCACCGTGTCGATGTTCTGGTGCGCACCTTCAATGAACAGGAACTTCGCGTAGGTGACGAGCGACCGGTTCGCCTCGTAGAGGTCCGGGTCCACGATGGCGTTGGCGATGCCGGTCTCGTCTTCAAGCGACAGAAAGATGAAGCCGTGAGCGGTGCCGGGCCGTACAATTTCGGTGCCGGCTCGAAGAGGGCAGGGAAGACGGCTTCCCTGGTACGCACTGCCTGCTGTACGACGCCGGGCATACTGCACGAGAGAATGGCGTGCCGTTCGACAAAGTGCGAACACAGCCATGGAAAGAAGGCTGGGTGGCCGCTGATACTGAGATATGGCTGAACCCGCATCTCGAACCGAAAGCTGGCGCGGCGAAAAGTAGCAGTATGCCTATCAAGCGTGAGAACAAATCCCGGTACCCGAGCGATTGGGCGGCCATCAGCAATCGGATTCGCTTCGGGCGGGCCAGCGACCGCTGCGAGTTCCCGGCTGCGCTGCAGTGCATGGGCAGCCGCACCCGCTGACTGGGGCCATCGTGGTTCTCGCGGTTGCACACCTGGAACACCCTCCGGAAAACTGCGTCGATGACAATCTCCGCTTTCCGTGAAGTGGACCTTGTAGCCGACGCAGGAGTTGCCGCGCTTGGTGCTGTACCGGGCTTCCGGGTCACAGGGCGAGCTGACCAGTCCTGCCAGGCTCTTCATGCGGTCTACGTCGCGCAGGCATGGCTGCCCATTGCCATCGTCGACGAACTGCTCAGCCCAGATCCGCTCCAGCAGCAGCACTTTCGGCAGCGACCCTAGCCTTCAAGCGGACACGGTTAGCTCATCGGCTGGCGGATCTGCTGGAGTGAATTGGGGATAGTCGGCAGTAAGGTTCAAGAGCCGTTTTTCCACGTGCCCCGACTACGTGTCCACGACGCACTGAGACGGACCGGTGCGGCTGCGGGGTCGGAGCTGGTCGGCGTAAAGCTACATTTGGGGCTCCTGGCAGGGCAAGCATTCAGAGCGTTATTCTCTGGTTTGGAGTGAGTTCCGACAGCAGACGTGTTACTTCACCTCGGTTGCATATAGATTCCCTGTAAAGGTACGCTCCACGATCAATGGCTCGTCATATTGGGTGAGACCGCCAAAAATATAACCAGCGGCATCGCTCTCCGGCGAAAAGGAAAGCTTTACCAATTGCTGTACCCTGCCGTCCGGGACGGAAATACGATCAATCGGTTGCGCTGGATCGAGCGGCTCGTGGAGATAGAGGAACCGGCTGTCGCCGGACCATGCAGGGTCTGCGCCGGAGCGAACCGGTAAGGGTCGCCAGCGGCCAGTCCTTACATCAAGCAGCAGTAGCTGCCGTTGATCAAGGGAGAGCGCGGCGATATAGCGTCCATCGGGCGACCAGCGTGGGCTGCAAAGGCCGTTTGAGCCGGGCAGCTGCATGACCTGATTCGATCGCAGGTTCAGAATGTTCAAGGTCCGTGCCGCAGTTTCTTTGCCGAGCGTGTCGTTGATGCGGCCAAAGACAAGCGACTGGCCGTCAGGCGACCACGATGGGTCTGCGGCGTTGCGTGACTCCTGCAACAGCGGCTGGAGATCGCGCCCATCGGCGCTTACCAGGTAGAGCCGCCAAGCCTTGCCCGGTTCACGGGCCATCAGGGCGATACGCGAACCGTCCGGGGCCCACCGAGCCAGAAAGACATCCAGCGTGTCCGGCGTGAGTTGCAACATCTGAGTGCCATCCGCTGCCGCCCGCCAAAGACGGCCCATATTGTCGGTCCAGGCGACCCATCTCCGATCGCGCGAGAAATCTACGCGATATGCCGCGGCCAGAAAGCTCTTTTCGGGCATCAGTTCGCCGTTACCGGTAAGGCGTTTCACCTGCGATCGGCCATCCACACCCAGGAAGAAGATCATGCTGCCGGTGCGAGCGGCGACCGGCGCCTGGAACTGCAGCGGCCCATCGGTCAGGCGCACAGCATTCGTGGTGGAATTGCGCTCGAGCCGCCAAAGATCGGTATTGCCGCCTCGGTCCGATTGAAAGACGAAAGCGCGGCCATCGGCTGTCCAGACGCCGCAGCACTCCATCGGCGGCTCCATGAAGCTCGTCAGGATCTGTCGGGGTTTGCGGTCGGACACTGTAAGTTGCCAAAGCGATCCCGTGTGCTTGATAGGATCGATGATCGTGAACCGTAACAGTTGTCCCGCTGGGTTCCAACGCAGCCAGAACGCCCGCCCAGGCAGGGATGCGAAGAGTTCACGTCGCGGGTCGGCGACGTGGGTAAGGTACAGCTCGTTTCCTTCGGCATACAGGATGCCTTTGCCA